>CAMBHS010000025.1 GCA_945867235.1 Akkermansia muciniphila
GCATGTGCTCCATGCGAGGCTTAAAAAAGCAGGCACAGCATGGAAAAAACAAAACGCCAATAGTTTAGCTCAACTCAGAGTCCTTAGAGCAAACCAGCAATGGGAAACTCTTTGGAATTAATCACCCACTTTTAATCACACCCGAGTCAATCAGCACAAGTTTTTGGTAGTTTATGTCTCAATCCTATTCCATTAAAATATTTGTTCCTGATGGTGATCCCAATGGGGTTCGCACGATCGAAAAATCGAATTGGAATGGGGCTGGTATCGTTATTCCTCGGATCCTGATGGCTGCCACTAAAGGACGGAAAGAACTTCAGCAAACGGGTCTCTATGTGTTGGTGGGTTCACTGGAGGAGAGTGGGTTGCCTCGAATTTATATTGGCGAAGGCGATCCAATAAAAAACCGATTGGATCAACACCTAACCAACAAAGATTTCTGGAATCACTGTATCGCATTCACGAGCAAAGATTCGAACCTTAACAAGGCGCATGTGCAGTATATTGAATCGCAACTGATCGCCACAGCGAAAAAGACCAGACTGTGCGTGCTTGATAATAAGAACTCACCGACGTTGCCAACCTTGTCGGAGGCAGATAGCTCTGAAGCTGCGGGATTTCTTTCTGAAATGATGCTGTGCTTTCCGCTTCTCGGGCTTGGAGTATTTGCTTCAGAAGAAACTCAACATCATCAAACCCCTTTATTTTATTTGCGCTCTAAAGGCCTCGAAGCCCAGGGCAGGGAATCGTCAGCAGGCTTTACGGTAATTCGTGGCAGTAAGGCGTTAAAGGCAGCGACTCCCTCCTGCCCGTCTAGTCTGATTCAATTGAGGACCGCATTGGTTTCCAACGGAGTTTTAGCGGAGGCTGAGAATTATTTCGAGTTTACACAGGACTACTTATTTTTATCCCCATCGACCGCTGCTGCCGTTGTTGCCGCACGATCCTCGAATGGTCGGACGGAATGGAAAACAAAAGACGGTCAAACGCTAAGAGATTATCAGGCATCAACCAACAACGGTTGATTCGCTGGAGTTTTCCCTACAAGCTTTCTGGTGTTATCCATTTCCTAATTGATATGCCGTTGACTTTGGTTGAGCGGTGATCTAGGAGGGGTGTGCGGTTTTTGAGTGAAGTGGAGATCTTTACTGGAAGTTGTGAGAATAATTTGGAGGTTATGGAAGTCGCATTGCCTGTGGGCTTAAATGAAAAAGTCAGACCCCTGTCTGGCTTGGATCCCTTTCTGTGGCCGAGCTTTCTTCTGGCTGTCGCGATCACCAGCATCACGGTGGGGCTCATGTGGGATATTTCCTGGCACATGACCATCGGGCGGGACACGTTTTGGACACCGGCGCATATGGCAATTTATTTAGGGGGTGCCATGTCCGGGTTCGTAGGGGGATGGTTGGCGATCAAATACACCTTTCTCATGGGACCGGAAGGGCATGGAGTCTCGGTGCGTGTGTTCGGAGCGAGGGCTCCGCTGGGAGCGTGGGCTGCGATTTGGGGCGCCATCGCGATGATCACTTCAGGACCCTTCGATGATTGGTGGCACAATGCCTACGGGCTTGATGTGAAGATCATCAGCCCACCCCACGCCGTGCTTGGTTTGGGAATGCTTGGCATCAGCTTGGGTGCGTTGTTACTGGTCTTGTCCCGTCAGAACCAATGTCAGGACAAAAAAGGATCGGGATTATTCGTTTATGTCGGCGGGGTGTTTTTAGTTTTGGGAGCCGTCTTTCTTACGGAAACGACATTTCCCAATCATCAACATGGATCTTTGTTTTACCTAGCTTGTTCCGCAATGATCCCGATGAGGTTGGTTGCCACAGGGTGGGCTGGGAAATGCTCATGGCCAGCGACCCGTGTAGCGGCGGTTTATATGATGGTCGTGTGCGGGATGGTTTGGATTTTGCCCCTGTTTCCAGGTCAACCGATGTTGGCTCCGATCTATAACCCCGTGACCCATATGGTTCCTCCAGCGTTTCCCTTGCTGTTGATAATTCCCGCGTTCGTGATTGATTTGGTGTTAAGAAAAGTGCGCCACTGTTCCGGTTGGCTGAAAACATTGGGGTTATCCGTGATTCTAGGAGCTATCTTTCTGGGATTGTTGATGGGAGTGCAGTGGTATTTTGCTGAGTTCCTGCTTTCGCCTTCGGCCGACAACTGGTTTTTTGCTGGGAACCGTTACTGGACCTATGGGTCTCGACCGGGAGCGTATCGTCAGGAGTTTTGGCGGGTTGATCGTGCTAGAAATGGTTCTGAGTATCTTCGCTGGTCGAGTATTTTTGTGTGTTGGGGAGTTGCCAGTTTGAGTGCGTGGATTGGTTTAGTTTGGGGAAATTGGATGAGAAAGGTGCAGCGTTGAACCGGCTTGGATTTATTATCGCGGTTTTTTATTGGTGGATGAACTGCCTCGTTCAGGCGCATGTGGGAAGTCCTGACGTTTTTTACGATGGTCCCGTGGGTGTCTATACGGCACGCATCACAATCCGTATGCCGTCCGTCGTTCCCGGACGAGCAGAGATCTCGGTGCGTGTCCTGGGGGATCAACCGGATCAGGTTTCGTTTCTCCCCTTGTTTTCCAGAACTTCGATAACAAACGCGCCCCCTGCGGATTTGGGGCGTTTAATCGCGGGGGAAACGAATCTTTATTTTGGTGAATTGTGGCTGATGAGTATAGGAGCCTACACGATTGACGTGAAGATGCGAGGCTCGTTGGGAATCGGAAGCATACAAATCCCTGTGAGTTCCGTGCCATTAAGTCAATTGCCACTCCCTCCGTTCCTCGGATACATCCTCGTGGCTTTGGGGGCGTTGCTTTGCGGGGGAGGGGTGGCGATCGTTTCAGCTGCTGCACGTGAAAGTGTATTAGGATCAACCGCCGTCATTGGGCAGAAGGAACGTCGCAGGGGATGGGTTGCGGGATTGATTACAGCCTTCATCATGGTTGTATTTTTGATAGGAGGACGACGATGGTGGAATGCGGATGAAGCGAAATTCCGAAGCCAACTCCGGGGAGGAGCTTGGCCGGATATGCAAGCGGTGGTGCGTGTCGATGGGGCTCAACGCATTCTCCGACTGACTTTGGGACAGGAAATCTTTCTAGGAAATGCCACCCTGCCTTTGATCCCTGATCATGGTAAATTACTTCATCTTTTTTTAATTCGCGAGGGCACTCAGGATACCTTTGCCCATCTTCACCCGGTGCGAAAAGGCGGCAAAGTATTTGAGGTCGCTTTACCCACATTGCCGCAGGGTCGCTACAAGGTGTTGTGTGATTTAACAGTGGAGGGTTCGGTTCTGAGTTCCACCGCCACGAACTCCGTTGATGTTCCAGCACTTTCAAATCAGCCGGTTCAAGGGACTGTGCTGAAACCTGATCCGGATGATTCATGGGCGAATTACACAGGAATCCCAGTCCCTGATGGATCTGCCAATAATACCACGTTTCGACTTCCTGACGGGATCACCGTTGAGTGGTCAAAACACGCACCCTTGCAGGTCAGCAAGGATGCGGGATTAAATTTTGTCATTCGTAATGCATCCGGAAAACCTGTGGAACTTGTTCCTTACATGGGGATGCTTTGTCATGCCGCCATTCTCCGCGCCGACGGGTCTGTGTTCTCTCATTTGCATCCTTCAGGGAATTATTCGATGGCCGCGCAATCGTTTTTTGATGCAAAATTGGACAAGGAAACACAACATCAAACCCCTGTTATTTCGGGATTGGTGGATCACTCGAAAATGGATCATTCCAAGATGAACCATGGAGGGGATACTACAAAACCCGCCATTGGAGTTTCCTCGATTTCACTCCCTTATGAATTTCCTATTGCTGGCGATTATCGCATTTGGGTGCAATTCAAAATTGGCACTCAGGTTCACACTGCCATATTCGATACGAAAGTCGGAACGGCTGAATGAACCCCAAGGCGACACTGGAGAGGCTTATTTCATGGGCATCCCAGGCTCCATTTTCCCATTGGTGGTGAGGATTTGGAAGTGATGCACCCCGGCTGCGAGGGCATGCTCGCTCGTCCAAACGATTTTGCGATCCGGTGTCAATTCTACCATCGAAACGCCTTGGTTCGCTGCGTGACTTCCCACGACCGTGTTGCCATTGGCAAGCCGTTGTGAACCGCACGGATCTTTGAAAAGCCCGCCCACGGTTTCATTATCGGCTTTCCAGACCACTTCACCCTTCAAATTCATCTCCACAATCTTGTTGCCGTGGGTCAGCGAAACAAGAGTGTTTCCATTATCCAAACGAATCGCGGTGAAAGGCCAATTCTCATCTTTTCGTCCACCCAGTTCTGCAAGATCTGTTTTGGTGACATGCACAATTTTCCCTTGCGGGGTATATTCTTTGATCGCAAAAGCGAGAAGGTGTGGCACCAAATAATTGCCATTCCGGAGTTGGCGAGCCATGCGCGTTTGCATGTGGACATTATCAGTTTCAGGTTGCAACGACACATCGACTGCGATCGATCCCTGAGGGGTCACTTCAAGCAGTCTTGGGCGTGATCCAAGTTCGGTGATGAGAGTGTTGCCATTGTAAAGGCGTTGCGCGGTGCTGATCTCTCCGTTCTCCTTGCTTTTTTTATAGGAAAAAACAATTTGTTTTTCCCGCGTTACCTCCTCTACACGATCTGCAAAGGCAATGAGTGCGTTGCCATTGGGTAGAATGAATCCATCGCGGGATCCTCCAGTATGTTCCCATTGTGATTTTCCGTCCTCTCCGATGATTGCGGTCTTAGCACCTAGGACGAGGTAAGAATGACGGATGCCAGAATCAAGACCAGCACAGAGACCCGTGCTCAGGCTAACAACGAAAGTGAGCACAGGAATAAAAAGTTTAATAGTAATGTTTCGCATAGTGGTGTGACTCCATTTCTTCAGAAATAATGAATCGATGAAAGCTAATAAAAATAAACCGAATTTGGAAAAGCGGTATTCGCCGTTACGAGGTGCGGGATTTTATTTTGATTCTGTTCCAATTTCATCAGGCTGAGCTGGCTTTAGAGAGCTATCCACCTTGATGAAGTTGAGTAGGACAGGGGCGAGAATCATTCCCGGTATTCCCAGAATTCGCTCGCCGATGAGCAATCCGAGCAACGTCAACCAAACGGGGTTTTTGATTCGGTCCCCAATGATTTTGCTATTCAGAAAATATTCCAATTTGTGGATGATTACGAGGAACACCAACGAAGCCAAGGCCGTCTTCGGAGAGATCGAGAACGCGACACCAATAATTACCGTATTACTAATGAGATTGCCAATGATTGGTAATAATCCACAAAGGAATGTGACGCCGATCAACATGATGGCGTAAGGAAGATGGCACAACGTAATGAAAATCGAAGTGAACCCGGTGTTCAGAATTGAAATGGTGAATTGCGCTCCCATCACCCTTTCGAAGCTATGATAAAAAGTGCGAAACCTGTCAGCCAAGGCGTCCATCGTTGTTGTGTAGTAATTGTTGGGAATCTTGTGGGTGTGGCGTTCCAAGTCCACTTCCTTGTTGAGGAAAAGCCCAATCGAAATGACCATTCCTATGATTGCAAAAGCGGCTTGGTGGACGACGATTCCTGCGATTTTTCCGACATTGCCCCATTGTTTTTGGATGGTTTCAACGATCATTGATTTCAGCCCTTGGATGTCGTCGAATGGGAGCCTTACTCCGTGGCTGTCCAGATAATCAATCATTGCGGGAATGGTCTTCGCCATCAATTCAGGCATGCCGGTAATCATCTGACGTGCAAAATAAACGGAACCCCATCCCAATAGCGTCATGAGAACCACCATGAGCGAGATTGCCCATACTCGGCTACGGGTCAGTTGTTCCAGTTTTTGGAGGACGAAAAAACCAACAAGTATCGTGAGAAATGGAGTGGCAAGGTGCAAGACTCCCATGAGAATTAGCAGGCTGGCGAACAAGAAATATGATAATTGAACGGGTCGTCTCATAGAAGGAACAAATTATATTGGCACGCAAACAAAACAGGATGATATTGAACACCAGTTATGACATCTTCCAATCCTGTTCTCAAGAATAGCACATTTCAGAATGTTGGCGAGTTAACTGGGAGTCGAATGACGGTCCAGGGAGCCGCCATGAAAACGCTCGCATTGCTGTTCCTAGTTCTATGCGCCGGTAGTTACACTTGGTCCATGGTTTCGCGTGGTGACAATGCTGGACCGTGGATATTGGGTGGAATTGTTGGAGGGCTTATCTCGTGCCTTGCCACGGTGTTCAAACCCCATTGGTCACCAATCTCCGCTCCGATTTACGCCCTATTCCAAGGGCTTGTGATGGGTGGGATTTCTGCTTATTTCCAAAAATTATATCCGGGAATCGTCCTCAACGCAGTGGGTTTAACCCTGGGTGTTCTGTTGATCATGCTCGCCTCCTACCAACTGGGTTGGCTTAAAGCAACGCCCGGCTTTGTTCGGGGTGTCATGTGTGCCACGGCTGCAATCGCCTTATTTTACCTTGCCTCCTTCGTATTGCGTTTGTTTGGAGTCCAAATGTCCATGCTTCATGATGGTGGACTTCTGAGCATCGGCATCAGCCTTGTCGTTGTGGGTGTCGCCGCGCTTAATTTAATCATGGACTTTGCCGTGATCGAACAAGGAGCTGAACAAGGATCACCCCTTTACATGGAGTGGTATGCAGCCTTCGGACTTTTGGTCACTTTACTCTGGCTTTACGTCGAATTACTTCGGCTTCTTTCGAAGTTTCAGAAACGTTGATTCCTAGAGATATTTTGCCAACTCTGCACTGCTGGTCGCAAAAACATCACGATGAAGTGATTGGCCGTGCGAGTCCATGGTAACAACTGCGGGGAAATTTTTTACTCTCAATTCCCAAATTGCTTCCGGAGAACCAAACTCCGTTAGGAAATGAACGCTTTTCACCTCAGTGATGCATTCCGCTAGCACCTGAGCCGCGCCTCCGATGGCATGCAGGTAAACACACCCGGATTTTTTGCAGGCCTCCAATGTGCGATCTCCCATGCCTCCTTTGCCGATCACTCCACGCAATCCGAAATCGTTGATGATCTGGCTTTGATAAGGCTCCTCTCGGATGGAGGTTGTCGGACCCGCAGCCGTCACCTTCCATTGCCCCGCGTCATCTTTCATCACGACCGGACCGCAATGGTAGATGATCCCATCGCGAAGATTAACCTCGGCGGGTAAAACTCCTCCCTCATGCAGGAACTTATGGACGACATCTCGGCCGGTGAACAAGATGCCGGAAATCTCGACGGCGTCTCCGACTTTCAATGCACGGATTTTCTCCTCGGTAATGGGTGTGGTGAGGTGGATCATGGAGATTGGTTAATAAAGCCAAGTTTCGATCTGACCCTTTTGATCTAACGTGACTCCTTGCCGACGGTAGGCCCAGCACATGTAGCTAATGCTCACAAAAAACGAGGCAGGGAGGCGGTTAGCGGCGCAAATCTTCGCTCCCAGCAGTGTCGTATTCCCTCCAAAACCCATGGGACCGATTCCCAACCGATTGGCTGTTGCCACGATATCTTGTTCGAGTTGATCGAGTTCCGCTATGGGGTTTCGATCCTGCATATTGCGTAGGAATTGTTGTTTCGAGAATTCATATCCCGAAGCTCTGTCCCCCCCGATACAAACACCAAGAATCCCTGGGCCGCAGCCTTTGCCTTGGGCTTGTAACACCGCATCAAGAATCACTTTTCTGCATCCATCGAGGTCTCGGTTGGCCTTTAACTTTTCATTTGGCAAAGAGTATTGAGCCCCCACATTTTCACACCCGCCCCCTTTGAGGATGAGTCGCACCTCGATGTTTTCCTGTTGGTGCTGGTGGAAATGGATAGATGGAGACCCTAGTCCAACAGTCGTGCCGTCGTTGATCCCCGTGAGTGAATCCACAGAATTTTGTCGAAGAAACCCTTTCTTTGTAGCCTCGCGAACTGCCATGCAGGCTGCTTGAACAAATGCAGGTTGATCAAAGTTTACAGGGCATTCGACGTAAAAAATGATGCTGCCTGTATCTTGACAGATAGGTTGGGATTTTTTCTTCGCAAGAGCGATATTTCGATCAATGATTTGAAGTGCCGCTTCAGCAATAGTTCCTTTTTTTTCGTTCTGCAGCGACTGGAGGACAGCCTGATGAACATCGTCCGGAAGTTCGGCCGATGAACGTCTAACCAACTCCACCAATGAATTACAAAGCGCGATCATATACTCCTCTCTACAAATTAGGGGGCGAATAGATAGGTGTCAATTCTCACAGATATGGAGGTTCGATTTTCAATCTTGTTAAAGGAAGTTTGTCGTAATTCGAGTTTTAGTTTAATTTTTAACAATCAATTCCTCGATGCAATCGATATCAAAAGCCATTCAAACAAGGTGCCGATTCGAGTCTATTCTCAATTCCAATGTTTAATGAATTACGATTCCTAACACTTAACAATGTGATGATTCAGCTATTAACGAAGCCCGCACAATTGTTGATAAAAACTGCTTTTGTCATTTTCGGGGGGCTTCTTGGCACGCAGGTAATGGGTGCTCCTGCAATCACTGCTGTGGAGGGTTGGAATATGGAACTCATCGCACAATCACCCACCATCCGCCATCCCTCCGTTGTGTGCAGTGCGCCTGATGGGAGAATTTTTGTGGCTGAAGATCCGATGGATATTAGTGTTTCGCCCTCCTCATTAAACGGCAGAATTGTTTGCATTTTCCCCGATGGACGCCAAACCGTATTTGCAGTGTCTTTGCATGCTGTGTTTGGAATGCAGTATTTGGAAGGGCAACTCTTCGTTCTTCATAATCCAAAGTTTACCGTGTTTCAGGATGATAACGGAGTGGGTCGCAACAAAGTGAATTTGATCGAATCTACGAATCCAAATCCTTGGGCATTGGATTGGAATGATCATGTGCCTGCTAATTTCAAATTAGCAATGGACGGGTTTTTCTACGTGGCCATTGGGGATAAAGGCGTGTACGGCGCGGTGGGTCGTGATGGACGACGGGTCGATTTGCAGGGTGGCGGGATTTTGCGCTTAAGACCTGATGGCACGGGCTTGGAGGTCTTTTCAACAGGAGTGCGAAACATTCTCGACGTTGCTATTCAGTCTGATGACGCCATCTTTACTTACGACAATACGGATGAACACAACTGGATGGGGCGACTGACTCACATGGTGGACGGTGGTTTTTACGGGTATCCGCACGATTTTTCTCCCCGCCAACCTTACACATTATGGATGATGCACGACTTTGGCGGAGGGGCAGCCACAGGGACGTTTGCCAATACGGAGGATGGTCTTCCCGAGGGTTACCACAACAATTTGTTTCTGGCGGATTTTGGTAAGAGGCAGATTTTAAGAGTTGTTACCGAAGCCGAAGGGGCAACGTATCGAGTGCAGAGTTCTCAGGAAATGTTTCTTGATCCGCCGGATGATTTTCGACCTGTCGGCATCTCCCCTTCAGCCGATGGACGTTCCATTTACATTTGTGATTGGGCGCACCGGGACACAAAGGAGGATGTCACCGTGGGACGAGTTTGGAGGATGACTTTTTTGGGTGAGACAAACCCACAACCAAAGCCCGACTGGTTTATCCCAACCGCATCGGGACAACGATGTGTCGCCAATGAAGACCAACTGAAGGAGGCTCTGCACCATGCATCCCGCCAAGTGCGTATGACAGCGCAAAGGGAATTAGTGCGAAGGCCAGCCTCGAATATTTTAGCAGACGTAATCAACGATAATGAATCTCCAACTCAGGCGAAGGTGCACGCTCTCTGGGCGGGTGATGCGATGGATGGTGGGGTTAAACTGAGATCGGTAATACGTGGACTCCTGAAATCTAAAGAGGCTCTTTTGAGGAAACAGGCACTCAGACAATTAGGCATGAACTCTGTCACTGAGGAATTGCTGGATATTATTCCGTTGCTTAAGGATCAGGATGCCTCAGTAAGATTTGAAGCCGCGACGACCTTGGGTCGCCTGCGTGACGCCCAATCCGTTCCTCATCTTCTCCAAGCGTTGCAGGAAAAAGATCCGAATTGTCGGTTTGCAATCATCACCGCATTAAACCGTATAGGAAGAGCTAATCCCACCGTTTGGAATGCAATCATTCAGGATTTGAACAGTGAAAATAACCTCACTGCGCAAGGAGCACAATTCGCACTGCGTGAGACGTTCGAAATCTCTCTTTCGACAGGCTTACAACAGGCGTCAACAAATCTGACATGGACGATGGAAGGGCGTAACAGAGCCTTCCAATTATTGACGGCTATGGGGCGAAAGGTTCCCGATTGGAAGGGGGAATGGGGAGCCTATCATCCGGCTTTAGCACCTCGTCCCCAGAAAACTCAAGCATGGGCGGGAACCGCAGGTATTGCAGCTTTCTGCCTTGAACAATTGAAAAATCCCATCGAGGAATTGCAATTGGCTGCCATCGAAGGCGTGAGGGTCACAGGTGGTTCGGATGCACCTCGCCAATTAGAGTCGGCTTTTTCTGTCGGAAAAAATACCCATGTGCAAAAAGCGATCCTGACCGCTTTGGTCTCGCTCCAGGACGATGGTTCGGATCCTTTTTTTGCTCAGGCATTAATCAATGCTAAGGATCCAATTATTGTTGGAGAAGCAATCAAAGGAGTGGCCGTTGTATCAGGATCCAAATCTGTCGCTGCATTGATTCAATTGATCGAGACGGGATTGCCGCTGGAATTAGAGAAGGAAGCTTTAGGGGTGTTGGCAGGTCGCCGCGACGCCCGAGCACAGAACTTGTTTCTTGAAAAAGCGCGATCCACCAAATTAAGCCTCGAAATTCGGGTGGCCGCGATCGTGGGTTTGTCAGGATTACCGAATTCATCCTCATCAGAGCTCGTGCGATCTTTATTGGAGGACATTTCTCCAGTCATAAGAAAAGCAGCCATCGCCGCCGCAGGAGTATTAAAGGACAAGGCAGCGACACCTCGGATCCTGATCCTGTGGGAACAAAAGGAAACCCAAGAGGTGGCTTATGATGCATTGATTCGAATCGTTGATAGCAGAGCATTGAATATTTATCTGAACGGTTTGAGTAGCGTAAACCCGAGCCTCCGTGAACAAACCCGCAAAACACTTGCTTTGATCAAAACAGAAATCCTCGGAGAAATCGAACGGCGGTCGAAGGATTTAAAGCCAGAAGTCATCGTTGAATTGCGCAAAGTTTATGAAGGAGATGAACAGGCATTGAAGGGTTCACTGTTTTCACAGAAGTCCACTGCGGTTGAAACTTCTGATTATGAAAAGCATGCGATGGACAAAAAAGGCGATCCCATCACAGGTCAACGAGTGTTTTGGGCTGAAGCTGGGGTGGCGTGTTTCAAGTGCCATCAATTGGCAGGGCAGGGGACAGCCGTAGGCCCAGACCTAACGTTGATCGGGATTCAATTTCCACGCATCACTTTGATCGAGCACATTTTATATCCCAGTCGAGTCGTGAGGGAAGGATATCAGACCTATAATTTCGAACTGAAAGATGGCGATTCGGTATCTGGCATGATCAAGGGGGAGGACGGGCAAACGGTAACCTTATTGGATAACGCTGGAAAGGTGGTCACGGTTTCTAAAAACCAGATTTCAACCCGCAACAAAAGTGCACTTTCCCTCATGCCGGAGGGTTTGCAGGTTGGACTTTCCCTCGATCAGTTTGCAGATTTAATCGCCTTTCTTGAGTCGCGACGGAGTGATCCACGCAAACTAATCCATGCCTCCCTTCCCGATGGGTTTAAGACTTTGTTCGATGGGAAAACACTCACAGGGTGGAAGCCTTCAGAAACAAGTCGAGACCACTGGATTGCGAACGAAGGGGTTTTAGAAAATAACGGCAATGGCGAACTTCTATGGACCAGTTCTGATTATGGGAATTTCTCGTTGCGTATGGAATGGCGGCTACCCGATGCAAAACAGTTGGCGCAGCCTATTCCAAATCGCGGGAACAGTAGCATCTTTGTGCGTGGTTCGACAAACGATGGGGTTCATTCTTTTAGTATTCCCATCGATCCTGGCGATGATTCGAAATCCCGCCCCGACTCTCCGGTGACTGTTAAAAAAGGTCGGGATCCAAACTCTCTGCGGCAATTCGTTCGCCCATTGGGGGATTGGAATTCGATGGAGTTGCGCATGAATGGAAATCGTCTCACGGTGATTCACAACAGTATCGAAATAATTTCAAATGCAGAACTGCCCAAGGTTCCAGCCCGTGGACCGATCGGCCTACAACATGGAATGGGTCGGGTGCAATTTAGGAATTTAGGGGTGACCCAAGAACCTTGAGTTGATTCGCATGTTTTCTGTTCAGGAATCCTTGGGAAGTGATCGATCCGACCAATGCAAGCAACATGTCCTTCTGCGTATCCCAAGTATCGCCTTGCGTGCCAAGAAAGTCATCCGCCTTATCGCCACTCAACAGCACTGTTGTAAATTCGATCAATTCATAGAAAGCACTAAACGCCAGACAAACGCATGTGGTCAGAAAAAAAAGCCATTTGCCTTCCTTTAACGGACTGCGTCGAAGCAAGATTTCTCTCACAAGAACGGCTGGCACGAATCCTTGAAATAAATGTCCTAACCGATCGTAATGATTGCGTGAAAGTTGAAACCAATCTTTGACCCACTCACCCAAGGGCACATTTGCGTAGGTGTAGTGACCTCCCAAAACCAGCACGAGGCTGTGAAGAAAAAGTAATTGGTAAAGCAGAGGGGTCAGAGGAAAACTCCGGCGAGTCACAATTAAAATGGGTAACCCAATCAACACTGGGGCAACTTCGAGAAACCAGGTGAAGTAATCGTGGGGTCGAATCGCCGAAACCCCGAGAGCGATCAATGTAAAAACAAACAACCCGTAGGTTGCGGATTTTGGAGACAGCCTGCAATCATCGCGGGTGTTCATTGAACTATGATGACCTAAAGGGATTACAAATCACGGTAAAACACTTGTTATTAAGATTATCGAACCGAATTCAACAGATGCATTGTTTCAATAATCTGCCATACTGGACGGCATCTACAATATGATGCCATTGAGGATGACCTTTTCATTTCCAACAACCACTTTGTTTGGTGCTGGCACTTTGGTTGAATTGCCGAAGCGACTGCAATCATTAGGCGTGAGTCGCCCTCTGGTGGTGACGGATCCGGGACTTCTGCCAACGACTGCATTTCAAAAATTGAAGATGGTGCTCGATACGATGCCCGGGGGTTGGGCGTTGTTCGCAGGGGTTCATCCCAACCCAGGGGAGATGGATGTCATCGAGGGAGCTGCAAAATATAGGATCGAGAATTGCGATGGAGTGGTTGCCTTTGGGGGTGGCAGTGCTCTGGACGTTGGCAAGGCGGTGCGGTTATTGGTGAACCGTCCCGGGTTGATTCTTTCTGAATTTGATTGGCGAGAAACTTGGACCGGTCTCGCTCCATGCGTTTGTATTCCGACGACTGCGGGAACCGGCAGCGAAGTCGGGCGCAGTTCGGTGATCATCATCGAAAAATCCCGTCGCAAAGCTGTTTTATTTAATCCCGCATTGATGGCTTCACTCGTGGTGTTGGATCCAGAGTTGACCGTGGATCTGCCGCCCAAACTTACTGCCGCCACGGGTGCAGACGCGCTCACCCATTGTATCGAGTCGTTCACTTCGCCTTCATTCCATCCACTTTGTGATGGGATTGCTTTGGAAGGAATCCACTTAGGGGTCAGGGCGTTGCCTCTCGCCGTCAGCAACGGGCAAGATTTAGAAGCCCGCGGTCATATGTTGGTTGTGGCAGCGATGGGTGCGGTGGCTTTTCAAAAAGATTTGGGTGCCACTCATTCACTAGCGCATCCTCTTTCAACGGTTTGCGGCATGCACCATGGACTCGCCAACGCGTTGTGTCTTCCTGTAGTGATGCGCTTTAATGCCAGTCGCAAGCCTGGGTTGTATCGCCGTGTCGGACTCGCCTGCGGTTTGGATATTGTCACCGTATCGGAAACTCAGGCGGACAACGCTACCATTGAATTTATCGCCGAACTCTTCCGAAAGATTGGGATCGTGCCGGGGCTTCGTCCCCATGGAGTTTCCGAGGCTCACGTCACCGAAATGACCCCCCAAGCATTTGCCGACGGATGCCACGCCACCAATCCTGTTCCTGTGACCGAAGAAGACCTGCGAGCATTATACCTACAAGCGTTATGAGTTACCCTTCTCAACCTTTCATCAATGGGGTCTATCGCAGGCACTCCTCCGGAAAATCGACGCAATTAATTAATCCGGCAACGGAAGAAGTCTTTGCTTCGGTTTCTTCGGTGGATCACGGGGATGTGGAGGCAGCCATCCAAGGAGCCGATGATGCGTTTAGGAAAGGATGGCGCGATCTTGCCCCAGGTCGACGCACAGAAATCCTGTTCAACATCGCCAAAATCCTGCGTGAAAATCTCGAAACAATCGCGCAATGGGAAAGTAAAAGCATCGGGAAACCCATCGCGGACGCCCGGGACGAAGTGGCGTTGGGAGCACGGGTTTTTGAGTTTTACGCTGGAGCGATCACCAAGTTCGGCGGCCAAACACTGCCTGTCTCTCGCGGTGGATTTGATTTTACTCTGCGCCAGCCGATGGGAGTGGTGGCGGCGATTGTGCCTTGGAATTTTCCATTCCCCATCGCTTGTTGGAAAGTCGCCCCCGCTCTTGCCGCCGGCAACACGGTCGTTCTAAAACCGGCTTCTGTTTCCCCTTTGAGCGCCTTGGTGCTCGGCGAGCTGGCAACGCAAGCCGGATTGCCTCCGGGTGTGTTGCAGGTGTTGCCGGGATCTGGAAGTGAGATTGGTGATCAACTGGTTTTGCACCCGTTGGTGAGGAAAATATCGTTCACCGGTTCAACCGAAGTGGGGCGGCGCATCATGGAACTTGCGTCCCGTGGAGTGAAAAGGGTTTCTTTGGAACTTGGAGGGAAATCACCGAACATCATTTTTGCGGATGCGGATATTGATGTAGCCGCGAAACAAGCTCCGATGAGTGTGTTTGGGAATACCGGTCAGGACTGTTGTGCGCGGAGCAGGGTATTCGTTGAACGCAAAGTTTTGGATGCTTTTGTCGAGCAATTTGTTGCCGTAACCAGGCAGTTAAAAATTGGCGATCCTGCTTCTGAGGAGACCCAAATCGGACCGCTCGTTTCTGAGAACCAACGGCATTCGGTTGAAGCCTTGATTGCTTCCGCAAGCCATCAATCACGTCGTATTATTAACGGTGGGAATCGTCCATTTCAGAAAGGATTTTATTTAGCCCCGACCATCATACTCGATACCGATGTCAGCGACAGGGTGTGGTGCGAGGAAATTTTTGGCCCCGTGGTTTGCATCCGTCCATTCGACGACGAAGCCCAAATGATCGAGGAAGTGAATGCAAGCCCCTACGGACTGAGTGGCTCCATTTGGACGAATGACATTCGCCGAGCGTTGAGAGTGGCACGCCGTGTGGAAAGTGGAGTATTGAGCATCAATTCCCACAGCAGTGTCCATGTTGAGGCTCCGTTCGGAGGATTCAAACAGAGCGGCTTGGGACGAGATCTAGGTATGGCAGCCATGGAAGGATATACAGAGCTCAAAAACATTTACGTCGGTGAATGACGGTTAAACGAAGAATCCTAAAACCCTGAACCCATGCAACTCAAAGATCTCTCGGATAAAATTCAGAGTGGCGAGATTGACACGGTGATCGTGGCATTCCCCGACTTGTTCGGACGATTGGTCGGCAAACGATTCACCGGCCGTTTTTTTATTGATAACGTGGCACTCCACGGCACGCATGGTTGCAATTATCTCCTCACAGTAAACATGGAGATGGATCCCATGGATGGCTATCAAGTCGCCAATTGGGAAGCTGGATTTGGGGACTACCTGATGCGTCCTGATCAAAATTCCATCCGTCTCATACCGTGGCAAACAGCGACAGCGTTGGTTATTTGTGACTATGTGCGGGAGGATGGGAATCTGGTTCAGGAGGCTCCCCGATCCACTTTGAGAACCCAACTCGAACGCATCACCAGTCAGGGCATGGTTTGCAATATCGCGAGTGAGTTGGAATTTTATCTTTTTAACATCTCCTACCCGGAAGCATTCGCCAACGGATATCGAAACCTTCCTCCATCGAGCGATTACCGGATCGACTACCACACGATGCAACCCGCTCGGGATGAAGGTCTATTTCGTGCCGTGCGCAATTTTATGAATCAGGCGCGTGTGCCTGTGGAATCCAGCAAAGGCGAATGGGGACGCGGTCAGCATGAAATCAATTTCATTTATGACCGCCCGATTCAGATGGCCGACATGCACACCGTATTTAAGCAGGGGCTGAAGGAGATCGTCACCCAGCACGGAAAAGCGGTGACTTTCATGGCGAAACCGAGCATGACAGAACCGGGAAGCAGTTGCCATATCCACATCAGCTTGTGGCAGGATGGAAGGAATTTGTTCTGGGACAAACAAGGTCAGGTCGGATCAAAAATGTTTCGTCAATTCTTGGGAGGGCTCATGAAATATTCCCCTGAGCTGTGCTATTTCTTCGCTCCGACCATCAACGCCTACAAGCGATACCAACCGGGAAGTTGGGCTCCAACCAAAATGGCGTGGGCGAATGATAACCGAACGGTTGGTTTCCGCGTTGTGGGGCAGGGGTCTTCCTTTCGTATCGAGAACCGCATGCCTGGGGCCGATGCCAATCCTTACCTCGCCTTTGCCGCCATGATCGTGGCTGGCCTCGCCGGTGTGGAGGAGCAATTGGATTGTGGCGAATCCTACCAAGGCAATGCGTATCTTGATCCCCGTCTCGCAAGCTTGCCTTCGAGCTTGGCGGATGCGGCGAAGAGTCTCGATGCGAGCATTCTGGCTCGTTCCACGTTGGGGGATGAGGTGATCGATTACCATGTGCATAGTGCCCGTCTCGAAGTGCAGGCCTTCGCCAACAACGTCACGGATTGGGAAAAATCACGGTACTTTGAGAGAATTTGAAGTTGTTTGCGGAGGTCGTTTTTTTAAGTCAGTTTAATCGCGATGAAAGTTAATCTTGCCTACGGTCAGGGACATTTGCAGGTAGATCTGCCTGAAAGTCGGGTCACCGTCATCACCCCCTCCCACAAGCCCGGAATCGTCGATGAAAAAGCAGCCGTGATGCAATCCTTGCGAACACCCATCGGAGCGTTGCCCTTGAACCAGTGGTTGCATCCCGGAGCGCGAATCTGCATCGCATTCACCGATATCACCCGGGCTACCCCCAATGACCGAATCATCCCTTGGCTTTTGGAGCATTTGGAGGCTGGCGGCGTTGCTCCGGGTCAAATCACATTACTCAACCAACTGGGAACCCATCGACCCAATACGGTTGCTGAGTTGGAGAAAATGCTTACTCCAGCGGTGGTTCGCAATTATCGGGTGGTGAATCATGAGCCCGAAAACCTGGAGGCACATATCCAAGTCGGCACGACCCGCGATGGCACCCCCGCATGGATCAATAAGCATTTAGTTGAAGCAGACGTTCGGATCGTGACTGGGTTTATCGAACCCCATTTTTTTGCGGGTTTCAGTGGTGGCCCCAAGGGAATCATGCCCGGATGTGCGGCATTGGAAACCGTCATGTCAAACCACGGTTCCTCAAATATTGGCGATCCCAATTCGACCTTTGGGATCACCACGGGAAATCCCATTTGGGAGGAGATTCGGGATATTGCACTGCGCGTTGGTCCCAGTTTTCTACTGAATGTAACTCTTAACGAACGACGAGATATCACCGGTGTATTTTCAGGTGATTTACTGGCGGCACATCGGGAAGGGTTCGAATTTGTCCGAGGACAAGCGATGCAAAAGGTGGAAGCGCCTTTCGACATTGTGGTGACGACCAACAGTGGTTATCCGCTGGACATGAATCTTTACCAAGGGGTGAAAGGGATGAGTGCGGCTGCACGCATCGTCAAACCCGGTGGCACCATTATCCTCGCCTGTGAATGCTGTCAGGGCGTTCCTTCTAATAGCCCCCTCGATTTACTTCTGCGAAGTGCTGGTAGTTCAGAAGAAATTCTGACTCTTTTGGCAACGCCTGGTTTTATTAGACCTGAACAGTGGCAGGCGCAGATTCAAGCTTTGATCCAGCGTCGTGCTGAAGTCATTGTTTATAGCTCCCTGCCGGATGAAGTCATCTGGGCCGCCCACCTCACACCCTGCCGCGATATCAGTGCAACCGTTGCAGCAACGCTGGAGCAACTCGGGGCGGATGCGAGAGTCGCCGTGCTTCCGCAAGGACCATTGACCATTCCATACCTTTCGTAACACCCAACCGACCCTGTTCGGCGGTGTTACTGCTTGATTACTCGGTAGACGCGATACGGGGAATTCGTGACCAGTGTCTCGAGATGAACCAAGTCCTTTTCCCCGACACCCTTGGTCGCTAGCGGTATCCACTGTTGGAAGTCGGTCGTGTATTCCAACAGAGCCCCCTGATTCTCTGCACCATTAAATATCAATTTGAACACGTCCCGCTTAACGTATTTGATCGTTAAGGTGAGTGGAGCGACGGTCAAAGTGAGCGTCTGGTTCCCTGTGCCCACGTCATTGATGGTGGAGAGCTTGATCGTGTAAATGCCGGGAACGGTGAGTATGCCGGAGATCACGCCGGTGATTGGATCGAGGCTCAAGCCCGCAGGCAGATCAGCGGCGGCAAAGGAGGTCGGCTTGGTAACTGCCGTAATGGTGTGGCTGAAGGGTTGAAACACTCCAGTCGTGGCTATTGCTGCACTCGTGATCGCCGGGGTCTGGAGTTTTACGGTCAAGGTGAATGTCTGGTTCCCCTCGCCCCTCTGATTGAAGGCTGAAAGCGTGAAGGAGGTGGTGCCTGAAATTGTGGGTGTGCCGGAGATCACGCCGGTAATTGGGTCGAGGCTCAAGCCCGCAGGCAGATTAGCGGCGGCAAACGAGGTCGGCTCTTCGGTGCCCGTGATCGTGTGGCTGAAGGGCTGGTGAACCGTGGCATTAGCCATGGCGGTGCTCGTGATCGTCGGAATCTGGAGTGGTGGGCCGTAGAAATAAGCGGCTCCGGAAGCGGATTGTTTCGGTGCCCCAACAACCACCCTTTCGCCCGACACAGCTACGAAGTAGCCGAAACCATCCTTCTCTCCGGTGTTGCTTGCTTTGAGATAGGCTTGCTGCGGCCACGTCCCCGTGCTGCGGACGAATACGTAAGCCGCTCCTGAATCGAGAGCCCCCTCGTTGGGGGTGGAATTGGCACCCAAGGTGCTGCTGTCCTCTCCGTTAGCTCCGACAACCACCGTGTCGCCTGAAACGGCTACCGACCAGCCGAAAAAGTCATTTGCCTCGGTGTTACTAGCTTTGAGATAGGCTTGATGGATCCAGTTCGTCACGTTCCGCACGAACACGTATGCCGCCCCAGAATCGAGTGCCCCCTCGTTGGAGGTAGAATTGATGCCGGTGCTGCTGCTGTCCTCTCCTGATGCCCCGATGACTGCCGTGTCGCCCGAGACTGCAACAGACCTAGCGAAAGCGTCATTCGCCTCAGTATTGCTGGCTTTGAGATAGGCTTGCTGCGTCCAGTTCGTCCCGTTGCGAATGAACATGTAAGCCGCGCCGGAATCGGATGCCCCCTCATTGGAAGTGGAATTGACGCCGGTGCTGCTGCTGTCCTCTCCTGATGCCCCAATGACTGCCGTGTCGCCCGAGACAGCAACAGACCTGCCGAAAGCGTCATTCGCCTCTGTATTGCTGGCTTTGAGATAGGCTTGCTGAGTCCAAGTCGTCCCGCTTCGCACGAACACGTATGCCGTCCCGGCACCGGATGCGTCCTCATCGGGGATGCTATTGACGGTTGTCGTGCTGCTATCCTCTCCGTATGCCCCGACGACCACCGTATCCCCAGAAATGGCTACCGAGTAGCCGAAACGGTCGTTCTCCTCGGTGTTGCTGGCTTTGAGATAGGCTTGCTGAGTCCAGTTCGTCCCGCTTCGCACGAACACGTATGCCGCCCCGGAATTGGGTGCTCCCTCGTCCGGGATGCTATTGACGGTCCTAGTGTTGCTGGCCTCTCCGTATGCCCCGACGACTGCCGTGTCGCCCGACACGGATACCGAGAACCCCAAATAGTCATTCACTCCGGTGGTGCTGGCTTTGAGATAGGCTTGAAGGGCATGCAGCGGAGTATGAATATACAAGGTGAGAGTCTGGTTCCCTGTGCCCCCGTCATTGCTTGCAGAAATTATGATCGTGGTGGTGCTTGGAATTGTGGGTGTGCCTGAGATCATGCCGGTAGCTGGGTTAAGACTCAACCCTGCAGGCAGATCAGAGGCACCAAAGGAGGCCGGTTCGTTGATGGCCGTAATGGTGTATGTGAAGGGTTGATGGGGTGTAGCTAAAACTGTGAGGGCACTCGTGATTACAGGGATCTGACGCTTGACGGTCAAGGTGAGAGTCTGGTTCCCCGTGCCCCCGTCATTGCTGGCAGAAAGGGTGATCGTGGTAGAGCCTGGAGTTGTGGGTGTGCCGGAGATCACACCGGTGGTTGGGTTGAGACTCAACCCCGTAGGGAGGCCGACGGAACCAAAAGTGGTCGGCTCGTTGGTGGCTGTAATGGCGTAGTTGAAGGCTTGCCGGACAGTTGCCGTGACTGTGGCAGCACTCGTGATCACCGGAACCTGACGCTTGACGGTCAAGGTGAGAGTCTGGTTCCCCGTGACTCCAGCAACGCTGGCGGAGAGCGTGATCGTGGTAGAGCCTGGAGTTGTGGGTGTGCCGGAGATGACGCCGGTGGCTGGGTTGAGACTCAAGCCCGCAGGGAGGTTGGTGGCACCAAAGGAGGTCGGTGCGTTAATGGCGGTTATGGTGTAGGTGTAGGCTTGCCCGAGCGTTGCTGTGGCTGTGGCGGCGCTCGTGATCACCGGGATCTGAGGCTTGACGGTCAATGTGAGCGTCTGGTTCCCCGTGCCCCTGTCATTTCTGGCAGAGAGCGTGATCGTGGTGGTGCCTAAAATTGTGGGTGTGCCGGAGATCACGCCGTTGGTTGGGTTGAGGCTCAAGCCTGTAGGGAGGCTGGTGGCACCAAAGGAGGTCGGCGCGAAGTTGGCCGTAATGGTGAAGTTGAAGGGTTCATTCGCTGTGGCTGTAACCGAGTCGGCACTGGTAATCACGGGTAACGGCATGGCGTAGATATAAGCCGCTCCTGAATCGAGTGCCCTCTCGTTGGGGATGGAATTGACGTTCGTGGTGCTGCTGTCCTCCCAGGGTGCCCCGACGACCACCGTGTCGCCAGAAACGCCTACCGAGCTGCCGAAAAGGTCATTCGCCCCGGTGTTGCTGGCTTTGAGATAGGATTGCTGCGTCCACGTCGTCCCGCTACGCACGAACACGTATGCCGCCCCAGAATGGGTTGAGCTTTCGTCCGGGGTGGAGTTGACGCCCGTGGTGCCGCTGTCCTCGTAATACGCCCCGACGACGACTGTCTCGCCCAACACAGCAATAGAGATGCCGAAATAGTTAATAATTCCGGTGTTGCTGGCTTTGAGGTAGGCTTGCTGCGTCCAGTTTGTCCCGCTACGCACGAATACGTAGGCCGCCCCGGAATTGGGTGTGTTCTCGTTGGGGGTGGAATTGACGCCCTTGGTGCTGCTGTCCTCACCGGATGCTCCGACGACCACTGTGTCGCCTGACACTCCAACCGAGATACCGAAATAGTCATCACCCCCGGTGTTGCCGGCTTTGAGATAAGCTTGCTGCGTCCAATTCGATCCGCTGCGCACAAACACATACACCGCCCCAGAATCCAGTGTAGCGTCGTTGGGGGTGGAATTGACGCCCTTGGAGCTGCTGTCCTCGTAGAGTGCCCCGACGACCACCGTGTCGCCCGACACGGCAACAGAGGAGCCAAAATAGTCAACAACCCCAGTGTTGCTCGCTTTGAGATAGGCTTGCTGCTTCCACGTCGTCCCGGTACGCATGAACACGTAGGCCGCACCGGTAGAGATTGAGTCGTCGTTGGGGGTGGAATTGACGCCCGTGGTACTGCTGGCCTCGTAGGGTGCCCCGACGACCATCGTATCGCCCGACACGGCAACAGAGAAGCCGAAACTGTCATCCGCACCGGTGTTGCTGGCTTTGATGTAGGCTTGCTGCGTCCAGTTCGTCCCGCTGCGGACATACACGTATGCCGCACCGGAATAGGGTGCGGCACCGTCGTTGGGGGTAGAATTGACGCCCGTGGTGCTGCTGTTTTCGTAGGGTGCCCCGACGACCACCGTGTCGCCCGATACGGAAACGGATTTGCCGAAATTGTCATTCACCCCGGTGTTGCTGGCTTTGAGATAGGCTTGCTGCGTCCAATTTGTCCCTCTGCGCACGAACACGTAGGCCGCACCGGAATAGGCTGCCCCGCCGTCGTTGGGTGTGGAATTGATGCCCGTGGTGCCGCTGTTCTCGAAGAGTGCCCCGACGACTGCCGTGTCGCCTGACACGGCTACCGAGTGGCCGTATTGGTCGCTCTCCCCAGTGTTGCTGGCTTTGAGATAATCTTGAAGGGTCTGCAGGGGGGTCTGAGCGTGCAAGGGGGTGGTTGCTCCTAGAATCACGAGGAGGCTCAAGATGAGTGGTTTGAAATGCCAATGCATATGATCGCCTTTGGATTGTTTTTTTGGTGTCTGCAACCATTACTAACCCAGTCCTCCAAATAAGTCAAGAAAACTTTAATATTTTATTTGCTGGAAGTCTCCTTGATCTCAAAAGCCCATTTGGTGAGGAATGAAGTTGCCAAACAATTTCAAAAAATTTGTCCACAACATTTAGAAATGTGACCGATCCAAAAACAAAAAACGAAGGCAATACAAGGATCGGCATCTAGTCCCGAAGACTCTCTGGAAGAGGCGTCGGATGTTACGGAATTTTTAGATCAGTCCCAAGGCACTTTGTGGAACAAGGTGAACTTTGCATTTGGATAACTGACTTCGCTTTTTCAATTCCGATATTTCAATTGACGGTTGGCATAAATCCAGTTGCCATATCGCCAATAACAGACAGCTACAATGAATCTAACAACTCTCACGGCATCACTTCTCATCATCCTCTCGGCATTCCTCGTTTCCGCGGCTGAACCCAGCGTTTCTTCCGCAGATAAACGGGTTTATGAAATGCGTGTTTACTATTCTCCAGAAGGTAAACTCCCCACTTTGGAAGGTCGATTTCGAGATCATACAACAAAGCTGTTCACCAAGCATGGAATCGAGAACATCGGCTATTGGGTGCCAATGGAGAACAAAGAGAACAAGTTGGTTTATGTGCTCGCTTACCCGAGTCGTGAGGCTCGCGATAAATCATGGAAAGCATTTATGGCCGACCCCGAATGGCAAGGCGTCATGAAGGAAACGGAAAAAAATGGGCGCATCGTGAGCAAGGTGGAATCCTACCACATGCAGTTGACGGATTACTCTCCCATCCCCAAGGCTCATACGGATTCGAAGGGAAGAGTTTTTGAGCTTCGGACTTACACGGCGACTTCGGGGAAACTGGGCGATCTGAATAAGCGTTTTCGCGATCACACAGTCGAACTTTTCAAAAAGCACGGCATGAATAATATCGCCTACTGGAATCTGATGAGCGATCAAAAGGAAGCTTCTTCCAAACTCGTTTACATCATTTCACACAAGAGCAAGGAAGCTGCCCAACAATCTTTTGATTCCTTTCGCAAAGATGCCGCATGGATCGCAGCGAAGACCGAGTCTGAAAAAAGCGGTGGCTCGTTGACGATTGATGGTGGCGTGAAGTCTGAATTTCTTCAAGCGACCGATTATTCGCTCATCAAGTAATTGCGATCTGCATGAAAGAGGATCCATCAGCCTCACGACGCGGGTTTTTGCGGAATTTTGGTTTCGGTCTGGGTGGGGGTGCGTTACGAGCCGTGGGGATGCTCGGGAAACTCGAACAAATGGCCGAGGCGGCCCAGAATCTGGATCGCAAGGTCGGGTTTGCACTGGTCGGACTCGGTGATTGGGCGACGAACCGCATTGCCCCTGCGCTTCTCAAATCCAAATATTGCGCGCTGGCTGCGGTTGTGAGTGCGGACGAACAAAAACTGCAGCAGTGGTCGAAGAAATATAACCTGCCGTCGAATTCGCTCTACACCTACGAGACCTTCGACCAGTTAGCCTTTAACTCCGCCGTCGATGTTGTTTACGTTTTGTTGCCCAACTCGATGCATTCCGAGTTCGCCGTTCGGGCGGCTCAGGCAGGCAAACACGTTCTCTGCGAAACGCCGATGGAGGTTTCTGTAGAGAAGTGCCAACGCATGATAGAAGCTTGCCAATGTGCAGGCAAACAATTGGGGATCGGTTATCGTGCCCCCTTTGATCCGCACCACAGAGAACTCCGGCGGTTGGCGCGGGAAAAAGTTTTTGGCGACGTTAAAATTATCGAAGCGAGCTTTGGATCGCGTTTGGATAAACCCGATTCATGGCGACACAAGCGCGATCTGGCGGGCGGGGGAGCGTTGTTCAATCTCGGCGTTCATGCGTTAAACAGCGCGTGCGACATCGCCGGAGAGGAGCCGATCGAAGTCATGGCCCACGAGACTAAGTCTGATCTCCCACAATTTGCCGAACTGGACGAGTCGGTTTTTTGGACGCTCAAATTTCCAAACGGCATCATCGCTAACGGAGCTTCTACCTACAGGGTGGATGGCATGAACCGAATTTGGGCTGGAGCCGACCGGGGATTCTTCGAGCTCAGCTCACCGTTTGGTTCCGAAGGGGTGAAAGGCATGAGCAGCAACGGCAAGATCGAATTTCCAACAGTCGATCCAATCGCAGCTCAGATGGATGATTTTGCCCAATGCATAGCCACTGGGACAAGGCCTAGGGCATCGGGGGAAGAAGGCCTTCGTGACGTCAAAATTATTACTGCACTATACGAATCCATCCAAAATGGGGGGCATACCGTAGCGATCCATTGATCGGGTAGCGACCTCAGTCCACCACGGACAAATCCATTTCCCGACTGTAATAAAGAATTCGACCGCAATTGGGACAACCCACCAAGTCTAGCTGGTTTTTACAAGAAACGACTTCCTGCTGGGGCAATTTCATGTGGCACCCCCCGCAAACACAGTGGGAAATGCCGACTACCGCATTGCCACCCTTGTTTTTACGAAGGCGAACATAGCGACCAAGCACATCCGCTTCCAAGGTCTCCTCAAGTTTGGAATAGTCCGCTGCCAATTCCTCCAACTGACGATTCAACCTAATCTCTCGATCGGCTAATGCGGTGACCTGAGCATCCATAAAACTTTTCGCATCATTAGCCAAACGCGCCGCCACCGCCTGTTCCTTGAGCCCGATCTCAGCTTGCTCCATCAATTCGATCTGCTGTTCCTCAAGTTGGTAAATCGCCTTTTTACCGTTTTCTATTTCGTTACCTAGGGCTTTGTATTCGTCGTTTTTCTTAGTTTGAAATTGTTGAACGGAATACTTTTCGATCTTTTGTTTTTTAGCTTCTGCTTCGAGTTCTAGCACCTTCTTGTCAGATTCGATCGTTCGCACCTTTAGTTTAGCAGCTTCCAAGCCTTCCTGACCTTGCCGTGCTTTTTCCTGAAGTTGTGCGCGTTCGGGAGCAATGTGAGCCAAATCCAGTTCCACACGTTGGATTTTTCGATCGCGATCTTGAAGGACTAACAAATTTTTAATGACAGGCAGCATGGAATCAAAATATGTAGCGGCAAACCTAACGACCCGTTCCATTCAAGTCAATTGATCACATGGTTTTTCCGAGGTTAGGGGCGCAGGACAAAATACTTCAAATTAGGCGGAGAGGCTTAGGGTGTCGTTGAGGGCGGCGTGGTGGTTGGCCCGTAATTTCCAGAAGTCGTCCCAATGCCGGCTGCGTTCGAGGCAGCGCAAGGCGAGGATGTTTTCGGCACCCGGCT
>CAMBHS010000026.1 GCA_945867235.1 Akkermansia muciniphila
GTGATCTCCGGCACACCCACGACTCCAAGCACTACCACGATCACGCTCTCCGCCCATAGTGAGGTCGGCACAGGAACCCAGACGCTTACATTGACCATCAAGCCCCTCATCCTGGTGGTCCCAGTGATTACGAGTGCCGCGACAGCCACGGCAACGGTGGGGCAATCCTTCACCCATAATATTACGGCTAGCAATTCGCCGACCACTTATGGTGCCGCCAATCTGCCAACGGGGTTGAGTGTCAATACATCCACCGGCGTGATCTCCGGCACACCCGCGACTCCAGGCACCATCACGATCGTTCTCTACGCCAGTAATGAGGTCGGCACAGGAATCCAGACGCTCATTTTGACCGTCAAGCCACGGATCCCGGTGATCACGAGTGCCGCGACAGCCACGGGAGCAGTGGGGCAAACCTTCACCTACAACATTACCGCCAGCGACGTGCCAACCTCCTATGGTGCCGCAAACTTGCCTTCGGGGTTGAGTGTCAATACATCCACCGGCGTGATCTCCGGTAAACCCACGACTCTAGGTGCCTATACAATCACAGTCTCCGCCAGAAACGCGGGGGGAGAGGGGAACCAAACGCTCACGTTGACCGTCACTTCACCTCCGTTAATAACGATCAATTACATTCACTCGGTCGGGTTTGTTTTGATTTTTAATGGCGATAAGAATCAGGCGGCTGTGTTACAATACAGGACCGACTTCAAACAGTGGTTTCCGCTGGCGACCAAAGGTGTCGGGGAAAAGGACTTGGTTCATCTCGATCCACTAGGGGCGCAAGTCCCGTATCGCTTCTACCGAGTCATCAAGCAGTAGCATCGAGGTGCGTTCGGTCTCGTCAACTCCAACAAACCCCGCGTCTTGGGAGTCTCTAGGAGCCAGTCGTGCTTGACCTGCTGGCGGGGTCAAAGGGGCTTGCGGGCGAAAACAAATTGATTCGAGGTTTCCATTCCCAGCTTGATTCGCAACATGTCAAAAGCGATGAAGCTCCCTGCGACGGGAAGGAATTTGTATTTCAACAATTCCCACCATGAATCACCTGCGGCGATGCTGTTGAGCTTGAAGTAATTGCGCAGGCTGATAATCCAAAAACCCATGGACGGCAGGTAACCTTTGCTGTGAATCTCCAACCCTGCCTCCTCAACGATTTGAACCAAGGAACTTTGGGTGAACAAATGAAAATGTCGTGGAACATGATAGCCACCCCAATGTTTATTGCGGAACAACTGGTAATCAAGCCCACCGCGATTCGGGGTATCAATGATCATGACTCCCCCGGGAGCGAGTTTTTGGGCGAGGTTTTTGACGGCCAACCTAGGATCGCGCAGGTGTTCGATCAACTGCCTCATAACGATCAAATCATGCCCGTTATCCCTCAATTTATCCACATTTGTCTCTACGTTACCGTTAAAGAGATTGATATTATACTTTTTTGAATCGGCGATAATACTCTCGCTAAACTGCAAGTCAAACGCGATCGCCTCAACCTCTGGCCCAAACGCATCGCGAAAATGCGCCAACCGAGTTATCTCTCCTGAACCCACATCGACAATGGATCGGATATTAAACTCCCGCAGGGAGTTGCGAAGTTTTCGGGCATCTATCGCGAGTTTTTTCTCGTAAAACCAGCCATCCAACCACAGAGGAGATTTTTTATTTACCGTATAATAAGTGTTGGGATAGATCGAGGCGATTTGATCGTAAGGCGGGATGGGGTGGAGATAGGTATGTTGGCATTTGGTGCATTCCACGATATCGAATTCCCCGGGTTTGCATCGGTATTCGACATCCTCCGAGCGAATGACCAGTTGCCAGTCCTTATTCTGGCAGATGAGGCAGGAACCATCGGAACCTGAGGATTGAGAGTTGCTCATTTTGAGGCCCAGATCATCCTGACGAGGATTCCGACATACGAACCGCGGACGCGCCGGTGGTAACGGGCGTCGTGGTTTTCCAGAAGATTGGCCAATTGAGGCAGGTTGTAAAAGGGAACGGTGAGGTAGGTATGATGAGCCTGGTGATAGGCAAAACCGAAGGGCGCGAAGAGAAATCGCTCAATCCCGTTGGTGTCTATATCCACGGTGCGTTGGGGGGCTTCGGCAAAACTTTTCCAAGTCTGATCAGAGAAAATATATTGGTAACCGTGTTCGAGAAAAGTGCGGGCGCGATCCAGTGAAAGAGCGATCAAAACAACGGGGGTCATCCAGAGAACCGGGTAAAGCCACCATTTTAAGTAAATGCTGAAAAAGGCAATGATCCCGGCCTGGCAAATCAAAATGGGGATCATTTGCAATCCGAGACCCTGCACATTTTTCGTGCCCACGGAATTTTCATTCACGCGTTTTGCCCCGAAGAGTTTTCGTTTCAATTTTTCCGCGACATCAACGACAACCCCGAACACCAGAAGTCCGAGTCGCGGCAGGCCGGGTTTGGTTTGCAGCAGGGGCCGGTAGATATAGGAGTCGATATCCTCCTCGATGCTCTGCGGATTTTTGTGATGTTCGAGGTGTGTTTTCCGGTAATTAAAAAAGGAAATGCCAAGGAGCGCGGAATGAAAAACCCCAAAAAATTCATTCAATCTCAATGGGAAAAACAAAGTTTTATGAGTGGCTTCATGGGTGGACATCACCAGGCGGTATTGCATGAAGCCGATGACAAAAAAACTCACCAAATAAATGATCCAGGAGGGATAGGCGTGAAGGATCCAGAATTGTAGAGCAAGGATGAAATAAGTGGCCAGAATATGTGCCGACGCATGAAGATTGCGCTGATCCTTGCGGAGCGCGGCAATCTGATTTCTCAGATCAACATCAGTTTTGACGGCGACCATATTGTGGGCGAAATATAAGGCAGTGGAGAGTTGGTTGCAACCTTGCGGAGTTTGGAATTCCCTCGTGAGATTTGACGGGGTGGGTCAAAAATGACTTCCACGCCCCCCTAGGTTTCGGCTACCTTGACGAGTCTATAACGGAACATTGGAACGGAAAAAGTTGTGGCTACAAATCCTTTAACTGAAATTCGAAACATTCGCATCGCCAAAGCAGAGGCGATGCGCACCCTTGGCTTGAGCCCATACCCCGCCAAAAGTGGTCGAACGCACTATAGCAAAGCGGTGTTGGATCAATTTGCTGAGTTGGAGGGACAGGTGGTCACGGTTGCGGGTCGGTTGATGTCGTTCCGTAAGCAGGGCGCATTGGCGTTCGCGCATGTGCAAGATCAAACAGGGCGGCTCCAGTTTTTCTTTCGCAAACAATTAGTGAAGCCCACCAATCCTGCTTCGGGTCACCTTGGATTTGCGGATATAAGCAATGTGGACCTTGGGGATATTGTGGAGGCTTCGGGCAAGGTCATGCGGACCGAGCGGGGTGAAATATCGGTGATGGTGGAAGGTTTCAAATTGTTGACCAAGGCGTTGCGACCGTTGCCCGATCAATGGTCTGGATTGAAGGATCGGGAAACGATTCTGCGCAAACGTTATTTGGATGTCATTCTCACTACGGAAAGTCAGGAACGTTTTGGTTCGATCACGCGCATGGTCGCGGCGATTCGCACTTTTCTTCTGGGCAGGGGATTTATGGAATTCACGACGCCAGCCATTCAGCCCCAGTATGGCGGTGGCACGGCCAAACCTTTCAAGACGCATGTGAATGCTTTGGGTTGCGACATGTATCTGGCCATCTCGCATGAGCTCTACCTCAAGCGACTCGTGACGGCAGGTTACGACAAAGTTTTCACGATTGGTCGTTATTTTCGAAACGAAGGCATCGACCGCAGTCATCACCCGGAATTCTCCATGGTGGAAACGATGACCGCCTATGAGAATTACGAATACAATATGGATCTCATCGAGGAGATGTTCCGTTTTGTCGCGCAGACAGCGTTCGGAAAAACACAGTTCAACGTGCGCGGGCATTCGATTGATTTTGAAAATCCGTGGAAACGCCTGTCGATGGCCGACGCGGTTCTCGACAAAACAGGCACGGACTTTCGAACCTTGAGCAGTGTTGATGAAGCGCACGAGGTCTTGCGTCGGATTAACGTGGACAAAACAGAATTCCCACCCACCATCGGCGAGTCGATGGTGCGTGCCTTCGAGGAAGTAGTGGAGCCTACGTTGATCGAGCCCACCTTGGTGCACGGACATCCCATTGAAATTTCACCCCTCGCAAAGCCGATGGTTTCCGATCCTCGATTCGTTGAGCGTTTTGAAATCTTTATCGCGGGCATGGAATGTGGTGACAATTGGTCCGAGCAAAACGACCCTGTGAGTTTGCTGGCCTCGTGGAAAAAACGGTATCGTCCCGAAGAAAGAGATAGCGGCGAGTTCCACGCGCTTGACTTGGATTTTATTGAAGCGTTGGAGTATGGACTGCCTCCCACGACAGGGATCGGCCCCGGTCTCGAACGCATGGCGATGATTTTCACCGAGCAGGAGAATATTGATGATGTTATATTCTTTCCACTCATGAAACCTTCCATGTCCTCGTTCAACGCAGCGACGTATGGCGTGGAGGATCGTCCGATGACGCCGGTGGAGAATCTGGCTCTCTCTCTCGAGGAATTCAAAGCGATGCTGGCCGAGGGGTCTCTCGTTCCGACACACAAAGTTTCCGTAAAACCGCACGTTCGATTTTTTCCGCTGGAAAAACGCACCCGTGTTTCTGGACATTTTGAGGTGGAAGGGCTAGCCCATCAGGGAGTGATCCACCTCTCCGGATACTCCGCAGTAATTGAAACCGACGCGGATCTCGCATTGGAATCGCAAAAATTAGGGCACTGGTTTGAAACGATGGTGACTCCAGCGATCAAGTCGGCAAATCCCAACGCCCATGTGAAAATATCGGGGTTGAGTGCCGCCCAGTAATTGTTCTCAAGGCGAAGCTTGAGAAACGGGGACGGTGGCAGGAGTGTTTTGAGGTCGCCAGATATAGCGAAACATGACCACCCGCAATGCGGCGGTCAGGGGAATCGCCAGCAGTCCACCCAGAATCCCACCCATCAACGCAGTGCCGACCATGACCGCGATGATGATGGTCAAAGGATGGAGCCCCACCCGATCGCCCATGATCTTGGGTGAAATGACATAACCTTCGAGGAGGTGTACCACGATGAACACGCCTGCAATTCCAGCGGGATGTTGCCAGTCATTGAACTGAACTGCCGCCAGTATCACGATGGGAATTATGCTTAAAGAGACCCCCAGAAAAGGGATGATGCTCAACATGCCGGCCACCAATCCGAGCAGCATGGCATAATTGAGTCCGAAAATAGAAAACCCGATCATCAACAGCACCCCGTCGCACATCGCCACGAGGAATTGGGCTCTGAAAAAAACGATCAAATAGTCGTTGATTGATTTGAGGACGAACACCAATTCATCCTTGATCCATGAATTCTGCACGGGCAGGTAGTTCGTCCACTGTGTGGAGATACCCTTCTTTTCCTTGAGAAAGTAGAAAAGATAAACCGGCACCAAACTCAATCCCACCACCAGCCCCATCCATGAAGCGACCCTGCTCGCTTGGTTGAAAAGCCAGTCGGAAACAACGGGTAATATTTTTTGAAGCCAGCCCGCGATGTCGCTTCCAAAATCGGTTTTCCAAGCTTCCGAGGCTTTCACGCCCCACGAGCTGCGTTGCATCCAATCCTGCGCCCACTTGACCGCCTTGCTGGCATCGTCCGGAATGCGTTGGATCAGTTGCTGCGATTCCGATACGAGCTTGGGAACCACCGTGCTCACAACCAAAGCCACCAATACAATCCCTGCTAGGAAAACTAGTAGAATAGACCAAGTGCGTGGAATTCTTTTTCGTTCCAAGAAATCGACGATTGGATCAAGCAAGTAAGCGATGATCCCTGCAATCGCCAATGGAATGATCACCGAGGAAAGCTCTCGAACGATCCACCCGAGCACCCAGGAAAATCCAACAATCAGAGCGAGCAAGATCGCCACCGCCAACATCGTGAGCGACAGCCAGAGGATTTTAGCCTGTTTTTCGCTGGGTGTGGGAAAGGCCATTTTTTTATTGTCCCAACCGCTTCGATTTTTCGGTGGCGGCTCGCACGGCATTCATCAGAGTGCCGCGCAACCCTCCTTTTTCCAATTCGTGAATCCCTTCGATGGTGGTTCCACCAGGGCTGGTCACGGCGTCCTTCAACGCTCCGGGGTGTTGACCTGTTTCCAGCACCATGAGTGCCGCTCCGAGCAAAGTTTGTGCGGCCAACCGGGTCGCTGCGTCGCGTGGTAACCCCATGGCCACGCCGCCGTCGCTCAATGCCTCGATCATCAAATACGCATAGGCCGGCCCACTGCCACTCAATCCCGTTACCGCATCGAGCTGTGATTCCTTGACTTGAAAAGCGATGCCTACTGCCGACAATAATTGCTGCACCCGAGCGGCGTCATCAACCGTGGCGGCCTTGTTCAATGCGTAACCGGAGGCCGAAGCCCCGACCAAGGCGGGAGTGTTGGGCATCACACGAACCAACCGTGTATGGGAAGGAGTCGCAGATTCCAACCGGGCGAGCGTCACACCGGCCGCGATGGAAATGACCAGATGATCGGGTCTCAGAACCGGGCTGATTTCGGCGAGCAATTCCGCAATCTGATCCGGTTTTACCGCGAGGAAGGTCAGCTCGGCAAACTGCACCACTTCCGCATTGGAGGAAGTCGCTCTGCCGCGCACCGTGTTCCCAAAGGTTGTCCTCGCGTGTTCAGATACGTCACTCGCGATCAAATGCTCTGGGGTGGTCAAGCCTGCCCGCAGAAACCCTCCTGCGAGTGCTGTGGCCATGCGACCCGCCCCCAGAAACCCGATTTTTATTGGCGAACCCATGCGTGCCTAAGTACCAGTGATTCCTTAAAGTTGAAAGGAGAAATGAAGATCAGTTTCGTTTCTAGAGTCATCCAAGCGAAATTCCAGAGGCTCGTAACAATTCCTCCCAGATTATGCCATCAATGGTTTGATGAGTTCACCGCTGATGTCGGTCAGGCGGAAGTCGCGACCTTCAGAGCGGTAGGTGAATTGTTTGTGGTCGATCCCCAGCAGGTGGAGCAGGGTCGCATGAAGATCGTGCACGTTGACGGGATCTTTGACGATGTTGTAGCCAAAGTCGTCGGTCTCACCGAGGACAAGTCCGGGTTTAATCCCACCGCCCGCCATCCAGATGGAGTAACATCGGGGATGATGATCCCGACCAAAATTGGTTTTTGTTATTTCACCCTGGCTGTAAGCCGTGCGACCGAATTCGCCTCCCCATATCACCAGCGTTTCATCGAGTAATCCGCGTTGTTTGAGATCTTTGATCAATGCAGCACTGCCTTGGTCGGTGTTTTTTGTCTGGGTCTTGATGCCATCGGGGAGCCCGCCATGATGGTCCCAATCGCGATGGCAGAGTTGCACGAAGCGCACACCGCTCTCGGTCAGTCGGCGTGCAAGTAGGCAATTATTGGCGTAGGAGGCTTTACCCGGTTCGGCACCATACATTTCTAGAACCGCCTTGGGTTCCTTCGCAATATCCATGAGTTCTGGGACGCTCGTCTGCATGCGGAAGGCGAGTTCGTAATTGTCAATATGCGTGGAGATGTCGGGTTGCCCTAGGAGCCCGAGTTGGCGTTGATTCAATGCCTGCATGGAATCCAACATGTCACGCCGAGCCTTGGTGCTGATCCCGGGAGGGTTCGATACATAAAGCACAGGATCCCCTTGATTGCGGAGTTGGACGCCTTGGTGATTGCCCGAAAGGAAACCGTTTCCCCAGTAGCGAGCTTGCAATGCCTGACCGCCGCTCCCGCTTGTCAGCACCACGAAAGCTGGGAGGTTTTCGTTTTCGGAGCCCAAGCCATAGGCCAGCCAAGATCCCATGGTCGGACGTCCCGGTTGCTGGTTGCCCGTTCCAAAAAAAGTCACAGCCGGGTCGTGATTGATGGGCTCGGTGTGCATCGAACGGATCAAGGCGATGTCATCGACGATGGAACCCGTATGCGGGAGCATGGAACTTATTTCGACGCCGGATTTACCGTAGCGTTTGAAATCGAACGCGGACCCGACGCATTTCAGGACGGATTGCCCAGCGGTCATGCCGGTGATGCGTTGTCCCCTGCGGACACTGGGGGGTAGCTCTTCTCCCGTCATGTCCCGCAGCTTTTGTTTGCCGTCAAACAAGTCGAGATGCGAGGGCGCTCCGGATTGGAAAAGGTAAATCACACGTTTTGCCTTGGGGGCAAAATGAAGTGTTTTTAATGCGCCCAAGGGTTTGTTGCCGACTTGCGCCGCCTGAGATTGTTGCGTCCGAAGCAAGGAGCCAAGGGCGATTGCCCCCAGTCCTGTGGTGCTTCGCGTCAGAAAGGTGCGGCGGGAGTGGATTCGTTGGATTTCCAAGTCGAGATTCATGGGAGACCCTTATTTGGTGATGGTTTCGTTCAAATTCAAAAGCACGCTGGCTGTTGCTGCCAGTGCGGCAAAATCAACAGGCTCCATTTTTTCGGGGAGCTTCAGCTCGCCGACCTTAAGGTATGCTTCGGCGTTTTTTGGTTCCTTCAGGAAATGGGCGCGTTGTTGGTCGTAGGTTTTTCGTAGCACCTCGATTTCATGGGAAACCGGTGGGCGACCGAGAGTGTGGCGGAAAGCTTTGATCAGACGTTTGTCAAGGTTCACGGGTTCTTCGGCAAGGACACGTTGGGCCAACCCTCGAGCGGCCTCGACATACACGGGGTCATTCATCATGACGAGCGATTGGAGGGGTGTTTGTGTGCGTTGCCTGAGGAAGGTGCATACCTCGCGGTTTGGAGCATCGAAGGTCGCAAACGAGGGGTAATGCGCGGATCGTCGCCAATAAACATACAGGCCTCGGCGGTAAATAGGTTCCCCGTGGTCTTGCGTATAGGTCGCATCCACGCCATCCCAAATGCCTGCGGGTTGGTAGGGTTTAACACTCGGTCCCCCTACTTTTTTGTTGAGCAACCCGGCGACTGCCAAGGCGTTGTCGCGAATAAATTCTGCGTCCAACCTCAGGTGCGGACCGCGTGTCAGCAAACGATTATAGGGGTCGCGATCCAGTTTGTTCCGACTGACCGCTCCCGACTGGCGATACGTGGCACTGGTCACTAGAAGCCGCACCATCGCCTTCACATCCCAAGTGCCAACCGATGTTTTTTTCGCGTTCCCATTTTTTCGTTTAGAGCCTTCCAATGAGTCTCCATCACGAAACTGCGTGGCTAACCAATCGAGCAACTCAGGGTGGCTCGGCCACTCTCCCTGCGAACCGAAATCGTTGATCGTCTTTACAAGACCATTGCCAAAAAACGACGCCCAATAACGATTCACTGCAACTCGTGCGGTGAGGGGATGTTCCTTGGATAACAACCAGCGAGCCAGACCTAATCGGTTGGTGGAGGTTGCAGGCAATGGAGGCAGAAATGACGGGGTGGTAGGCGAAACTTTTTCACCTTTCGTGCGAAAATCTCCCCGCACGAGCACGAAAGTATCCCGTGGCGGATCCATTTCCTCCATGATCATCGTGGTCGGAACGTTGGCGTAAGTTGCTTCCCTTTCCTTCTTGGCTTTGGCGACGGCAATTTCTGCTCGCGCCAAATCGAAGGCAAAAGTTTCCTTATAAAACCGTGCCAGTTCGGCACGCTCTGGATCGGTTCGTTTGCCGCGTGATTTGCTGAGGATCGGCCAAAAACCCTCCAGACTTTGGCTTCGAGCTTCCGCAATCGACAAGGTGCGATCAAAAATACGCACATGGCTGATGAGACCCGTGAAATCTGATTTGGCGTGACGGGCTCCTACGCGGATGGGTTCCGCATTCACGATGGTTCCGGTCAGCGAATCTTTTTCCGTTTCGAGTTCTCGCAACCGACCATTGATATAAATCTTCACTCCTCCCGCCTTGGACGAACCATCGTAGGTCACGAGCACATGAGCCCATTGATTCTGGGGGAGTGTTTCCTTGGTGCGAATCTTGATCGCGTTGTCTGGCCAGGAATTCACCAAATGCACATTCATGCGGCTCTCACCAAGGATCAGATCAAATCCGCGGAACGTAGGATCCTTTTCAATTTTTGAGAGGACTGTTCCATTGGGTGATTGGAAATTGACCCAAGCACCATAGCTGAATTTGTTCGTTCGATCGAACGCGAGGGGAACATTGAATTCGAGATGGTTTGTCGCCTCGAACTTGAGGGCACGTCCAAATTTTCCATCGACAAAAACCAAGGCATTCGTCACGGCTTGGCGCGATGGGAGATTGGTTTTTCCAGAGATCCAATGGCTTGCGTCTTGCAGATTTATTTCCCCCACGAGCCCGGATAAATCAGGTTTGACCGGGGGCTGTTCCATGAGGGTGCGCTCCCAGCGTTCCTGCACTTCGCCCATTTCGTTATTTTTATCCTGAAGCGTTTTTTCAGCATCCTTGAGTGCGAATTCCGCTTCTACACATTTAATGGCCTGTGCTGGAGTAGGGACAGCGAGGCGTGGTGGAGGGTTATCAGTGCGAATTCGATCCAAACCTTTTTCGGGCACATTATTGAAAAATGAGTAGAGCTGATAAAACTCCTTGGTCTTGATGGGGTCATACTTGTGGTCATGGCACTCGGCGCATCCCACGGTCAATCCTAGCCAGACTGAGCCTAACGTCGTCACCCGGTCGGTGACATATTTGTTCAGATACTCCTCAGGATCCGCTCCCCCTTCATCGTTCGTCATGTTGTTCCGCACAAACCCTGTCGCGATGCGCTGGTTTTGCGTGGGGTTCGGGAGTAAATCTCCCGCCAATTGTTCCACAGTGAATTCGTCGAACGATTTGTTTTCGTTAAAAGAATTGATCACCCAATCCCGCCAGAGCCACATGAATCGGATCCCATCAAAATGGTAACCGCTCGTGTCGGCATACCGTGCAAGGTCAAGCCACTGCTGAGCCATGCGTTCGCCGTAATGGGGCGAGGTCATCAAACGATCCACCGCATTCTCGTAGGCATCGACCGAGTGATCAGAAATGAAGGCGTCGATTTCTTCGATCGTTGGTGGCAACCCGGTGAGGTCAAAAGTCACCCTGCGCAACAAATCCGATTTGTCAGCTTCTGGATTCGGAGGGATACCACTGGCTTCCAACCGTTGCAGTATAAAATTGTCCACAGGATTGCGTGGCCATTTAGTGTTTTTTACCCGTGGGATAGCTGTGCGTTGAGGGGGGATAAAGGACCAATGCGTCTGCCATCGTGCACCTTGTTTGACCCACTCCGTCAGCAAATTGATTTGCGAGGACGTCAGAGGTTTTCCGTGTTCGGGTGGCGGCATCAATTCGTCCGGATCAGTCGAGTTGATGTGAGCGATCAAGGCACTGCGCGACAGATCACCCGCGACAACGGCGCGTTCGCCAGATTTTAATTTCTTGAAGGCTTCCTGCTCGTCATCCAATCGCAGTCCGGCTTTCCGTTTGTTCTCATCCGGACCGTGACACGCATAACAATGCTCAGAAAAGATGGGGCGGATTTCCCGGTTGAAATCGATGGGTGTCTGTTTCGCTGCCATCGATCCCACCAGGGAAAAAATCCACGTAACAAGGGTGAGCCAACGTGTTTTATGTTGGGCGGCAGATTTCATCCCATAAAAATAGAGCGAAACCAAGGAGTTGAGCAATCGTGATATTTAACTTAAATGGGTGATACGGGCTGCGAATCGAGACCCACTCGATCGTAATCGAATGGTGGCGCCAAAAGTTTCGGAGAGGTTTTTAGAATTGAGAATGGTTTCCCTGGATCCGCTGGCGATATTTCTCCCTCGGCGGATCATGAGAATGTGCGAGAAGATCGGAGTTATTTCTTCCACATGGTGAGTGACAAAGACGAGGGTCGGCCCGGTTGGTTTGTTGCCGAGGCGTTCCAGGAATTCTAAAAAACGTTCGCGTGCCACGGGGTCGAGACCCGCGCAGGGTTCATCAAGAATGAGTAAATCAGGACGAGCCATAAGGGCACGTCCGATCAGTATGCGTTGACGTTCCCCTTGGGAGAGCACCGCCCAAGGTCGGTCAGATAAATAGTCACACTCGATCCATTTCAGGATCTTTCTGGCGGCGCGGAGATCCGTCTGAGTCGGCGTTCCCCAAGTATCGATCACCGCCGCTCGTCCGCTGGCAACGGTGTGTAACGCGGGTTCACTTTCCGCCATCATTTGGCGAATGGAAGAACTCACCAAGCCGATGCGTTTGCGTAAATGACGCCAATCAGATCGTCCGTATTTTTTCCCGAGAACCCATAGGTGCCCGCTCGTGGGTGTCATGTAACCTGTGAGCGCACTGAGCAGGGATGTTTTTCCGGAGCCATTCGCGCCTAATACAACCCAGTGTTCCCCCTTCCGCACGACCCAGTCGAAATCGCTCAGAATGGAGATTCCGTCCCGCCGCATCCCCAAATTCTTCACCATCAGAACCGAGTCCTCAGCCTCAACCTGCTGGAGCCATGATTCTGCGGCACGAAGATCCGCAGGGGTGTTGATATTTCGCAACGCAGGCTTCAACGAGGCTGGCACCTTCCATCGCCGAGCCCGACATGTTGATGCGAGACTTTGGAGTGAATGTGTTTGTGTGTCGATGCAGGTTTTAACCGCAGCTTCCGCAGAACGGCTGATCAAAAAAGGAAAACCAGCAAAACCATCGGCGAAAGCAAAAACTCCGGGATCATTTTTTTTAAGTTGTTGGGTCAATTTGAGCAGCAGGGTCGGACTCACAAACGGCATGTCACAACTGAGAAACAGTAAATGTTTCGCGCTCGTTTTGCTCAAAGCGGTTTGGATGCCTCCCAACGGACCCAATCCTTTGACAATATCTTGATCGATGATCAGGATCGGCCATCCCATTGATTCAGCAGATTTCTGAACCCAATCCAACAACGGTCGGCCTGCCAATTCGACAGTCGCCTTAGGTTTTCCCATGCGGCGGCTTCGCCCTCCAGCTAGAATGCAGACAACCCCTTCGAGCAATGGGAGTGGCGAGGAACTCATGAGGAAAGATTCGGTGAATGATTGTTGTTCGAGTCGATATAATTTGGAAAAGCCATGCGTCGCAATTCTTGGCGGCGTTGCTAAAGCGACACCCCTGTGTGACCTCGTGTAATTTGAAATCCGACCTGGTCCCTGCCTTGCATCGCTGACAACTTTCGACCTGTTGCAGCCTCGATCACCAAAGCGATCCAATCTTCATTAGTCAGGGAATGATCGGCGTCGAAACCTTCCCCCATTTCATTTCCAATTTGTAAGGTGGGAATAAAGGGGTGTGCCGGCCACGGTTGATTGTTAGAAAAAAGGATGAGCACATCCACGCCCGTGGCACCTAGGCCGCTCAGGATTTCAACGGGTTGATCGGTGGGACAATGCATCAGGTGCAGACCCGTGGTGGTGAATGGCTGACCATAATCAAGAGTGATCGCAGTTTCAGGAAGGCAAACAATTCTCGCCGTCGCGACATTCGGCATCACTACAACTCCCATCCGTTCCAGCGCGGAAATGAATTCTTTCAAACGCAGAGCTTGACCCATGGGAATAGGGGGTTGCAGATAAACTCCGACCCTCAAAAAGACTTTCGCCTCGTTTTTTATTTCGCATGGAGTGGGTTCGGAATCGGTTATAAACCATTGGCGAACTTTCTCGGTGACTCGTTCAATGCCTCCGTCTCTCTGGATGCTCGCACTCCCCAAATTCGAGTGGTCGAGTTGGTGAGCCTCCATAAAATGACGGAAGGCATCCACGTGTGTTTTTTCACATCCGTGTTCGAGCAGAAGGGCACGCCGCACGCCGGGATGCACAAGGTAACCGGTCATAGCACTCAGCAATAGTCGTTCGCATTCGCCTCCCGAGACGCCGCAGCCTTCGGTGTGTGGCAACGCCAGAAACCGATGGTCAGGCATTTCTCGATTGAATCTTTCCGCCATCATTTGGGCAACTTGACCGGAGCAAAGGCTGGTGGGCAAAATCAGTTGGACACCCCAATTACTGGGCTGGCGAATGGGGGAAGCAGGATCCAGCCGTCGCGAATGTGGGGCAGGATAAAAAGTTTCGGCTTTCGTGTTTTGCTCCGAGGAGGGTTGCGTGGCGTGATGCCAATCGCGCCAGAGTTGCACTTGGGAATGTCCCGCATTTTCACCGGCACTTAATTGCCCCCCAGCAACAGCGCGGACAAGAGTGAAAGCCTCGGCACCGAGAAAAGGCATCGATTCTCCATCGAGAAAGCGGCCGGCATTAAAATCCATTTCTTGCGACAGCGCACGATACCCTGACGTGGTGGTCATGACCTTGATCGTGGGCACGAATGGGAAGTTCGTAATGGAGCCGTTTCCTGTGGCGAAAAGGATAAGATTGCACCCGGCGGCCACTTGGCCAGCGATGCTTTCCAAGTCGTTGCCAGGGCTGTTCATGAAATAAAAACCGGGCTCACTCATCGGTTCTGCAAAGTCGATAACGTAATCGAGGCGGACTGACGGATCCCGTTTTCGTGCGGCCCCTATTGACTTGATTGTGATATTGTAGAGACCTCGAAAGAGGTTGCCGCCTGATGGATTTCCCTCGGCACTCTGACCGTGCCATGCAGCCCATTCCTGAAACATCGCACGATGTTTCAAAAAAGCGCGTAACGTGGAGACATCGCGAACATTGCTCAGGATATCCGGTTCGGCTCCGATGAGTTCATCCGTCTCGCAAAGATTGGCAATTCCCCCGTGGCGCAAAACTTCCTTGGCTACACAACCAATCAACGGGTTGGCGGAAATGCCGTTAAACGCATCGGATCCGCCGCATTGCAGACCAATTTTCAGATGACGCAATGGCACAGCTTCTCGCTGGCACGTGTTGGCTTTTGGTAAAAGCGAATCCACGGCCAACACGGCTTGCGATAATCCCTGGCTCAAGTTGCCATTTAGTGTCAGGAAAAAATGAGGGATAGAATCGAGCGAGATTCCAGTCCTGACCATGAAGTCGCGCAGATGGGCATTGGTCAACGGTTCAATACCCAAATCGAGCGCAACAAAAGCTGCCACATTGGAGTTTGAGAGGAATCCTGCGAGTGTTCGCAAGGTGACATCAAAATTATTGGGGTGATGAGGTCCTGCCGCCTCGGTGTGCGCGATGGAAACGACTCCATCAATATTGGGAAAGCGTTCGCGGATTTTCCCAAATTGTTGGGCGACCGTCCGAGCATAATTACCCGTGCGAGCCGTGGTGCCAAGGACGACGACATAATTACGAGTCCCTGCGCCCCGCCCACAGAGGCGAAGAAATCCTTGAAATGTCCCAGAATTTTCAAGGGTAGGCACCTGTTGACCGGGGCGAAATGCCGGTTCATCAAATAAAAAATCGATCCGGTGATCGGTAAAATTTGGTTCCGAAGGAATTCGAAAATCACCGAGCCTTGCTGAAAGGGTGGTTAGGATTTTTTCATTGCATAAATAATCCCCAGGGCGGATCTCGGATCGGGCCAAACCGAATGGCAGTCCCCAAGACAACAAGGGTTGGCCGAGTGAGATCGGGTGAACGGCGAATCGGTGTCCTTCGAGAATAGTATGGCGGAGAACCACGGAACCAGAAGGAAGAGGAATGCTTTCCCCGGCCTCAAGGCGTCGGAGAGCAATGGCTGCGTTGTCTCCGGCTTCTGGAAGGCGGGCGACGCTATTCATGGTGGATCGTTTCCAAAGTGGTCCGAGCTCATTCTTGATCTGCTTAAGCCTGAGTCTCAAGCGGGGACTTGTAATAATTTAAGGCTTTATCCCCGCCCCGCCCCTGCCAAGATCGGGAGATGCGAGTCATTGGGGGAACATCCGGAGGACGAATTTTGAAAGTGCCCAAAGGTTACGATGTCCGGCCCACGCCTGGCCAAGTGAAGCAGGCTCTCTTCAACAGCTTGGGCGAACGCGTGGTCGGCGCGAGGATTCTCGAACTTTTTGGAGGAAGCGGAGCCCTCAGTATCGAGTCCATCAGTCGAGGGGCGATCGGAGCCGTATGCGTTGAATTGGCTCCCCGACATGCACGCATGATCACTGCTAACGCCACGGCACTGGGGCTTAATCCCAAGTTGTTCGAGTTGCGCATGCAGGATGTTTTTGTCGCCATCCCCCAACTCCTCGCGTTGGGACGCCAGTTCGAACTGATTTTGGCCGATCCACCGTATGGAGAAAAAAATGTTGGCCACCGTTCCACGTCCTTTGCGCAAAAGCTGCTGGATCTCGAATCCCTTCCTCGGTTGCTTCCGGAGGGAGGTCGGTTTTGCCTTGGCCACAGCAAACGCGATACGCTCGAAATCCCTGCCTACTGGTCCGAGGCCAAAGTGCTGAAACATGGGGACTCGATTTTCCGGCTCTTTGAACCCAGCAGGAATCCCCCTCAACCATGCCCCGATCCGTCCTGAGAAATCTCCTACTCTCCATGGGCTCCGCCGCTATCCTCGCCTTCGCCGCCCATGCTGCTTCGTTGCAGCAAGCGTTGGATCAAGCAGTTGCTGACACGGTTCTCGAATTTGCCCCGACCCAGCTCAAGCCCGAGCAATTGGCGGTTACGGTCCGAGTGATCCGCAACGGACAGGAAGAGAAGGCCGGCTTTCGTGGAAATGTTCCCATCTATCCGGCGAGCGTGATCAAATTATTCTATCTCGTCGCCGCTCATCGTTGGATGGAAGATCAAAAACTGAAGGACACTCCCGAATTGCGTCGAGCCATGCACGACATGATTGTCGATTCGTCCAATGATGCCACACATTATGTGTTGGATGCGTTGACTGAAACCGTCAGCGGACCTGAGTTGCCTTCGGCGGAAATGGCGTTATGGGCGGAGAATCGCAATTCGGTGAATCGTTTTTTTGCACACCAAGGTTTTCAAGGGGTGAATGCCAATCAAAAACCTTGGGGCGACGGACCCTATGGTCGGGATCGCCAATTTGTGGGTGAAACTTTCACCAACCGAAACATGCTGACGACTGAATCGACAGCACGTCTGCTTTCGGAAATTGTTTCCGGAAAATCCATCACCGAAAAGCGGAGTGGTGAGATGATGGATTTACTCCTTCGTGATCCTTTTTCAAAACCGCAGGATCCCGATGATCAGGCTCACGGATTCACTGGGATCGCCCTCAAGCCCGGAGCAAAACTCTGGTCCAAAGCGGGATGGACAAGCACCACACGGCATGACGCGGCCTGTGTGGAATTCCCCGGTGGCACCCAGGTCATCCTCGTTATTTTCACAGTCGGCCATGCGAAAGAACGAAGCCTGTTGCCTGCTCTCGCCTCGCGTTTATTGAATGGACTGGAGAACGCCCCGTAGCAGCCGCAGTATTTTTTCTCGATCACATTCAGCCTGTATTGCTGAATCCAAAGAGGAAATGCTGGCACAAAAAAGTAACGTGTCACCTCGCGACTAGGTTAATTCGAACTGTGAGTGATCGAGAGTATGGTCGAGTCGTGATCGGGGTCGTCCCAATCATAGGTTTGCCCATTCTCCTGGTATTCTACCTAATGAATAGCCAGCCAGGAGATAATGCCTATGGGCTTAATCCCAAGAACACCAAGACCTAGCCATCAACATTGGCGACGAAATTTTACTAGAAACGCATCCACAATCTCTTTGGCTTGCGGGATTTTTAACCAGACAAGCAGCGGGAAATAAACTCCGACGGCGAGGGTGATTGGGAGAAACACGCTGAGCAATCGCGAGCCGATTCCGTTCGTGCCGAACTGGATTTCGCAGGCGCGAGCCGTAGCCCATGCCACCAATCCGGCAAGAATGGCGCAGGTGAGCATTCTCCAGATTTGCGGCATGAGCTCCTTGAAGGTCCACTGGGGCATTTTCCTGCGAAGGGCGTAGATCAATAAATAGAGGTTGAACCCACCGCTCAATGTGTTCGCAACGCCCATGCCGCCTTGTTGAAAGGTCGGGATAAGGATAATCCCAAAAACAATGTTGAGCACGAGACACACGCTGCTGATCTTCATCGGCGTTTTGGTGTCGCCCAAGGCATAGAACGCTCGGGCCGTGATATTGTTTAGAGAAAACGCAATCAGTCCCGGAGCTAGACATGCTAGGGCGATGCTGGATCGGTAGGTATCCATCGCAGTGAATTTGCCGCGTTCGAATAACAGGCGCACCATCGGTTCAGCGAGAACCAGCAGCAGCACGACGGCGAGCAGATTGATCAAAGATAAGTAACCGAACCCTTGGTTCAAAGTGCTTCGGAATTCCGGATACTTTTTTTCAGAAGCCAACCCTGATAATGTTGGGAGCAAATACGTGGCGAGGGATATGCCGAAAATTCCCTGTGGAAATTCCATCAGTCGCACGGCGGCATCAAACGACGCCACGATAGAATTATCGGTGTGCCACGCAATCGCCTGGGTGATCACAACATTCAACTGGAAGGCGGCCACTCCCATCATCCCGGGAATCATTTTGTGCACGACCTCCTTCACGGTGGGATCCCCCCATGGACTGACCCATTGGAGGCGGAAGCCCTCTCGATACAGTGTCGGAAGTTGGTAGGCTGCTTGGATTATACCAGCAATCACGACGAACGCCGCCAACACATAGAGTTGGTTCTGCAGCGTTTTTCCAAATCGAGGTGCGACAAATAATACCGTGCCGATCAACACCACATTGAGGATGACGGATCCCATCGCGGGAACAAAAAAATGACCCCGTGCATTCAGCATCCCCATCAACACCGCTGCCATACAGATAAGGATGAGGTAGGGGAACATCACCCGGGACAGGCTGAGCATGTAGGTCGTGTTGGGCCGTAGGATCGGTGTGTATCCGGAATGTCCAATCCAGATCGCAGCCGTCAATCCTAGGATGACGACTCCAACAATGACGCTGGAAGCAATCACCAACCCCGAGATCACTGCATTCGCCGACCGCCACATTTCGGACTCCGTTGCATTCTTTTCCTTGTCCTTAAAAATCGGGATAAACGCGGCAGTCAGGGCTCCTTCACCCAGAAGTCGGCGAAATAAATTGGGGAGCATCAACGCAAGTCGAAACGCGCCGGCCTCCGCTCCCGCCCCCATGAAGGCGGTGTAAACCATTTCCCTAACGAGTCCCAGAATGCGGCTCAGGAATGTTGCGATGCCCATCGCACCGGCGGACCTCAGCATTTTTGACATGCGGGCATCTCCTCGGGTTGGGCTTGTTGGTAATGGATAATGCGAAAATCCGGTTGATCGGCGATCACGGCAATTTCCTTAAATCGGTGTTCGAACGCCGGAAACAAGGCGTCCCCTTCGACGGTTCTTTTGACTCGTGTCAGAAACAGATCAGAGCAATACGGCAATAATTGAGAATAAATTTCTGAGCCGCCACAGATAAATACCTCGCGAGTTTCCTGACTCCAATCCTTCTGCATCCAATCAGGCACCGTCTCGATTCCAGGGTGTGCAAATCCGCTCCGGCTCAGGATGAGCGTCGTGCGATTGGGGAGAGGGCGACCGATCGACTCGAAGGTGCGCCTGCCCATGAGGATCACGTGTCCGGAGGTTTTTTGTTTGAACCATTTGAAATCCTCGGGCAGATGCCACGGAATTTGATTACCACGTCCGATCACGCGGTTTTCGGACATGGCGGCGATGGCTTGAAAATATTTCACGCAAAGAAACACGCTCGGCTCAAACGGCGATTGGAGCCTGGATGGAGGGATGCGGATCGTAACCCGACAAGGTGAAGTCCTCGTATCGGAAATCGTGGATGTTCGTAATCGCGGGATTTAACTTCATCGTGGGCCAGGGTCGCAATTCACGGCTGAGTTGTAACCGTGCCTGTTCTAGGTGATTGCTGTAAAGGTGGAGGTCTCCAAAGGTGTGAATAAAGGTGCCGGGTTTCAATCCGCAAACTTGAGCCACCATCAGCGTTAATAGGGCATAGGACGCGATATTGAAGGGCACACCGAGGAACAAGTCCGCGCTTCGTTGGTAAAGTTGGCAGCTCAATTCCCCTTCCTGCACATAAAACTGGAACAATGCATGACAGGGTGGCAGTGCCATCTGCTCGATCTCACCCACGTTCCACGCACTCACCAGATGACGGCGGCCATCCGGATTTTTCTGAATCTGCGCGATCACCTGATCCATCTGATGGATGGAGCGCCCGTCCGCCGTTCGCCAGTCGCACCATTGGGCTCCGTAAACACGGCCCAAATTCCCATCTTGATCCGCCCATTCGTTCCAGATGGTGACGCCGTTTTTTTTCAGGAATTCGATATTTGTTTCACCCCGCAAAAACCAAAGCAGTTCGTAAATGATGGACTTCAGATGCACTTTCTTCGTCGTCACCAATGGAAATCCGTTTTGCAATGGAAACCGAGTCTGCGCACCGAACAGAGAATATGTTCCCGTCCCTGTTCGGTCAGACTTGAATTTTCCCTGCTCTAAAACGAGGCGGAGCAGGTCGTGATACGGCTTCATGGCGACGTTTTTCTAGGCTTCTCAGATTCCATGCGCTTGAGCTTAAGATCGGTGGCGACCTCGTCGAGGAAAACCGAAACGAGACGCCTGAGTTTGTTTTGGTCCTTGTGCAGAAACCACACCATCAGGGGCAGAGTAAGCAGAATTAGCCAGTGCCACCAAGTATCCGAACCGACAAGGCCGATGATGACAATTTCAAGACCCAGCAAAGCAAAAAACAGGACTTTGGCAAAAAGTGTCCACTCGGTCTGAAGTCGGCACCGGATGAGTTGTTTTCCTTGGCTGAGAAATTCAGAAACGGTCGTCAATTGCAAATGGGTGAACGCACTGCCGAAAATCTCGACATCGAATTGATTCCAGCCTGTGTCGATCTTGTGTTGCCATCCACGTTGGTCAAGGCGTTCCAGCACGACGCCGAGGAATTCCAGTCGATCCAGTCCCGGGTCGTTCCAGTATTCCACTTCCCGGAATGAAAGTCCGCTGTCCTCGCGCAAGGCGGATTCCAGATTTTCCCGACGGGTCAATCGGGATCGCGGCACGTTCAGGCTCCGTTTGTAACGCGCCCAACCTCGCACGATCGGTTGGAGGAAAAAGAGAAACGCCACGAGGAGGCGCGATCCTGTGCGCCGCTGGTTTTTTGGGATTTCTGATTGCCACGCGGCGGCAATGCACACGGCCATCGGTAATAAAATGCTGGCGATAGTTGTCGGTATCAAGTTACGGAATAATGCCGCCAGCACAACCAAGGGCAGGGTGATCAGGATGTGGTATTCAAAACTCGTCACCAACATGAGAGTGAATGAGGGCGTTGGAGAATAAAGCGTCTGGAAAAAACCTGCCCCGAACCAGCCATGATAAATAATCGGACTCCGCAGAAGGACCCCGAATTTCCCCGAGGAATAAATCCTGCCCTGCCATTGGCTGCCGCCGACCCAGTTGAAATATTCCGGGTGCCGATGAGTCAGCAATGCCTCGGCCTCACCATACCCTAATTGTTGCTTTATATAATCGCGCGTGGTCGCCCGTCGATAATGCCACACGAATCCTCCCGGACTAAAACCGAGTTGGTAACCCTGTTGCTGTAATCTCCAACAGACATCCACATCATCCCCGGCTTTCCTGAAAAGGGGATCGAACCCCCCGATATCGTCCAGAGCCCATTTGTAAAAGGCCATATTGCAGCCCGGGATATGTTCCGCCAGCCGATCCGTGATCATGACATGGGCCGGTCCGCCGGGCGACGCCATCACACAAGCCGCCACCCATGAATCCTCCGTGGGCAAAAGATTGTGCCCTCCAATCCCCGTGAACGGACTGTTCAACAAATCGCCGATCAGGTAATGCAACCAGTCCTCATCCGCTCGACAATCCGAATCAGTGAACGCCACGATTTCGCCCGTTGCCGCAGCGATCCCTGTATTACGCGCCACGGACAACCCTTGGTTCTGCTCGTGCTTGATATACTGCACCTCCGGATAACGCCGAGCGATGGATTCAGTGCTGTCCGTGGAACCATCATCCACCAAAAGCACTTCATAGGCGGGATAGTTCAGATGCTGCAGTGATTTCAGGCAGCTATCGAGCGTCCGTTCCCCATTGTAACTGGCCACCACAATCGACACCTTGGGATAACTGAACAAAGGAAAGTGGGGCGCGATTCGATACAACCGGCGCACTGTGGCAAACGCTAATTTGGCTTGCCGTTCTGTCGTCGTCAGACCAAAGGCCCAATCTCGGATCTGTCGCCCATCCTTGAACCAATCGTCCGTAAAGCTATAAACAAAAGTTCCCGCAACCCCGCCTCGGAACGCCGTTTCGATCTGCCAGTTGAGGATTTCCTCTTGCGACTCCTCCCCTTCGCGCAATGAATCAATGCCAAACTCCCCGAGCACAAGCGGTTTTCCATCCGCGATCATCTGCAACCGCGCCAAATAATTATCAAACGGTTTTTGCTGGTGCAGATACACATTGAAACAGTGGAAATCAATGTTCAGAGGCCGCAGGTATTCCGTGGGCGGATAATTGGAGAAAGTGCAAAGGCAGTGGGGCGCGATCAGTTTCACTTCCTCCACCGCACGCTCGATAAAGTGGGCCATCTGTTTGGCTCCGCTCCACCGCACGATGTCGGCCGGCGGTTCGTTCAGAACGCTGATTGCCATAACCGCCGTGTGATTTCCGCACGCCTTGGCCGCATTCCGCACCGCTTCCATCGCCTCTCCGGAGCTGGCTTCCGAATCCAGAAAACATAAATGTTTGTTCCACGGCACGTCCACAAGCAGCCGCAGATCATGGGCAAGGACGAGATCCAAAAACCAATGTGGGGGCACGTTGTAAACCCGCAAAACATTCGCCCCCAATTCCTGAATCAACGCGAGATCGCGTTTGGTTTGGGCGAGATTTGCGAAACAGTCCCCGCTCGCGTTGGGGGCGAAAGGTCCATAGGTCACCCCTCGTGCGTAGAATTTCTTCCCGCTCAATCGGAGAAACTTGCCATCCACACTGATTCGGGACGCAGTGTTCACCGTGGCACCCATAACAGATCCTCGAAGCAGACCAGTTTAATCATCAAGCAAGGTTGGACTAACAAAACCCGCTCGCTCGGTCAAAGTTAATCGATAATGAAGGGGATGAAAAAGCGATGTTTTCGTTACTGCTTTGTCCCGAAATTCTGTTAGGTAAAGAGCATGTCTGTTTCGCTCGTGAACATTGTCCAACAGTGTGAATTGCTTTTGAAGCCGGCGTCGTTCACCGATTATCCCGCCGCGGTGAACGGGCTCCAAGTGCAAAACAACGGCAAGGTGACCCGCATCGCTGCGGCGGTCGATGCTTCCCTGAACGTCATCCAAAAGGTCGTCGCCAGTGGAGCCGATCTATTACTCGTGCATCACGGATTATTTTGGAGCCCTACCCATCCATGGACCGGCCGCCGTTATCAACTTCTCCGGCTGCTCCTCGATCATAACCTAGCCGTTTACAGTTCCCATCTCCCGCTCGATGCCCATCCGCGCCTCGGCAACAATGTGCAATTGGCCCAGGCATTGAACCTCAAACGGCCGAAGCCATTTTTCTTTGAAAAGGGGAGGCACCTTGGGGTCCAATACGCAAGCCAGGTCTCTCGTGCGGAGTTAGCTCAACGCCTGGAATCCGCCACAGGAAACAAGCCCGTGGTCATCCCCGGCGGCCCGGAGATTTGTCGTCGCATCGGAATCGTCACCGGAGGTGCGGGCGAACAGTTGATGATCGCTGCCAACGAGGGCGTCGATACTTTTATTACGGGGGAAGGCAAACATTGGACCTATGCCTTGGCAGAAGAGGCCGGCATCAACGTGCTTTACGGAGGCCATTATGCAACCGAGACCTTCGGCGTCAAAGCACTCGCCGCCCAGCTCTCCAAAAAATTCAGTGTGCCATGGGTTTTTATTGATCATCCCACCGGTCTTTGATCCCATCCTACTTCATGTCACCGGACTCATTGAAACGATGCCTCTCGGTTTTTCTGAGCGGCGGTGTGCTTGCAGTGCTGCTGCTACTCACAGCTTGCCAAAACATCCGTGGCACCAAAATCCTCCACGCAAAAACAGACCCCTCGTTCGAATACGCATGGCAGGTCCTGCGCGATACCTATTTTGATACCAATTTCCATGGTCTCAATTGGCAGGGGATTCATGACGAACTCAGCCCAAAAGCTGCCTTGACCCGTTCCCCCGACCAACTGCGTCCCATCCTTGAGGACATGCTCTCACGCCTCGGTCGCTCCCATCTCGCCATCATCCCTGCCGCTCGCCATTCAGAGCCGGAACTCGGTGCCCGAACCTCCGCCGAAATGTTGCTCAACAAACCCGTTGGATCAGGCACCTTGGGGTTGGGGTTGCGACTTTTAGATTCAAATCTTGTCGTCACCGCCGTGACCCCTCATTCCTCCGCAGCGAACATCGGCATTAAAACCGGTTGGACACTCCAATCGATCGATGGCGTGAATCTTCCCCAATTGTTGGCAGAGCTTCCTTCCGATCATGCCTTCAAGAAAAACTCTTTTCTCGCCTGGAACCTTGGCGAACATGCCCAACGAGGCGATGCGAACTCGATCGCCAACGTAACCCTACTCGATGGTGCCGATCAATTGCAGACCCTCAAAGTCACTCGCATCGCTCTGCCCGGCCAACCCGTCGCCCTCGGGCATTTTCCTCCGCTCCACACCCTCTTCACCAATCGCTGGCTCGATACAGCAGTCCCCCAACGGATGGGCTACATCCACTTCAATTTCTGGATGTTACCCGCCGGAATTGCGTTTGATCATGCGATCGAAGAGATGAAATCCGCCGATGGCCTCGTCATCGATATGCGCGGCAATCTGGGCGGTTTAGCCGCGATGGTCATGGGGGTTGGGGGCCACTTCGTCACCAACCGCCAAGATTTGGGCGTCATGTTGACACGCGACAACCAACTCCATCTCTACGCCAACCCTCGCACCGTCAATCCCTCGGGCGATTCAACCCAACCTTACGCAGGTCCTCTTGCCATCCTGACCGATGAGATCAGTGCAAGTGCCGCCGAGCTTTTTGCGGGCGGGATGCAGTCCATGGGTCGGGCACGCATTTTCGGAAGACCCACTGCCGGACAGGCTTTGCCCGCCACATTCACAAAACTCCCCAATCAGGACCTCCTTTACCACGCCTTCGCCGATTTCATCCTCCCCAACGGCCTCCGCCTCGAAGCCAAAGGCGTTATCCCCGATGAATGGATCCCATTACGCCGGTCCGACCTGATCGACAACCGGGATGCCCCGCTAGAGGCCGCGGTCGCTTGGATAAAAAATCGCAAATCATCCGCTCCTTAAATTCCTTAAGTGCGGTCTTCGGAAAACGCAGCCCAAACACAACCCACCCTGCCGGAATTCCCGATCAATCGTGGCGAAATCAACACGGCGGGCTCACCCCTTCATGAGGCAGCCCTGTCAATGGATGGTGTCCCCGCCTCAGCGTGTCCGGAGTCCTTGGAACGGTTCACAGGAAATGTTGGAACACGTTGCCTTGGTCTTTAGAGCAGTGGACGGGTCTCCGTCCTAATACGCTCCGGGGTGCATACCACAATGGTCGAGCCGCTAAAAATAAATTCTGAACCCATGTTTATTTGACGTCTTTTTGTGTTGTTTAAGAGGGCAAAAGA
>CAMBHS010000027.1 GCA_945867235.1 Akkermansia muciniphila
TTGCCACTTTTTGGAACCGTCCAGGAACAGCGCGAAAATATCGAGATCATCGTCCAAGCCGTTGAACGATTTGCTGAGGGGCGGATCGGAGCCTTGATTGCTCTCGAACAATCGATTCAATTGAGTGGTGTTGTCGAGTCAGGAATCACGGTGGACTGTGAGGCCACACCGGAAATGTTGGAGTCGATTTTCTTTCCCAACAACGCGATTCATGACGGAGGTGTGGTCATTAAAGGAGATCGCATCGCATTGGCAGCTTGTATTTTCCCTTTGACCCAACGCCAGGATTTGAGCAAATCGCTTGGAACACGGCACCGTGCTGCGATTGGTTTGGCAGAGGAAACCGATTCGATTGTCGTCGTGGTTTCCGAAGAAACCGGCACTATTTCCTACGCTTACAAAACCAGTTGGGTGCGTGGAGTGAGCGTGGAAGAATTAAGAGCATTTCTGACTTCAATCGTGATGCGTCAGCCCAAACTTTCATGGCGTGCCTGGATTCGGAATAAACTTCAGAATGGTTCCAGAACACATTCCACTAAGAAAACTACCCAAACTGAATCGATATCCCGTCATGGTTAATCGTGATTTAATATTGAATAATCTCTATCTGAAGTTAACTGCACTGATGCTTGCCATCTTGGTGTGGTTGGCATTTCACCGATCCGATTCGCCTTATTCACCTGTCAGTAAACCTGTTGAAGCAAAGAGTTCCGTGGGCAAAATAATCAAACAAATCCCAATCAGCCTCCTGCTTCCCGTTGGTGACACACGCCAATATCTCATCCGACCCCCGAGCGTGGAGATCGAGTTATCCGGTGAGCTATCTCTTCTAAAATTTCTTCCCACCAATGAAATCCGTGCATTTTTAGATGTGATTGAGTTCCGAACCAATGAGTCCAAGATATCCATACAGGTCAATGTTCCAAAAGGAGTGCAGGTTGAAGTGATCAACCCCGACAAAGCACAAATAGAACTCCACCATCCTTAATCCCTGTCATCTTCCTAAACACATGAAGCAAAATAAAAAAATATTCGGAACGGATGGAGTGCGAGGCAGGGCTAATATTGAACCCGTCACGGCAGAGACAGCGTTGAACCTAGGTCGTGCTGCGGCTCATGTATTTCGGAATATCGAAACGGTAGCTCGAGGTCGGGAGCGACATAAAATTGTTATTGGCAAGGATACCCGATTATCGGGTTACATGCTGGAAAATGCCATCTCATCCGGCATTCTTTCTATGGGGGTCGATGTGCTTTTTATAGGTCCGATTCCAACCCCGGGAGTAGCTTACGTGACCCGGAGCCTCAGGGCGGATGCGGGTATTGTCATTACAGCATCGCACAATCCTTACCACGACAACGGAATAAAGTTTTTTCGTTCGGACGGATATAAAGTAGATGACAATATTGAGCGCCAGATTGAAGACTTGGTTTTCAATGGCGGCATAGAAAGCCTCCGACCTGCGGCAGCACAAATCGGTAAAGCCGTACGCATCGATGATGCTCTCGGTCGATATATCGAGTATGCAAAATCTTCATTTCCTAAAGGATTAACACTGGAAGGAATGAAAATTGTCGTCGATTGCGCCCACGGGGCTGCCTACAAATCGACCCCTTGTGTTCTTCGCGAACTCGGTGCTGAAGTCATTGTATTTGGTAATCAACCGGATGGGACGAATATCAATCGCAACTGCGGTTCGATGTATCCAGACCCAATGTGCCAGGCGGTTCGATTTCATGGTGCCCATCTTGGAATCGCGCATGATGGGGATGCAGACAGAGTATTGCTTTGCGACGAGCGGGGACAATTGATTGATGGTGACGATATCCTGATTATTGCAGCCACTGAAATGCTCGCTCAGGGTCAGTTATTCGAAAAAACAGTCGTGGCAACTGTGATGAGTAACGCCGGACTCGATCACAAAATCCAGTCCTTAGGGGGCAAGGTCATTCGCACTGCTGTTGGAGATCAAAACGTCATCGATGAGATGCTGAGGAATGGCTACAATCTTGGCGGTGAGCAGAGCGGGCATATGATATTTCGGGATCACAGCACCACAGGTGACGGATTAGTCAGTGCTCTTCAAATCCTTCGCATCATGAAGGCGAATAGCATGACGCTCTCACAACTTGCAGGTTCTTGGGTTCGGTTCCCTCAGCTCGTCACTAATATCAGTGTGCGGGAGAAAAAACCATTTGAAGAAATGAATGGTCTGCTGGAGTTGATTCAATCCGCTGAAACTGCTGTCCAAAAAGATGGCGGACGGTTGTTGCTGCGTTACTCAGGAACAGAACCCAAAGCCAGATTGTTGATGGAAGGCAGAGACCAGCAGGTATTAGATTATTGGAGCGGACTTATTAGTGAAGCCATTAAAGTCGAGGTAGGATCCTAATTCCCTAGAACCATCGCGTCCGGCAATCGACCAACCCTCTGAGTCGGCATGCGTTGATCGAGTGTTTCAGGTTGCATTTTTTCCTTGCCTACGTGGGTATCCAGAAAGAGTGCCATTGATAATCCTCGATGACGAAAATGAACCGTGGGCTCATGGTGGTTGATGTAATAAAACTCCTCCAACATTGGGTTTGTGGGGGAAGCGGGGGCTTGAAATATATTCACTTGAGCTGCGTCTGCAAAAACGACCGTGCCACTGGGATGATGGAAATCTTGGACACGAATCCCCTTGCTCCCACTAGTAGAAGAGAACGTCGTATTGTAACCATAGCCGTAGGATATGCCTCGTGCTTTTTGTTTGAACTGGCGCATTCCATAGTCCATTGCAGGACAAACTTCAACACCCTTGCCCTTTAGATAAGGTGCCAGTGCTCCTTGCAATAGGTCGAATCGACGATTGCCTTCTAATCCTCTTTCCAACCATCCAAACCAATAAAGGTCACCTCCGTTTGTGGATCCTCCACGGTAACGAAAGGTGCGTCCCTCGTGATCATCCCAATACATCTGAGTCGCTAGTCCCAGTTGCCTTAAATTATTGTAACAGGTCGCTGTGCGAGCTGATTGATGAACGCTGCGTAATGCAGGTAACGTTATCCCAGCCAAGATTGCCACGATAGCGATCACTACCAATAATTCAATCAGAGTGAACGCCCCCACAAGTCCACTTCGATGGGGGCGACACGCGAATAGTTGGGTCTTCGTAATCAAACGCCTCGGGATCGTTTCCGGTTAAACCCGATGGCAATCAGAATCCCGCTCAGGCTCAACAAACTCAAAACAGATGGTTCCGGCACGGCACTGATGCCATCAATTTCCACACGACCATTAAGGACGTCGATTCGAATATAATTAACGTCAATGTCGGCGATGGGTCTTCCGAGTGGATCGCGAGCCCATCCCAAGTCATAACTGGTACCGCCACCCGAACCTAAGTAGAGCCGCCGGATCCCAACGATATCCAAATTTGAAAAATCACTGGACTTCAACGAAGGATCAACCGGTTGATCGAACCTTCCTTGCCCATCCGTTGGGAAAAAATTATTCAGGCTGGGAGCTAACGAAGGTGTCAGCTCAAAAAACAACGCCCCATCGCCGCTAATCGAAACGCGCGTTGTGCTGGGGCTTGCTGGATAAACAGTGCCATCCGTAATTCCCCCTCCTGAATAATCACCGTTGGTAATGACAAAAAACGAATTACCAAAAACCGTAAAATCGAAACCGAATGCATGCGTCGGATCATTTTGAATCGGTTCAGAGAGCTGCATGGTTAACGATCCGCCTGTCCCCATGGAGAGCAACTGACTATTCAAATAGGGAGCGTTGAACGGATCAACCGGACCACCCCACTCACCGGGAGTGACACGGGAAGGAGATCCAATTACAGCATCGAGATTGGTATACGACTGACTGTGATTAATACCGGGCACATAATTGACAACAGCATGAGCAGTGCTTTGTGCATTGAGTGTGGACACTAAAAGAAGCCCGACAAGTAGGCTGACTGGATAAACAATTTGCATGACTAACCTTTCGTAACTGGTTTGCTTTCGGGAACCATGATTAACGAGAGGACAGCCCAAGGTTGAAAAGCAAAAGCCTCCAAACCCCGGAACAGAGAATGAAGGCAAATTCAATGCGCTCCACCAAAACAGATGGCGGAGGACTGGCCTCATCCTTCTCTTTTACGGAGAAGCGAACCACCAAGGAATGCCTAGGCAGTATCCGATGAGCACAATCAGATTGATATACTGACTTGCGGGCTTCTAACCTTGTTTCCGCCTTCCCAATCTCTACGCGAGACCAGTGGCATTGGAAATTTGTAGCCCGTCACAGTGGCGTAACCGTCCTCGATTCACACGAGGTTCCCTAAATCTGAATGTGTTGAGTTGAACCGAAGTTCAACTTCTTTCAAAGAACGTCACCATGATGCAGGCGCATGGTAAACTCACCAAGCAAATTATCTTTTATTTGTTATCCTTGGTCGGAAGAAACGACTCGAAGGAGTTCGTCTATCGTGCTTCTGCCTTTACAAACACTCTCCAAACCCGTTTGCCAAAGCGTTTTCATCCCCTGCCCTTTCGCAACTTCTTGCAGAGATCGGGTCGGAAGTTTTTTTAATACCGCATCTCGCAGCACCTCATCCGCGACCAACATTTCTGTAAGAGCGGATCGTCCAGAAAACCCTGTATGCATGCAATGACTGCATCCCCTTCCTTTCATAAATGTTGCTGAACCTAACTGATCTGGGGAAACCATGCTGAGCAACCTTGAATCTGGTTGATCAGGTTGAAGGCATCGTTCGCAGTTTTTCCGAATGAGGCGTAACCCAACAACTCCGATGATGCTCGAAGAGAGCAAAAACGGCTCGATCTCCATGTTGATCAAGCGAGCAAAAACACCCGCTGTAGAACCACTATGAATCGTGCTGATCACAAGGTGACCGGTCAGTCCCGCTTGAACCGCGATAGCAGCGGTTTCCGCATCTCGGATTTCGCCAATCATGATCACTTCAGGATCCTGACGCATGAGTGATCGCAAGGCGATGGGATAGGTGAATTCGCGAGCTCGATTGACTTGTGCCTGGCTGACCATGGGTAGATGGCATTCAACAGGATCTTCCACCGTGCTGATACTCACCGTCGGACCCGCTCGTTGGGAAAGATGGTAAAGTGCCGAATAGATGGCAGTGGTTTTACCCGAACCGGTGGGTCCCGTGAGCAAAATCAGTCCGCTCGGACGAGCAAGCAACTGAACAAACATGGAAAGCGAAGCATTGTCAAAACCCAACCCGGTCAATTCAAAACTGCGACTGCGTGGATCAAAAATCCGGATTACAATTTTTTCTCCGCGCACCGTTGGAAACACGGATAACCGTAATTCAACACCCCCAAGTTCTGGATCCGCTGGAACATGCCCTTCCTGAGGCAGGTCAGTCTGATAACTGATTAAATCCGCCATTACTTTCAACCGTCCAGAAACCTTATCCAATAATTCAAGCGGCAGATGAACGAGTTCTGTCAGAACCCCACTCAATCGCACCCGGACCACCAATGTGCTGTCCCACGGTTCGATATGAATGTCGCTGGCTCCAGCTTCCACCGCATCCCGGATAAGGCAACTGACTAACTTTCCGATTTCAATAAATTGGAATTCTACCGCTTGGAGGTATCGAGTTGTTTGATTCACAGGCACATTGAAGGATAATCAGAAACCAACAGTCGCTCAGGTTGCCTTTCCGTCATGTTGTCAGATTCATCATCTTACTGGAATATGGTTTTTGCTAATTACAATTGCATCAACCATTAGGAACTGGCGAGTGCTGTAATTGGATCATTGATCCGTATCGTGCCATTTTCTACGACAAAACCAATCATTCCTTGGCGATTATTTTCCATGGTTGCTCGAAGGCCGACACAAATGGAATCCATTTTGGAACAAGGCAACCGCGCCTCGTAAAAATCAATCATTGCGCTGCCCACTCGAACCCGTTTTCCCAACAGTTCCGATAGATTAATTCCCGAAGTTTCTATATTAGATCGAACACGCCCCGGGTAAAGCATGAGTTGATCAAAGAGCGATTCATGGTGCGCAAGAACCTCTCGCTCGATCAAAGTTATGTGCCGACGGCTGGAGCGGTCGTAGTATCTCCCATCATCTACAATCCCCTTTCCAGCCTCCAAATGGAAGGATTCAACCGAAACCATCTCATGATCCGCATTATCCGGGTGGATATGCAAAGAAACGACAACCCCTCTTTTTTCTGTGGTAATTGTTTGCATAAACCTCTGTTACGAATACCGGTTTGTTTTTAGAATGCACCAATGAATATCATCGCGATACAATAACATTCCAAGTGGTTATTTTCCGTCAACTTAATTTATAAAATTAGCGAATTTTTCTTAATTGGGTTCCTAGGGCTCCTGAAATAACTGAACAACATGATTCATCCTCTCCAAAGGCGCATTAGCCAGATGGCGGATCGGACACCCGATTCTTTGCTCAGTTCATTTCTTGATTATATTTCGGAGAAATCAATCGACCTATACGCGCCGCAAGAAGAGTCCATTCTTGCGCTTTACGAGGGGCAAAACGTTATACTCAACACTCCTACAGGCTCCGGAAAATCCCTTGTTGCCACGGGACTCCATTTTCTTTCCGTGGCTCAGGATCGACGGTCGATCTATACGAGTCCGATCAAGGCGTTGGTCAATGAAAAATTTGTCGCGTTATGCAATGAATTCGGTCCCGACAATGTGGGATTGATCACGGGGGATGCATCGGTAAACCACAAAGCCCCCATCCTGTGCTGCACCGCTGAGATTCTGTGTAATATCGCACTCCGGGAAGGTGAGACTGCTCCTTTCGATGATATCATCATGGATGAATTTCATTATTACTCGGACCGTGATCGTGGGGTGGCTTGGCAAGTTCCACTTCTTGTAATGTCCCGAGCTCGTTTCCTTCTGATGTCCGCCACTTTGGGTAATCTCGAATTCTTTAAGGAAAAAATCACCCTGCTGACGGGAAAACCTACAGCAGTCGTTCGATCCGTGGAAAGACCTGTTCCACTGCAGTTTTCATACACCGACATTCCATTGGATAAAACCCTTGAAGAATTGGTCCTGAAAAACCAAGTCCCTGTTTACATCGTTCATTTTACACAAATGGATGCGGCGGAGAGTGCTCAAGATTTTTTGAGTCTTAACATCACCACTAAGGCCGAAAAGGATGTTTTAGCTACTGAAATATCGCATTTTAATTTTACAACTCCGTATGGAGCTGAAATCAAAAAACTATTGAAAAGCGGCATCGGAATTCACCATGCGGGTCTGCTTCCAAAATATCGTGTTCTTGTAGAAAACCTTGCTCAGCGAGGTTTGTTGAAAATCATTTGTGGCACGGATACCTTGGGTGTGGGAGTTAATATTCCAATCCGTACGGTACTTTTCACAAAGTTGACTAAATTTGATGGTCACAAAACTTCCCACCTCACCGCACGCGATTTTCACCAAATTTCAGGCCGAGCCGGACGGAAAGGATTCGATAACATCGGGTATGTAATCGCGATGGCTCCAGAGCACGTGATCGAAAACCAAAAGCAGGAACGCAAGGCTGCTGGGGATGGACAAAAACTAAAGAAAATTGTTAAGAAAAAACCAATCGAAGGATCCATTGGATGGAGCGAAGAAACTTTTCAACGCCTCATTAACGCTCCCTCAGAACCGTTGATTTCACGGTTTCAAGTTTCCCATGGCATGCTCCTCAATGTGCTGTCTCGACCGACCGACGGTTGCCTTGCCATGCAATTGTTGATCCGTTCTTCCCATGAAACAACCGCCAACAAAAAGGTAATTAGAGCACACGCGTTTCAACTTTTTCGGGCATTGAAAGATCGAAAAATCATCGAATTCTTACCTAAAGAATCTGCATCCGGAGCAAAACTTCAAATCAATGTTTCCTTACAATCGGATTTTTCCCTTAACCAAACTCTGTCCTTGTATCTGTTGGACACCCTGAGTCTTCTCGATTCAAACCATCCGGATTACGTGCTGGATATTCTCACCCTTGCCGAATCTATTGTGGAAAATCCCGATATCATTCTGCGAAAACAACTGAATCAGATTAAAACAGCGAGAATGAACGAGATGCGACTCGAAGGCATTGAGTTTGATGAACGTATTGCTAAATTGGAGGAACTCGAATACCCGAAACCAAATCGTGAGTTTATTTACAATACCTTCAATGAATTCGCCGCAGCACACCCGTGGATCGGTCAGGAGAATATCAAACCCAAATCTATCGCGCGCGAAATGTTCGAAAATTTTCTATCATTCGCCGACTATGTCAGAGATTACGATCTGCAAAGGGTTGAAGGAGTGTTATTGCGACACCTCAATGGGGTTTACAAAGTGCTCGTCCAAACAGTCCCTGAAAATCTAAGGACTGCAGCATTGGAGGAAATGATTGAATATCTTAAAGTCATGATTAAGGCAGTAGACTCAAGTTTGGTTGACGAATGGAATCGACTGCGTAATCCCGATTACCAACCGGTAAACTCCAGCAATCTCGAACTCAAACCGGTGATTGCCAGCCTTCCGATGGATATTACTCGAAACACAAAACAATTCCACGCTGCGATCCGCACTCAAGTCTTTACAGTGATTCAGGCACTTGTTGCCCACGACATTCCACGCGCCCTTTCATTGCTTTCCAGCCCTCTTGATGAAACTGAAACACCTTGGGATCATGCGAGACTTAAATTGGATTTGGAAAGTTGCGTTCAATCCATAGGACGGATCCGCCTAGATCCCGCAGCTAGAAATTCCGCAAATACATATTTTGGATTATCCCAGGACAAAGTCTTTTGGATCGTGAAGCAAACTCTCCTAGGTAGCGAGGGTGACGCAATCTGGGAACTCAATTTTGTCGTCGATATCGCTCGTTCCAAAGAGCAAGAAACACCGTTTATTAGACTCATCTCACTTTGCGACACCGGAATTATTTTTGAACACGATTTCCCCCAACCCTGATTTGCCGGGCACAGAACCGCGACAAAAGCCATCCTTCCGAGAAGGACTCAAGTTCTGGTTCAAACTGGGTTTTATCAACTTTGGAGGACCATCAGGGCAAATATCACTCATGCACGAGGAATTGGTGGTGAAAAGGCACTGGGTCTCGGATAGGCAGTTTTGGATGGCATTAAATTATTGTATGCTTTTGCCAGGTCCGGAAGCACAACAACTTTCCATTTACATTGGCTGGCTATTGCACGGTCTGAGGGGTGGAATCGTAGCCGGTGTATTTTTTGTTTTACCTTCAGTTTTCATTCTTCTTTTGTTGAGTTGGCTCTATGTTTCCTTCGGCAATCTGCCTTGGATGGTCGCCTTATTCGCCGGGTTAAAACCAGCCGTAGTCGCCATTGTCGCCCATGCAGTCATCCGCATGGGAGGACGAGTTCTGCACTCAATCGCTCTTTGGAATGTTGCCGTTTTTTCCTTCATCTCCTTGTTTGTGTTTCACGTTCCTTACCCAGTCATTATCCTTGGCACCGCGATCTGCGGTTGGATCGGGGTTCGGCATTTTCCTAAACAGTTTGTTATCGAAAAAACAAACCTCAAATTCCAGTTTGATCCAAAGGCTGTTTTACCCCCTTCGGAATTAGGGAGTCCTAAACTCAGGCATTATTCAATGCGTGTCTTAGGGATCGGGTTGTTGGTTTGGTGGATACCCGTAGGGTTAATCGCAATGTCACTTGGAAAGGAGCATTCCGTCGTCCATGAAGCGTTGTTCTTTAGTAAAGCGGCATTAATCACCTTTGGAGGAGCCTATGCTGTCCTGCCTTATGTTTCCCAACAGGCCGTCGAAAACTTCCAATGGCTTAGCACCCATCAAATGATGGACGGGTTGGGTTTTGCTGAAACCACCCCAGGTCCATTGATCATGGTTCTACAATTCGTTGGATTTCTAGGAGCCTATTCACAACCCGGTGGATTGAATCCGTTACTTTCCGGATTGGTAGGCGCCTTGATCACGACTTGGACCACATTCATTCCAAGCTTCATTTTTATCTTTCTCGGGGCACCATGGATAGAGCGACTTCAACACCGTGTCACTCTGAATGCCGCCCTCGTCGCGGTGACTGCCGCTGTTGTTGGAATGATTTTATATTTAGCTCTGTGGTTTGGATGGACTGTGTTTTACTCGACAACTCACGGGGCAAATATCCCATCGATTGCATTGTCTTGCTCAATTTATTTCGCGTTAACTCGACTAAAATGGAATCTGATCAAAGTTTTGGCTTGGGTCGCATTCCTCAGTTGGGTCGCCTTTGTTTGTGGATGGCATTTATGATTCCCAAGGTGGAATTCGCTCAAATTTTCATATCATTCTTTTTTCTTCCAACTCTCCTGCTAATCTTTGCCGCGTGACCGAGTTTTTCCAGCAGATCATAAACGGACTTTCGCTCGGAGCGATTTACGCTCTGATCGCCCTCGGTTACACCATGGTTTACGGGGTGTTGCGCTTCATCAATTTTGCGCACAGTGACATTTTCATGGTCGGCGCATTTTCCGGTTACTTTTTTTCCCGTTTTTTCCCATCAGAATCAATCTTTGGGGGAATTTCCGTCGTGTTCCTGTCGATGTTGGTCTGTGCCTTTCTCGGCATGCTGATTGAGAGAGTTGCCTACCGCCCTCTACGTGGCAGTTCTAAACTCAACGTGCTGATCACCGCCATTGGAGTGTCGATGTTCCTCGAATACAGCTTTCAAGTAAAACTCACCAAGCCACTGTCATTCCCTGTTCTATTTCCCACCATGTCCTTCACACTCCCTGGTGGAATCATTCTTTCGAGCACACAGGTTTTGGTTTTCGTGATGACTTTATTACTCCTCATTGCCCTGCAATACATCGTCCTTTATACGAAAATGGGCACTGCGATGAGAGCTGTTTCGTTCAACCCCATGGCCGCTTCATTGGTAGGCATCAATAACGACGCGGTCATTTCATTTACTTTCGGGCTCGGATCCGCCCTCGCAGCTGCGGGCGGAATTCTTTATTCATTGAATTACCCGAGCATCGAACCGCTGATGGGGGTTCTACCCGGTCTGAAAGCATTCGTAGCCGCAGTTTTAGGAGGCATCGGGAACATTCCCGGGGCGGCTCTCGGTGGACTCCTTCTTGGAGTAATCGAAACCTTTGTCAATGGGAGTCGATACTCTACCTACACGGATGCGATCGCTTTTACTCTCTTAATCATCATTCTAATCTTTCGACCGTCCGGCCTATTGGGCAAAGTAACTGTAGAAAAAGTCTGAAATGTTGCACCGTCCGAAAACATTACTTTGTTTCTCACTTGCTCTCGCCTTCGGGGTCAGCTTGCTCGCTCCTCAACTCAATCCTTATCACCTCGATGTCCTACTAACGATCGGGATCAATATCGTCCTCGCCGTTAGTCTCAATTTAGTCAACGGCTACACTGGACAATTTTCATTGGGCCACGCCGGATTCATGGCCGTAGGTGCCTATGCCTCGGCTGCCTTCACATTGTTCGCAGCACCTCGTTGGTTTCCAGATGCAAATTTTTTAGTAACTTCCGCATGTTTTTTCGTTGCTCTCCTTCTCGGGGGTTTGGCCTCAGCCGGTGCCGGGGTCATCGTCGGCGCGCCTTCGTTACGTTTGAAGGGTGATTATCTCGCCATCGTTACTTTGGGTTTTGGGGAAATCATCCGCGTTATTTTTCGCAATGTGGATGCACTCGGAGGAGCACTCGGGTTGAATGGAATTCCATTTCATACCAACTTTTTTTGGGTTTCATTTTGGGGTTTGATTACAATCTACATGGTGTTGGCGTTGGTGAATTCTTCTTTCGGTCGAGGTTTCCTTGCTGTCCGCGATGATGAGATCGCTGCGGAAGCGATGGGGATCAACACAACTCAATATAAAATAATCGCCTTTGTTGTTAGTGCTTTTTTTGCAGGAATCGCAGGAGGACTTTACGCACATCTGAAGTCATCCATCGATCCAAAGGGATTTGATTTCATGCGTTCTATTGAAATTGTTGTCATGGTTATTTTAGGAGGAATGGCCAACACACGCGGCGTTATTATGGCGGCGGTTATTTTGACCCTGTTACCCGAGATTTTGTGTCCTATCGCGGAATATCGGATGGTCATTTATTCACTTTTGTTGATCATTTTAATGCTGACTCGCCCTCAGGGATTATTCAGTTTTCGTATCCGCCCTCATCCCTCGCACTCTGCATGAACTCCACGTTGCTGCTTAACTTGCAGAACTGCACGATTCGTTTTGGTGGATTGACCGCTGTCTCAGAATTAAACTTCCAGATTCATGAAAATGAGTTGGTCGGATTGATAGGCCCCAATGGAGCCGGTAAAACCACGGTCTTCAATCTCATCACAGGTGTGTATCAACCCACCTCAGGTCGGATCGAATTCGACGGAAAATCCATTTCGAACCTGCGTCCCTATCAAATTACCGCCCATGGCATCGCCCGAACTTTTCAAAATATCCGCTTGTTTCCATCTCTCACCGTTTTCGACAATGTGCGTGTGGCGTTCCACCTTCATCTTCTCAGTGGAGTGAATCATGCTTGGTGGCGAGGCGCATCGTTCGCGAAAGAAGAACAGGATATCTCGGATAAGGTCATTGAACTTCTCCGCCTTTTTAATCTTGAGCAGCATCGCAATACCCATTCCAAAAACCTTCCTTACGGAGATCAAAGACGGTTAGAAATCGTGCGTGCATTGGCCACACGTCCAAAAATTCTGCTCCTTGATGAGCCTGCTGCAGGCATGAACCCAACAGAAAAAATTGAATTGATGAACTTAATACAATTTGTAAAAGACAAGTTTAACATTTCTGTGCTGTTAGTCGAACATGACATGCAGGTGGTCATGGGAATTTGTGAACGCATCGTCGTGTTGGATTATGGACTCAAAATTGCCGAAGGAGCACCGGAACAGATCCGATCCAATCCAAAGGTAATCGAAGCCTATCTCGGTGAGTAACATGTTTGAGAGTCGCCAAAATATACTCGAATTGCATGACGTCGTTGTCAATTTCGGGGTCATCAATGCTCTAAAAAGCATCAGTCTTCACATCAAAACAGGCGACATCGTCACCTTGATCGGAGCCAATGGAGCTGGCAAGACCACCACCCTTCGGGCCATATCAGGACTGGTGCCGATCAAATCCGGTCGCATCATTTATCAAGGTGACGACATCAGCCTCCTAAAGCCTCATCAAATTGTCCGTAATGGAATTGCTCACGTCCCCGAAGGGCGAATGGTATTCGCCAATCTGAGCGTTTTGGAAAACTTGCAGATGGGAGCCTATTTACAACAGGACAAAAAAGTCATCAAAAGTCAGATGGATTACGTGTATTCCATCTTTCCCCGACTCAAAGAACGCATAAAACAAACTGCGGGAACGCTCTCTGGTGGTGAGCAACAGATGTTGGCCATTGGTCGTGCTCTGATGAGCTGCCCAAAATTCCTTATGCTAGACGAGCCTTCATTAGGAATCGCACCTTTGCTAGTGAAAAATATATTCGAGAAAATCGTGGAAATAAATCGCCAGCAAGGACTCACGATTCTCTTAGTCGAACAGAACGCCAATCTCGCATTGGACATCTCGACTTATGGTTACGTCCTCGAATCAGGTAAAATAATTGTACAGGACAACTCCCAAGTTTTGAAAACAAATCCCGAAATTCGCAAAGCCTACTTAGGTGGGTAGGAACATTTTAGTGGAATTGACGATTCTATCCCCTGCCCTATCCCGCAGCACGGATCAACATTTCTTCAATGACAGCGCGGGCGGGAAGGTTAACCGCTAGCAAAACACATCGTGCAATATCATCTGCCTGCATCATGCGGGTACGAGCCATTGCATCGGGCGGGTTCGGCCGCCTTGATAATAAATCTGTGTCAATATCTCCGGGCAGAATGGCGCACGCTCTAACTCCGTTCGGACGTTCTTCTGCATTGATGGCTTGGGTTAAACCCAAGACCCCGAATTTAGACATCGAATAGCCAGGTCCCGCTTTGGGGCTTGCCTGCCTTGCGGAATCAGAAACAATATTGACTATCGTTCCCGATCGTCGTTGGCGCATTTGCGGAAGAAATGCCTGTACACAATAGTAAGACCCGTTGAGGTTGGTGCTGATCATTTCGTGGTAATCGGAGGACGAAAGAACCTCGAGACTTCGCCGAGGCACATTGGTTCCCGCCGCATTCACCAACACTTCGACGCAACCAAATTCGAGGAGGATTAATTGTCCTACCTTCACCACATCGAGTTCACAACTGACATCACAATTCAAAATGAAACATCGATCAACACATCCACTCAACTGAGCGGTTTCCTCCAAGCTTTGCCGACGTCGTCCCAATAAAGCAACCCTCCACCCTTCCTTCAGCAAATGAATGGCGGACGCCCGTCCTACTCCGCTCCCTGCTCCTGTGACTACTGCTGTTTTCTCCATAAATTTGGAATTACTTTTCCCGCAATTCTTGTTCCAAGTGACCTATCTCGACCCAACGACCTTCGGCGGCAGATTGAATGGCTGCATCCATGACTCCTTGAGCTAACGCGCCATCATAAAATGACGGGGTGCAGGGTCGTTGGTTTCTGATCGCATCGATAAATTCAAAACTTTGATCGTATCGAAAGCTAAAGAGTGGATCACCTGCTGATGGATCGCGAGAGGAACCGGGCCACGTGAGAAAATCCCGTGGCAGAGAACATACTTTGAGGGATTTCTCACCTTTTTTTGCAATCTGTAATTGGTGGGGTTGTTCCAATTGAAACACAATCGAACCCTCCTGACCATTTACTTCCACATAGTCCTGGCTGTGGGCACTCTCCCCTCGACCCGTGGCGACCTTTGTGCTTTCCAACACGCCGGTGGCTCCTACGGAGTAATCTGCGAGAATCGTCACCCAATCCTCGAGATCCGAAGGTTTGCCATCCCTCATCTCATGAAACTGCTTTGTATTTGCGACAAGGCGCGTCATTCCACCGATCAACAAATGGGAGTAATCGATGCGGTGGGAAAGCATGTCCCCCAATTCACCCGTGCCGGCGAGTTTTTTTATCTGTCTCCAACCGATGTTGCGGGTGCCCCAATCTTGCAACCGGCAACTACGAAAATGGTAAGGTTGCCCTACGGCTCCCTGTTTAATCAAATGGGCCATATACCGCATGGCTGGGACGAACCGATAGGTAAATGCGGTCATGTGACGAATATTCGCCCGCTCCGCTAATTGGTGCATGTGCCTAGCCTCAGCGTAATTCATTGCGATCGGCTTTTCACAAAACACATGCTTGCCAGCTTTGATCGCGGCGCAAACAAGCTCAGCATGGACAACGTTTGGGGTCGCCACCAAAACAGCCTGCACATCCTCACGCTTCAGTAACTCATGATAATCTGTAAAAACTGCCTGCAGTCCTGTTTGGCTTCTGGCTCGTTCGAGTGTTTGCGGATCCGTGTCACAAAGTGCAACCACAGCAACATCCGAACACATCGCTAATCCAGGAAGATGATTTTGAAGGGAGATACCCCCACATCCGATAAGACCGACACCTATTTTGCTCATTAGATTCGCTGTAAATAAAAAACAGGGACGACATTACCTGCCGTCCCTGTTACCCCATATTGGGATTAAACTTTGACCCACTGACGACTTTTGGCGGATTCTTCCACAGCTTCGAGCACTCGCTCATTTTTTAATCCATCTTCAAACGTAGGTTGGACTGATTTGCCATCCACAACCGCCTGAACAAAATCAGCAATCGTATTCACAAAAGTATGTTCATATCCGAGGATGTGTCCAGGGGGCCACCAATTCCCGACAAAAGGATGAGTTCCACCCCCCTGTGTGACCAGAATATCTCTGAAACCCTGACGATCAGCTGCGTTCGTGTTGTCGAAATACTTGAGTCGATTTAAATCCTCTAGATCAAAAGTCAGGGATCCTTTGGATGCATTAATTTCGATCTCGATATGGTTCTTGCGACCCAATGCGAAACGTGTCGCTTCTAAATTTGCCAACGCTCCATTTTGAAAACGACCAATGAATAATGCCGCATCATCCACGGTGACTTTACCCATTTTTTTCGAACCTTTCGCCCCAAGTCCATCCCCTTTTCCACTCTGATCCATCAAAGGTCGTTCCTTGATAAAGGTATGCATCAAGCCGCAAACTTCCTTGAACTCACCGACGAGGTATCGAGCCAAATCAATGATATGGGCGTTAATATCTCCATGGGTTCCGCTTCCCGAAATCCCCTTTTGCAATCTCCAAACCAATGGGAACTCGGGATCCACAATCCAATCCTGTGCATAACGAGCACGATAATGGAAAATCTCGCCCAACGTTCCTTCCTCGATCATTTTTTTTGCTTGGGCTATCGCGGGAATACGTCGATAGTTGTGGCAAACCATGTTCACAACCTTGGCTTTTTTGACAGCCTGAACCATTTCCTTGCACTGAGCTACTGTGAGACCCAAGGGCTTTTCACAAAGGATATGCTTCCCTGCCTTTGCGGCAGCGATGGCAATTTCTGCATGTGAATCATTCGGAGTATTGATATCGACGATATCGATTTCCGGGTTGTTCACGACAGCCTTCCAATCGGTCGATGCATTTTGCCAACCCAACTGGGATCGGGCAGCCTCGACCCCTGCTGCGTCACGACCGCAAATTGTGTGAAGCACCACCGATGCGGGGAGATTAAAAAAATGGGGTGCTTGCCGCCAAGCGTTGGAATGTGCCTTTCCCATGAAACGGTAACCGATCATGCCGACACGTAGTGTTTTCGCCATACGATTCAAAGTATTGATTGAATAAGGTAACACGCACTTTATAGTGTTCTGCGTATTTCAAGTCAACGAACGACTTGTTGATTTCAAATCAAATTGCCTCCATCAAGGCATTGAACTAGCGTTAATCTAGGGTGTTCTCGCTTTTATCGTCAGTATGCAATTGCAATTACTCAAATCGAAAATACATCGAGCGGAAGTTACCGGTTCAAGCCTTAATTACGAGGGCAGCATGACTATTGCCCGCGATCTTATGGAGAAGGTTGGGCTCTTGCCATTTGAACGAATCCTTTGCAGCAACTTGGCCAATGGTCACCGATTTGAAACCTACGCGATTCCTGGCGAAACAGGCTCCGGAACGATTGTCCTTAACGGTGCCACGGCGCATATGGGAAAGACGGGGGACCGGATCACAATCATGGCCTTCGCCACTTTAAGCTCGGAGGAGGCAACGAATTGGCAACCTCAAGTCATTGTTCTGGGACAATCCAACTCGATCATTAACGAACGCGGCATTTGATTTCATTTCATGTCCTACACCGCAAACGAATTGGCTGCCTTGCTCAACGGGCAAGTGATTGGAGACGGTTCCGTCATCCTGAACAGAATCATGCCTGCCGGAAATGCCGTGCAAGGAGACCTCACTTTCGCGGAAAACAAAACATTTTTTACTCAGGCAATTAATAGCTCAGCCTCCGCCATCCTAGTTGATTATGATATCACCCCGTGCTCTCAAACGTGCATCCAGGTTCCCCACGCACGAGTGGCTTTTGCAAGAGCTTTAGCCCTATTTTTTCCCGAACCCTCGTTCCAACCTGGCATCCACCCAACTGCCGTGGTTGCCTCGTCGGCCAAGGTTGATCCGACTGCCCACATTGGACCGCATTGCATCGTTGGAGAACATGTCGTAATTCGTTCACGAGTCGTTTTACAAGGATTAAACTCTGTGGGGGATAATTGTGTAATTGGTGAGGACTCCCGACTTTTTCCGAACGTGACCGTTTATCACCAATGCCAGATTGGGAAACGAGTGCGTATTCATAGCGGGACTGTCATCGGCTCAGATGGATTCGGCTATGTGTTTAATGATGGAATTCATTTAAAAATCCCTCAAGTAGGCAATGTAATCATTCAGGACGACGTCGAAATTGGCGCAAATACGACCATTGATCGCGGGGCCATGGAATCCACCCTCATCGGATTCGGAAGCAAAATAGATAATCTGGTTCAAATCGCCCATAATGTAACCGTCGGTGAGCACTCAATCATCGTCGCGCAAGCAGGCGTGGCCGGCAGTACAAAATTAGGTCGGTATGTGGTTCTCGCGGGACAGGTAGGTATAGCGGGACATCTCGAAATTGGGGACCGAGTCACCGTCGCTGCGCAGTCAGGGGTTATGCACAACATTCCCGATGGTCAAAAGTGGCTTGGGAGTCCAGCCCAACCGGATAAAGAAGCAAAACGCACCATTCTGGCTACTTTCAAATTACCCGAACTGATGAAACGAGTCTCGAAGCTCGAAAAAATAACGGAACCCAACCGTTCGACAATTCTACCGGAGCCTTAAAAGTTGCTATGATGGAGTGGCTAAAAAAATGTTGGGTGCCACGAGTTTCAAAGTTTTCAACCCGTGAGGCTGAGAAGGGTTCCCTCGTTTTGATCCTCCTCTTCTTTTTAATAAATCCATGCAACCTCTATTCCAGCGAAACACCTCCTGCCATTTCTCGAGAATTTCGCGGAGTTTGGGTGGCTTCAGTAGGCAACATTAATTGGCCTTCAAAACCCGGCTTATCATCCGCCCAACAACAACGAGAACTCACAGCAATCTTTGATTTGGCGGCACGAACCCACTTAAATGCGGTTATTCTCCAAGTTCGACCTTTAGGGGATGCCTTTTACGCCTCCCCAACAGAACCTTGGTCTCCTTATCTCACCGGCACCATGGGAAAGCCTCCTTCTCCCTATTACGACCCGTTGGAATTTGCAGTTCTCGCAGCCCATTCGCGAGGATTGGAGCTTCACGCATGGATCAATCCTTATCGCGCAGGTTTTCGTAACAGCAAATACCCACTCTCAGAAAACCATTTTATCCGTCGCCATCCACATTTAATCCGCAGCTATGGGAAAAACTTATGGATGGATCCGGGAGAGGTCGAAGTTCAAAACCATGTGGTTCAAGTGATCACACATTTAGTAAAAAACTATGATTTGGATGGAATTCACTTGGACGACTACTTTTACCCCTATCCAGAAAAGACATCCAATCAAACGCATCTCGAATTTCCTGATGAAAAAACATATTCAACCTATCAAAAGCAAGGGGGGAAGCTCGCGAAAAACGATTGGCGACGTCACAATGTTAATGGCCTGATCGAGAGGCTCTATCAAACAATCAAAAGCATCAAACCCGAAGTGCGTTTTGGGATCAGTCCATTCGGGATTTGGCGTCCAGGTTATCCCGCACAAATTCGTGGACTGGACGCTTACGACGGAATATATGCCGATGCTCGGTTGTGGCTGAATAAAGGATGGGTCGATTATATGGCACCCCAGCTTTATTGGGGGTTCGACCAACCCGCACAGGATTTTGGCGTATTGCACACTTGGTGGCTGAGTCAAAACACGATGAAACGCCATATTTGGCCGGGATTAAACGCAGTCAAAGTAGGGCAATCCTGGTCTGCTGCTAACATTATCCAACAGGTGAATTATTCCCGGCGATCAGGGACAGAACCTGGCGTCCTCATGTGGAACATTGGATCCTTACAACGAAATTCCGAAAACCTTGCAACTCAACTCAGCAAAAAAATATATCCGCAACCTGCCTTGCCCCCTTCCATGCCGTGGATTCAATCAGAACCACCTCCTACTCCTTCTGTGCAATTGAATAATTTGGATAATAATAGGAAATTATTGAACTGGAACCCGAGTCATAACTCGTCTCCGGCACAGTGGGTTTTACAGAGTCGCCGAGGCAAACTATGGAACATCGAAATTCTTCCTGCACATATAACCAATCGGGTTTATGTCGGCGTTCAGCAAGTCCCCGACGCTATTGCTCTTTATTCGGTGGGTCGCGGCAGCATCGTTTCAGCACCAATACTTATTCATCCCAAAAATATTTCAACCCGTAAGCCATAAAAAACTCACTTCGATTTCACGAAGTGAGCTGCGTATAAAATCCAAAAATAACTAGACTTTAATGTCGTTTTTTCCGTCTAAACCGTCGCGGCAGTAACCGCAGTGGGGGAGGAAGTTTCTTCAGGTGGCATCTGGCTAGGAGCCAAAATAAAAGCACCATTTTCACGGTTAAATTTGGGCACTTTTCCGTAAAGAATTACACTCAATGAATTTAACGGATTGGTAGTTTTAAACTTATACCCAAGCAGTTCAACTTCATCAAGAATCTGCCTCTTGGTTAAAGCACGACCATTCGTTAACCGCATTACAGCCCGTTTCAAGGAAATTGCATTGTTCCCATGACCGGGAGTGCGACCTCGAGGACGCGCCGAGTATCCATAGTCTATACCCAACGCGGTATCAATTTCCTTTAGTCGTGCTTCTAATTCAGCTTTTTCCTGCGTAAGAGCGTCGCGCAGAAGTAAATAATTTTTAAGATTGTCGTTTGACATGAGTCTTGGAGTCTACAGCCTTAAATAATATTAACAAGTTCTATTAAAAATCTTTACGCCTAGCGAAACATCTCTTAAAACCATTGCTATGTAGGCAGTTACGTGTCACAGTCCGAATAAAAATCTTTCGTTTTCATCAATTAATTCGCAAATCGATACTTAACTTATGCGTAGTTTTGACTGTAATCTGTCACAAAAATTATGCCTAACTACCAGAACCACGGAAGAATCAAACAACTTGGTGAAAAACGATCCGGTTTTCTTTCTCGAATACTTGTCTTTTAACCCTAACCACATAAAGTGTGGTTTGTAGAGAAACCACTACAGATCACGCCTTAATGCTCAGCGAAATGACCGACAAGAATTCCCGCGTCCACCGCATCGAACCCTCCCTATCTGATTCCCATTTAACCGAGTTTATCAATCTGCGCCTCGCTCTTTTGGATCAACCCCCAGTGGTGTTGACCCAAGGAGAGTCTATCCCGTCGTGGGCCGGTTCTTTTTTGGCACGCCATCGAGAAACCGCTCGCTTGTTGGCTCATTACCTTTGCCCTGCAGATTGGCGCGTTCAAAATTTTCTCAAAGATTATTTTCATACAACGGGGATAGTCCCGACGATTCCTTCTCAAACCTTTGTCCTAGATAGTGCTGGACTGGCACGAGCCATGTCCTTGCCCCCAGGTAAGGATGAATTTTCCTCTTCGATTGGAAAATCCTACCGACTGCGTCAGGGAGTGCTTCATAACCCGGCAAGTGATCGTCGCACCACGCAAGGAGTATTTCACGTTGCGGAGGGGGGTCTTGCCATACCCGACGACAAATTAGGAGTGCCCATCGCTGCCGCTGCAAAAATGATTCAATTGGCCTTTGAACCACCAAGGGATCTGCTCCGGTTGCCATTTTCTGATGGTCAAGTCAGACCCGCAGAATGTTTTATTTCGCTTTTGTTACGACCAATCGTTTGTCCCGAGGTGAAAGGGGTGACTTCACAGAAAACGATGGAAATACGATTTTTTGCTCCCGGCAATTTAGTGAGCAATCTGGATTTTGTTGAGAGTATATTTGGAAACGCTGGCGATCCGCACTTGCCTGAAAATGACGCCGGTCTAGATGTCGAACATTGGACTGGGCACACGGGTTGTGTTGTGCTCGCTCCCCACCTCGTCAAGGTTACAAAAAAGGAGGTCGGATTACCTCATTTCGACCAAGCAACTTCAAGGCAACGCCGCGATGGAATGTGTTGGAAGGAAGAAAGTGAACTCTACAACAATGGGGGGGCCTTCAAATTAACCTGCCGGGATTCACGTGGCATCATGGTCACGATTATTGCCGATAACTATTATGGTTACTGCAAAAAAGAGGTTAAAACCCAAATCAGTTATGCCGCCAATTTATTCGGATCGGTCGAGGAAGAACATTCAGGAGGAGCCTTGGTCTATGCCAGATATGATCTAGGTGAGGAATTTAGTGGGAATTACCATGTCCGCCATCGAGGACATTCATTTGAAGAAGTCCTTTCCCTGTATGGGAACAGCATGGCGTTAATGCCCGAGGGTTACGCCATTGATCAACGATACCCCGAAATATTGTATGTCCCGGAAAATGCCAATTTTGATTTAAAAGCCCAAACTGTTTCCTGGCCTCATGCAAATGGATTGGCAGTCAAAATAAAACTGCTCTGTGACAAGATTTACGTTCGACCTTCGGGTTACAGTGTGCGTATGGAAAAGCCTTCCGGTCATCGCACTTGGAGACTTGTAGGGACAGTGGCTGAACCGACTCTGTGTCATAAGCCATCCACTGTATCCGGCGGTGGAAAATCTGAAATATCGAAGTCCATCGAGGACGCCATTATTCAAGGTCCTGTATTTGTCGCTGATTTTAAGAAGGATTTCAACCTCGTGGCTCGTGTGATTCGCAGGAACTATTCCGATCGATTCCAAGACCCCACAAAAAATGGAAAGGACAACCGACGGATCCTCAGTTCCGAACGTTCCTTGGGATCGGTAATTAAGTTGTTAACGCCATCTGAGGATGATTATTCGAACGAATTCAATCAATGGCTCAACTCGATCCCCCAATACATCAAAGAACAAGTTTACGTGGTTAAACGGTTTTATAAGTCCGAGTGGGGTAACCTATGGCGGGATCGATTCAGCGTTGATATTATCAACGGAACCCCGGGCAATGAACTTAAGTTGGAGAACCGGAAATTGGTTACCAATTTCTTGCGCGTTGGTTTTGAGGTAGATGGAGCGTGGCGTGTTTTTGGGCTGAGGAAAGATTTTCATCCGGCGGCTAAAATTCAGGCTGAGGATGATATCACCGCTTCTGTCGTCGTTCCTGCGAGTCGGCTTTCGCACTTGAATCGAGATTACAATCAGCCCAGCGTCAAATTTGTCCAAAACTGTGAAATGCGTTTGTTCCAACGTCCTGATGACGCTGTGCATCGTGGGTATGACAAACAAGCCGAATATGATTTGGCAAAAAAAGGAAACTTTCTTTCTAATTTTGAACCGTTATCCCAATTCGATGCTCAGGAATTGATCGAGGACGCCTTGGGATTTGTTAAATTTACGGCACCGATGCAAGAACTCATCCAGAGTGCGGCAAAAGGTGGGCGACCCCATTATTTTGTATCCAGTGCGCACCCTCGGATCGTGGGTGGTAAACCCTCAAAAAATCCCCGTTATTTGCAGATTCGTCCCGACCTCTTGACCCCGAGGGAGGTTTATCTTTCTGAGATGGCGATTCGTTTGCAGCGAAGAATTCCTGCCACGTTTCCTGCATACACGCCTGTGAATGCCGTCGTTCCAGGTCGGCGCAATAATGGCCCGGAAGCAGCCACAGGGATTCGGTCTCTTGCTGTTTACAATCCAGTACACTACATGGAGCTTCCTGAGCTCTTCATGGAGTTCATATGCAGCATGACTGGTAAATCCCCATCTACCACAGGCGCGGGTTCGGAAGGAGCGTTAACCAAAGGCCCCTTCAATGCCGTCTCAGGGATTATTGATCTCAATCAAGCACTCGTTTCCTACATACTGACGGGTAATGCCGCATTTATTTCTGCAGCCGGAGTCGTCGGACCCAAAGCGCGTGTTGATCATGATGTTTCACTTCTGATCCCTGAAGTTTGGTGCCGTATGTCCTCTACCGAACGCGATCCCCACTTCCTCATTTCCCATGGGTATTTTGAAAAATGCACGGATTTCGATTACGATGGAAAGAAGGTTCAGGCCAGTCGATTGGGGTATCGAATGACCAACAAATTCGTCCGCGCTTTTTTCGGAAGAGTCTTCAATCATCCGCACATGGTTTTCACGGAGGAAATGCTTCGTCCCGAATTACAGGATGTGGCGATTTTTGCCGAAGGAATGGATAATGTTGTTTCCACACAAAAAAGTGTAGCTCTGTCCTACGTTAATGATGGCACCATAGATTTAGCCTGCCCTCCCCTCCGTGCTTTGATTGAAATTATGATCCACGGAGAGTTTGAAGGTAAAGGAATCGAGAATTCTGAATTTCGTTCATTGTTCACATTGGAATATCTTTTAGCTTCAGTTTGGTATCAGGATCGACTCAAAACAAAACAGGAGACCGACACGGCTCTTTGGCAAAAGCACGTCAACTACCTCGAAAATTTTCTGTCCAAAACGAGCTATCTATCAGAGGCAAATCGTTTAGGAATTAAACAGAAACTGGATCTAGCTCTGGAACAATTTCATTTATGTAAAGATTCCAGCTATCTAGAGAACCTCGTTGGAACCATTGGATCGCAGAAATTATCCCACTCAGGGAGTTGAGAAATGTGGAGCTTTACAGGTAATTAACCGTCTCTATCGTAGTTTAATTATGCCAAACGTGAACGTTGAACTTGGGGATCGCTCCTACAATATTCAGATCGGAGCGAACCTGTTGAACGAATTGGGCACAATGTGCCAACAACATAACCTTGGCCAAAAATGCGTCATTGTCACCGATTCAAACGTAGAAGCAGCCTACGCCGAAATCGTAACCGATAGCCTGAAAGCGTCGGGTTTCGATCCTATCCGCATTACAATAAAGCCGGGCGAAGTTTCCAAAAACCTACAAGTGGTTCAAATGTGCTACGAGTTGTTGGCGAAGCATCGCATTGAAAGAAATTCTTTTATTGTGGCCTTGGGTGGAGGAGTTGTTGGTGACCTCGCCGGTTTTGTAGCGGCAACCTATCTTCGCGGTATTTCCTTGGTGCAGATCCCTACGACGTTGCTTGCCCAAGTCGATAGTTCCGTTGGTGGAAAAGTAGGAGTGAATCTTCCCGCAGGAAAAAATCTCGTTGGCTCCTTTCACCAACCGCGATTTGTAATTTGTGATCGAGCCACATTAGCTTCACTTCCAGATCGTGAATACAAAGCAGGACTGGCTGAAGTCATCAAATACGGCATCATTTATGATGCCCAATTTTTTACCCAATTAGATCAAAATGTAGATTTATTGATGAATCGAGATCCTGCCTTTTTAGACCTCGTGATCGCCCGGTGTTGCCAGATAAAAGCAGCGATCGTTGGAAAGGATGAAAAAGAATCAGGGTTGCGCGCTATTTTAAATTTTGGACACACGATCGGTCATGGACTGGAGGCCATCACCGGTTACGGACGACTGCTTCATGGGGAAGCGATCTCCATTGGTCAAATCGCTGCGGCGCGTCTCTCCCACATGCGCTTAGGGCTTTCGAAACACGACGTAGAAAGGATTACATCTGTTTTCCAACGGGTAGGACTTCCCATTACAATCGTCCTTGATGCTTCAGAGCGTCGATCGTTACTGGAGGCGATGAACCTTGATAAAAAAGTAGTATCAGGAGGGATCAAATTTGTTTTGATCAAATCCATCGGAGAGTCGGAATTTGGTCTTCGTGTGGAAGAATCCATGGTTGCTGAAATTGTGGACACCCTGCATGAGCAATGATTAAGTGGGGGTTCTAAAACGTT
>CAMBHS010000028.1 GCA_945867235.1 Akkermansia muciniphila
CATGCACAGATGCTCAATCAAGCATGTTCCGCTTTTGGTCTTGTACCTGACATCGATTTAAGGTTGATGCAGCCTAATCAGGCATTGGGCGAACTTACCGGCAGGGTGGTTCAAGCAATGAATGAAATCTTCAAAAGTTTATTTTTGAAAGCCATTCTTGTGCAGGGCGATACGACTACTGTCCTCGGATCCGCTTTAGCTGCCTTTTACAACAAAGTCCCTATTGGACATGTCGAGGCTGGATTGCGTACTTACGATATGAGTTCGCCTTGCGCTTCATCGGGGGTCGTAAATGTGATCTCGACAGAAACTCTCAACCTAACGAGGCTCTCCAGGATATGGACACATCCCAAGAGGAATTAGCGGAACTGATCAAACGACAGCTCACTTTATTAGGAGAGGATCCGCTGCGCGACGGTTTGGCTCAAACTCCTTTCCGCGTCGCCAAATCGCTCAAATTTCTAACTCAGGGCTACAACATTGATCCGAAATCGGTGCTCAATGGTGCCCTATTCGATGTCGCCTCAGACGAGATGGTGATCGTGCGTGACATCGATTTTTACAGCATGTGCGAGCACCACCTGTTGCCTTTTTTTGGTCGCGTTCATATCGCTTATCTCCCTGCTAAAAAGGTGGTGGGACTTTCGAAACTCCCCCGCTTAGTCGAAGTGTTCGCTCGTCGATTGCAAGTTCAGGAAAGACTGACTCATGACATTGCCACGACGATTCAAGATTTGATCAAGCCGCAGGGTGTGGGGGTCATCGTGGAAGCTCAGCATCTCTGCATGATGATGCGTGGCGTGGAAAAACAAAATTCTAACACGATTACCTCAGCGATGCTCGGTTGCTTTCGTGAGGATGCACGTACCCGCAGCGAGTTTTTGAATTTAATCCATTACAAACGTTAACCGTGGAGTTCACAAAAAAACCCGCCTAAATAAGGCGGGTTGATTAGATTCCTAACGGTGAAAATGTCAGGCAGCCGCGTTCACTTCCAGTTCAACCTGTTTGAAGGGTTCGATCGAATCCACCCGCAATTTGCGAATTGATCCCTCAACTTTCATTTCCACTTCGGCACCGACTTTTTGATTCAGAAAAGATTGAGCCACGGGCGTCAAGTAACTGATAATTCCTTTGTCAGGATCGGAGTCCCATGCTCCAAGAATGGTGTAGCACTCTTGCAACTGGCTCTCTAGGTCGGTCACCTGAATCGTTGTGCCAATATTGACCGCATCGGTTTTGGCCGAACTAAAATCCATACCCCGGGCGCGAACCAATTGCACCTCGAGTTCAGATTTGCGTTTCATCAGCAACTTCTGCATTTCCTTGGCCGCTTTGTATTCGTGATTCTCTCGAAGATCCCCGTAGCTGCGGGCAATGGCAATTTCCTTGGAATTAGCAGGGATTTTTTTCTTAACCAACTCGCTGTATTCCTCTTTTCGCCGCTCTAAACTCGCCCACGAAACCACGAGCGTCGAATCCTGCTTTGCGGATTCGCCGGTGATCAGCGATTGCACCGCCGGATAACTTTTGACAATGCGTGCCAGCAAGGAACGCTTGTCCATATCATCGAAAGACGGAGACAATTGCAGTGCGCGGGTAATATCCTTCACGACTTCCAAATCCGCCGAACCGATCAATTCGACCAATAATAATTGGTCATCAATGATAAAATCACGAAGTCGATTGGTACGTTTCTCATTAAACTGATCGCGTTCCATCGCCGTCAACATGGCTCTAAAAGTTTCCGGACCCAGTATATCAACAAAGCTGTCGCAACGCTCTTTCGCCAACCATAACAATAAATCGCTACTTGATTGATGATGGCCGATCAGACGTGCGAGATGCTCCTTGAGGATGGTCAATTTATCATTGTGTATGAGTAATTCAGCCGTTTCGCCCGCAAGTTTCGTGGACATCCCGTTAAGACCGAGAAGAAACGTATCAACCCATTTTTCAGGGTAGGAGTCTTTGTAGGAATTCAACGCCCGTTTGTGCTTGGAGGAGGAAATCTGTTCCAGCATCTGGCTGGGTCGAGTGACCTGACTCCAAATTGTAATTTCGTTGATTTCACCATCCGGAGCGGTGATCTCTGCAGCCGCACGCAAATCACTCCGAAGGAAAAGACCCTCGAGTGCCAAAGCGGACTGAGTTCGTTGATGGCTCGTGATGTCGGTATTCAAGCTCTGCACCACCTCGGCAACAGCGGCGGCCTTGTCATCTAGATCAGGCATCGCTTTGAGAAACTCATTTCCTGCTGAAATCCTCGCCTTGAGTCCTTTGCAGGCTCGAAAATCCTCCAACAACCGGCTTTGTAATGAGGTCTGCTGGGCTTGGTAAACGATGGGTTCAGATTTTTTTAATGGCAGTTGGAAATGCCCATCTTTCTTGATTTCTTTTTTGGCTGCCTCCCACCATTTCTTCCAATCATTGGCAATAACATCTGGCACCAAAACCTGTTGGATCTGATCGATCGTCGCGCTGCCGCCGTAGCTTAGTAGCACCAACTTGGTCAATTCCAAATGATGGACGACTGCCATCTTCCGCAGACCGTTCAGGTCAGAAAGTTTCTTGGCCAGAATATGTGTCAACTGAATGGGTTTGAGCGTTTCCGCTGCAAACGCTAGGTCCATCATGTGACCCGGCTTGTTGTTGAAATCGATGCTGATCTTGGAAAACACAATATCCACCGCGACCACTTTCCCGATTCCCCAAGATCGGTGCATGCAGTAGCCTTGTTCAGCCAATTGAACCAATGAATTCACGTGCAGTCGTTGCATTTTTCCTGCAGCTACCAATTTCTCAAACTCTTCTTTCATAAATATGCTAAATCACTCGCGCGCCATAAAGCCGTCCCTCATAATACGCCCGTGCCAGCACAAACACCAAGGGAAATTGCCGTTAAGATTCTACACGAGCATGCGGAAGGGAAGGAGTTCACCGAGATGCTCACGGAACGAAACCTCCTCGCGACACAACTTCGCGGTTCGGATCGGGGGTTAGTTATGGAGCTTGTCTATGGCGTGGTGCGGTGGCGTCTCGCGTTGGATTGGCTCATCGCTCAGAAAACAGACGGTCGCCAACAAAAGGAATTGCTCCAAATTTTATTGCGGGTGGGGCTCTACCAGATTTTCTGGCTCGATCGCATTCCGGATCACGCAGCAGTAAATGAAACTGTGGAGATGGCTAAGCGGCTTGGATTCGGCCCGCAATCTGGCTTCATTAACGCCATTCTGCGACAGTATATCCGCGACAAAGCCTCCGTCCGCAACACTCTTGAACACCTTAAAACGAAGGATCCATCCGCAGGGTTTTCCCACCCATCGTGGATAATAGATCGCTGGACAAAACGTTGGGGGTCTGAAAAGACTCATACCCTTTTGGCTTTGAATAATCAACCTCCTTCCACCTTTGCTCGTCTCAATTCGCTGGTCTGCAACGCGAAAGATCTAGAAGCGGCATGGGAAGAAGAACGCGTTAAATTTCAGCAACGCAACTTTGATTGGACATTGCCACACACCGTTTATGAGTTGTCCTCTCATCCACCCATTGCCGAGTTGCCCTCGTTTCAAAAGGGTTGGTTTTACATTCAGGATCCCAGCACCCTTCTCGCCCCCAATTTGATGGAACCTCAACCCGGTCAATCAATTCTCGATCTCTGCGCCGCTCCGGGTGGCAAAACCACCTATATCGCCCAACTGATCCAAAACAACGGGCAAATCGTCGCGGAGGATGAAAACCCACTGCGTCTCAAACTCGTGCAAGAAAACTGCACGCGTCTCAAAGTGACTTGCGTCAGTTACCAAGCCATCCATGACGGCTATGACTCCATCCTAATTGATGCTCCCTGCTCAAACACAGGGGTCATGCGGCGGCGAGTGGATCTGCGGTGGCGACTTTCCCCCGAGGAACTTTCCAGCTTTGCGAAAACCCAACTTGCATTGCTCAATAAATGCGTCCCACTTCTCAAATCAGGTGGAGCATTGGTCTACAGCACCTGCAGCATTGAACCTGAGGAAAACACTGCAGTCGCCAATACTTTCCTCGAACAACACCCACAATTCACACTCGAAACTGAACGTGAGTTGATCCCTTTTGTTTACGGAACTGATGGAGCCTATGCTGCGAGGTTTCGAAAACATTAATCCAGAACCTTCGGTTAGGTTGCAGTTTCCTCGGGGGAAATGCAGGTTCGGTGATGAACTAAAACGTGTGAGCACGAAGAAACAAAGGAATGTCACAAGGACGTTTTCTTTTAGACCCCGTTGCGGATTCTCAAGTTTGCATTACTCTTGGTGCCATGGTTTACCAACTCGCCCTCATCACTTCCCTGCTCCTGTTGACGGTGTTTTCTACTGTCGCCCAAACCAACTGGCCGCAGTTCCGGGGCGAGTCATCCATGGGCGTAGGGTTCAACAAGAATCTGCCGACCGAATGGGGAACCAATCGGAATATCGCTTGGAAAACCGAAGTCCCCGGTTGGGGTTGGTCCTCTCCCATCGTCTGGGGAGAACAAATTATTGTTACTTCAGTAATCCGAGATGGCGTGGTCGAACCTCCGAAAAAAGGTCTATATTTTGGTGGCGACCGCCTAATGCCTGCCAAAGATAAGCACCACTGGATGGTTTATGGATTTGATTGGGACACCGGAAAAAAGACGTGGGAAAAACAAATACACGAAGGTTCTCCTGGTTCGTCAGTGCACCTCAAAAATACTTATGCCTCCGAAACTCCCGTCACGGACGGGGAACGAATCTATGCTGTTTTTGGCAACATCGGCGTTTTTTGTTTGGATTTGAAAGGTAAGGAACTGTGGTCGAAAAAATGGGCTCCTCACCCAACCCCTCACGGATGGGGAACCGCAGCCTCGCCCGTGTTGCATCAAGACCTACTTTTTATCGTTAATGACAACGAGGAAAAATCATACATCGTCGCATTGAACAAAAAGTCAGGAGACCAGATTTGGCGTGTCGAACGGGACGAAAAAGGAAACTGGGCTACCCCTTTTATTTGGCGGAACGATCAACGCACCGAACTTGTCGTCCCCGGGCGCAATAAAGTGCGTTCCTATGACCTGAATGGGAAAGTCCTTTGGGAGCTTGGCGGGATGTCCTCCATTGTTATCCCTACCCCGTTTGCTAAGGACGGATTGCTTTATGTGTGTTCAGGTTATGTCGGGGACAAGAATCGACCCGTGTTTGCCGTTCGCCCAGGGGGATCCGGCGACATCAGCCTCAAGGCCGATGAAACCAGTAGCACCTTTATCGCATGGTCCCAGAAAACTGCTGCCCCCTACAATCCCTCACCTCTCCTTTACGGAGACCATTTTTACGTTTTATTTGATTTTGGCTTTCTCAGTTGTCGTAACGCCAAAACCGGCATTGAAATATATGACAAACAACGCATCAACCCTGAGGGTAACTCCGGCTTCACCGCGTCTCCTTGGGCCTACGATGACAAGGTGTTTTGCCTGAGCGAGGACGGGGACGCGTTTGTATTCCAAGCTGGACCTGAGTATCGATTGATCGGGCGAAACAGCCTTGATGAAATGTGCATGGCAACCCCTGCGATCGCACGCGACAGCCTTTTCATTCGGACGGCTTCAAAGCTTTATCGTATTAGAAATAGCTCCCGTTGAATGAATTTACCTTCGGTGTTTGGGTGGTGATCTTTGGTGGTTATTGGGGCGATTCGACGCTTGTCACCATAATGGGTGATAAAAAGCTCTTGTCTTCATTTCGCGCCTCGTGTAGACACTCTTTAGTTAGTTTACCTGTAAGCAGTGCAGGCATGGTGGATCGTCAAGGTAAGTTTCCGTGATGAATCTTAAACCCGGCCGTCGGGAACAGTCTAGCCCAGTACAGCGTTCACTACGGAATCAAGTTAATCAATGAGTACTAAATTGTTTGTCGGCAATCTGTCGTTCAAAACAACCGAAAACGATCTGCAAGATGCATTTGCGGCTCACGGAACCGTCATCGACGTCAACCTAATGGTGGACAAAATGACTGGTCGTCCGCGTGGCTTCGGCTTCGTCACTATGGAATCCAAGGAAGCAGCAGAAGCGGCGATCCAGGCTCTCCACGGTGCGGCGCTGGATGGCCGTCCCCTCACCGTCAATGAAGCTCGTCCTCGCGAAGAACGCCCCAGTGGCGGCGGCGGTGGCGGCGGACGTGGTGGGTATGGTGGCGGTGGCGGTGGTGGTGGGTATGGCGGCGGCGGTGGTGGTCGTGATGATCGCCGCGGACCTCGTCGCGAATATGGCGGCGATAGTGGCGGTCGCTACTAATCCGACCTTTTACTAGGTTTTCACATCAGGCGTTTGGTTTATTCCAAACGCCTGTTTTTCTTTTTAATTCCAAGAGTTGACCGAATGGCTTCGCGTCTTCATTCTGCGGGTTCATGCCGATTCAAATCAATCCAACTTATGTATAAACCCATTCTAGCCGCACTCATCATGATCACAGGTCTTTCCGTCGTGGACGCGCAAACCCCTGTCCTCCCAACCAATCAAACCATCACCAACTTTCAACGCAAGGGCACAAAAACATACCGAGCCGACTATTTATTGTTTCTCCCAAAGGATTACAATAAGGACACCCAAAAAAAATGGCCGTTGATGCTGTTCCTTCATGGTGCTGGCGAAAGAGGAAATAACGTCATGAAGGTTGCCGTTCATGGGCCACCTAAAAAGGTTCAAACCCAGTCCGATTTCCCATTCATCGTCGTATCTCCACAATGCCCCGAAGGCGCGAGGTGGGATAACGATGTCCTGATGGCACTTTTGGATGAAGTGAACACCAACCACAGGGTCGATGCGGAACGCGTGTATCTGACGGGTCTGAGCATGGGCGGATACGGTACGTGGAGTCTCGGATTGAGCAACCCAGCTTTATTTGCTGCGATCGCACCGATTTGCGGAGGCGGAGACTCACTTAAAGTTCTGCTCGCGGATCCCAAAACGGCCACATCCCTAAAATCATTACCGGTCTGGGCCTTTCATGGAGGCAAGGATACCGTCGTGAATCCCGAGGAATCCCAACGGATGGTGGATGCCCTGCGCAAGATTGGGAATGAAGCCAAATTGAGCGTCTATCCTGAGGCTGGTCACGATTCATGGACTGATACGTATAACAACGAAGAATTATACAAGTGGTTCTTATCACACAAACGCGCAGGAGCCACGTGGACGTCACATTCCATAAAATAATCATCAATTTATTGAAAAATCAGAGACATATTCGGTGAAAATAAATGTTGTCAGTGTCGGCATATTCCATTAGGTTCAACGTCAATGCACCGTTTTTGGTGTTTCCGGCGAACTGATTTTGCCGGCTTGAACGCGTTAAAACGAGATTTAGTCAACTAGACAAAAACAATAGCAGGAGGAAATCAGAATGAACTTCAATCAATGGACCCTTGGCCTCGCGGCCGCTGGAATCGTAAGCTTGGCAACTGTTGCTCAAGCTGAAGAAAGCGCAGTTAATTCAGCCATCTCCGGTGTCACCCTAAGCGGTGCAGTGGAAACATCTGCTGGAATCAGCATTGGCCGCAACGGAGAACTTCCTGGTCGTAGCTTTGATGGTAAGGCTACCCAAGATGGATTCAATTTTAATTCCGCTCGTGTCACCCTCGAGAAGGCAGTTTCCGAAGACCAATTTGCAGCCGGTTTCAAAACTGACTTCGTTTATGGTGCGGATGCTGAAGCTTTCTACGGCAACGTGATCAAGCAGGCTTATGTTGCATTGCGCGCCCCAGTTGGCAATGGAATTGACCTCAAGTTGGGTGTGTTTGATACCCCAATCGGGTTTGAACAATTCGATTCAGGCAGCAACTTAAACTTCAGCCGCTCTTACGGTTTTTACCTCGAGCCAAATCACCACACTGGTTTGCTCGCGAGCTACAAGGTTGTGGACGCTCTCAGCCTCTCGGCTGGTGTTGCTAATTCATCCAGCGGCAACGGGATTCTTAATGCTCAGGATCAACGATCAACCCATGAAGCCGAAGTCACTTTCTTGGCTGGTGCGACCATCACACTTCCCGAAGGCACCGGAGCTCTCCAAGGATCGACCATTAATTTGGGCGTGATCCAAGGCAAAAGCGCCTCGAATTTTGCCGCCTCTCATGATACCACCAGTTATTATGGTGGTGCAACCATCAACACCGGCATCACTGGGTTGACCTTGGGTACGGCTTTCGACTATCGCCATCAAACCTTAACCGCCACAAGTGATTGGGCTTGGGCAGCTGCTGGTTATGTTGGCTATGCGTTGAGCGAAAAGCTCAAGCTGAATGCTCGTTATGACATCACTCATGGAACTTCCGGAACATATTTCGTTGGAACCGTCGGTGACAAAAGCAACGAACTTCAGTCTGTGACCTTGACTGCCGCTTATGACCTCTGGGCCAATGTGTTGACACGCTTGGAAGGCCGCTGGGATCATTCTATGAATGATGAGACCCCATTCGGTGCTACTGCAAAAAGTGACAATGCGTTCACGATTGCTGCCGACGTGATCTACAAGTTCTAATTTTGACGGTCTAACCGTCGATTCAAACCCTTCCCGGGTAAAACTGGGAAGGGTTTTTTATTTTAATCGAAAAATTCGATCGTCTCACTCTTCATTTGATTCAACTTCATCTGGGGCACCTGAACGCATGACAACACCCCGCTTGCTGGTTTTAATGAACTGTAACATTTCCAGAGCCAACGGAGACCCAAAGAGGGGTTCTGCTTTGGCAACCGCGTCGGTGAGATTTTGATCGGAACGAAAAAGGTGATGGTATAGTCGCTTCAATTCTAAGCGTTCTACACTCGAAACCCCAGCTCGACGTAATCCGATTATATTCAGTCCGCAAATCTCGTTGAATCGACACGCGACCGTAGCAGGAGCCAAGTCCTTTGTGATCAAGGAACCGCCCTGCATTAATGCGAATCTGCCGATTCGGACAAATTGGTGGACGAGACAATGCGCAGATATCAACGCTCCATCAGCGATGGTGACATGACCGGCGATCAACGCTCCATTCACGATTATGATCCGATCTCCCAAGGAGCAGTTGTGTGCTATATGGGAATTCGCCATTAAAATATTATGCGATCCAATCACGGTATCCTCGCTCAGTTTATTGCTTCGATGAACGGTGACTTGTTCGCGGAAAATATTGTGATCACCAATTCGCAATCGAGTCGGTTCATCCCGATATTTGAAATCTTGAGGGGCATCTCCGATAACGCAACCGGTGTGGAAAACATTGCCCTCCCCTACTGTCGTGTGACCCGTGATATGGACGTGCGGGGCTAGGCGACAATTGGCTCCGAGCACCACATGGTCATCGACGACGGAGTAGGGCCCAATGGTACAGGATGGATCCACATTCGCTGTGGTTGAAATGATCGCGGTTGGGTGTATCACAGGTAAATTTTAGGCGTAAAATAATCCCTTTTCACGGAGTGAAACATACTCACTCCCTCCCGTGATGGCGGCTTGGCCTAGAATGATGTGATCCAGCACCTCGATGTGGATCAACTGACCGGCGCGAATCAAGTCTCGCGTGACGCAGATATCCGCATCGGACGGCGAGGGATCGCCGCTGGGATGATTATGAGCAATGATGATGGCAGATGCATTGGCGATGATCGCTGGTCGGAAAACCTCACGTGCATGCACTACGGTGGAGTCTACAGTCCCTTGTGAAACTTTTTCGATGGAAATCAACCGGCGACGAGCATTGAGAAGGATAACCAAAAATATTTCGACCTGGTAATTGCGGAATTCCTCGCGCAACAAGGCTACAATTTCCTCGGGAGTATTAAGAGAGGGAGATTCCATCCGGAGTTCACGAGCCATGCGAGTCGCGAGTGTAAAGGCACTTTGGAGCGCGATTGCTTTGTCGCGCCCGATTCCCTTGATTTGTCGCAATTCAGTAATCGTAGCGTGCGATAGTCGTTGCAGCGTTTGAAATCGATTGATCAACTGGTGAGCAACCGAGAGAGCTGAAACGCCTTTTGTTCCCGTGCGCAAAAGAATGGCAATGAGACTGGCGGAATCGAGCGAATCCGCACCATGAGCGATCAGACGTTCACGAGGCCGCTCGTGGGCGGGAGTGTCGCGAATCAGCATGCTCGGTGGTTCACTCAAAAAATGCTTTCCCGGAGAAAGCCTCCGTGCGGGTTATTTGTCTTGGACTTCTAATTGGTAGGGAACCGACATGCGGCTATTACCCCGAGCCTGCCCGATGGAATTATAGAGGTAATCGAACTTGTAACGGTAGTTCACAAATTGATTGGTTCCAGGGATCGAGACAGCAGCCTCCCAACGTTGTGGCAATCGAGGCGACCGGCGCATGGGGAATTGCTCCATGCCGACGACGACAAAAGGCTGAAGCGTGTTGGTTCGAATTGTTGCATCTCGACTGGACCACATTACCTCAAACGGATACACCCCGCTCACGGTGCGGAGTTGGGTTTTAGGAGTTAGGTTGGTCAAGGTTGGAGCACAGGCCATCAACAAGGTTACTGCCGCAAACAAGAGAACCCATCGGATCGCAGAAAAAACACGTTTCATGCCAATAAGCGTGTCGCAAGGAGTGTGCAAGTAAAGCGAATTTTATTCAACTTTACTCCGTAGTTTCACCGCTAATTCCCCGTTCTCAGCCGGGGTTTTTGTCGGAAGCAAGTCAGCAAGGTCACCGATAAGTTCGTCCATCATTCCTTCGGCTTTGGAATCAGGAATGGGCATGTATTTTCCTGTCCCAATGGCACAAACAGTTCCAGATGGATTGATAATGCGACCTTCGGCTATGAAGATTTTCCCTCGTTTGTTTTCTGTCATCGTAGCGATGACGGTCAATTCCTCGTGTGGCAAAACAGGGTTGAGAAAACGCACTTGGAGTTCGGCGCAGAATGCGAATTTTCCGGTTGGGATGGCACATGCCCAAACTAGGATTTCATCGAGAACGGTTGCCAATAATCCACCATGAATGACCCCTTTGAACCCGACATGTTCAGATCGCGGTCGGAACGTGGTGCGAACCTCGTTGCCATGCGCTTGAAAGCGCAATTGTAGCCCCATGGGATTTGATACTCCGCAAACAAAACAGGAATGGGTGTAAGGAAGTTCGCGTGGATTCATGTTGGCTAGGGGGATGTCAGGTTAGCTCAGCTACTCGTTTTCGTAATTGCCGCGTTTTTCATATTTCTTGACCGACCGTTCAGGGAGCGTGGAATCCACCTTGGCGTAGAACGACTCCGCACCAAAGAGCGTCTCAACTCGAGCCTCAAATTCTTTGCTAGGAGTGACCCTGAATCGATCGTGAGATTCGATGAAAATAACTTCTCCGGTCTCTTTTCGTATCGCCATAAAGAGCGGGCATTTTCCCGGATGCGCTGTAATCACCTGATGAAGCGCGTCGAGGTTTTCTGGGAGCAATGTTTCTAACGACAATTTGATGTGCACCTGTTTGGTATATTTTCGCGGTGCGTCTTCGAGAAGCATTATCTCGGTCGGAAAAAGTTTTGGTTTATCTTCTGCATTGGAAACCTCACCCACAACAAGAACCACTTTGCCTACAACAAGCCATTCACGAAACTTTTCATAAGTCTCATTCATGCACAGCATCTGAAAGGAACCTTCGAGATCCTCCACGGTGACCATGGCATACGGTTTGTTGTTCTTTCTAGCGATGGCTTGCTGAACAGCGGAAATCATACCCCCGATGCGCGTCATGGTGCGGTTGGGAAGTTGCATTGCGGAAACGCTGTTGCAAAGTCCATACCGCTTAAGGATCGGTTCCATTGGAGTTAAAGGATGACCCGTGACATAGAATCCCAATAGCTCCTTCTCCGCTTCCAAAAGTTCGGCGTTCGGCCATTCCGGAAGGCGGACCATTTTTTCTAAATCGCCAGTTCTTTCGCTATCCTCAAGCAAACCGAAAAGTGATGATTGACCGCGTTTTCGATCCAGTAAAATGGCAGCGGCGCGAGCCATCGTCCGATCTACAGCGACCCACAGCGTGGCGCGAGTTTCTCCAAAACAGTCACAGGCTCCACTGCGAATGAGTCCTTCCAATCCTTTTTTACTGACCGCACGCGCATCCACACGTTCGCATAAATCAGTCAGACTTTTAAATTTACCTCCCTCACTTCTCGCCTTGAGAATACTTTCCACTGCCTGCTCTCCAACTCCTTTGATTGCAGCGAGCCCAAAACGAATGACCTGTCCGTTGCGAGCCGGCCCAAAATCAACCCTACTTTCGTTGATATCGGGTGGAAGCACTTCGACTTTGGAGACTTTGGATTCTGCAATCAGGATTCCAAGTTTTACTGTGTCCCCCATGTCATTCGTCATCATGGCACTGAGGAATTCCACGGGATAATTCGCCTTAAGATAAGCAGTCTGGTAGGACACTATGGCATAGGCCGCTGCATGAGATTTATTAAATCCGTAACCAGCAAACTTCTCGAGCAGGTCAAAAATCGGGTTAGCCTTGGTGGCGGAGATCTGGTTGGTGGAAGCACAGCCCTTGACAAATGTTTCGCGCTGCTTCTGCATTTCCTCCACCTTTTTTTTGCCCATGGCTCGACGCAGAAGATCCGCAGCACCCAAGGTATATCCACCCAAAGCCTGCGCTGCTTGCATGACCTGTTCCTGATAAACCATGATTCCATAGGTCTCTCGACATATAGGTTCGAGCAAGGGATGTTCATACTCGATCTTCACCTCACCGTGGCGGCGCTTGATGAATTCAGGAATCAAATCCATCGGTCCAGGTCGGTAAAGTGCGATGAGAGCCGTGATATGTTCCACGGAACTTATTTGGAATTTTCGGCACAAATCCCGCATGCCACTCGATTCCAGTTGAAACACCCCGATTGTATTACCTTTATTAAGTAGGTCGTAGGTTTTTGCCTCATCCAAAGGCAAATCATCAATCGGAACCTTGATGCCGCGAGTCACTTCGATCATCCCCACGGTGTTACGAATGACTGTCAGGGTTTTCAGCCCCAAGAAATCCATTTTTAACAACCCCAGATCACCGACTGGTCCCATGGCATATTGGGTTACCATCGTGCCGTCATCGTCTTGTTTCAGGGGCAGTAAATTGTCCAGTCGTTGGTCGCCAATGACGACTCCCGCCGCATGAACTGAGGAATTGCGTGTCAGGTCTTCCAGAATAAAAGCCGTGTCGATCAATTCACGGGTGACCTCTTCCGTTTCATAGGCCGTCTTTAATTCAGCCGAAACTTTGAGTGCTTTTGCCAGATCCATCTTTAGCTCATTCGGCACCATTTTGGCCAGCCGATCGCATTCGCCGTAACTCAGTCCCATCACCCGCCCTACATCGCGCACAACAGATTTTGCACCCATCGTGCCGAAGGTGACAATCTGAGCCACTGAATCTCGACCATATTTTTCGCGCACGTAGTTGATCACGTCCTCGCGTCGATCGTCCGCGAAATCAATATCGATATCCGGAGGATTGACACGCTCTGGATTAAGAAACCGTTCGAACAACAATCCGTAACGAATTGGATCTACGTTGGAAATCGCAAGGAGATAGGTGACGATGGAACCGGCAGCAGATCCGCGTGCCACACACGTGATTCCATTGTTACGCCCATGCGCGACAAAATCGGCCACGATTAAAAAATAACTAATGAACCCTGTTTTTTCGATGGTGACTAATTCGGTCTGAACCCGATCGATCACAGTCTTGATGGCGGCGGCGATGCGAACATCCTTTAAATCAGTGAAGTACTCCAGACCACCCTCAGGAACCTGGTAGGTCGGGAGGCGGCGCGCGTCTTCAATCGCTTCGATGACAAAATCCGCACCCTCTGCTCGAACCAGAAGACCGTAGCGCTGCCCCAGTCCTTCTGCGACTAGTTTCCGGAGAAATCCTTCGCGTGTAAAATGGTCCGGAGGATTGAAGAGTGGGTAGTGGAGTTTATTGAACTCAATTTCAAGATTACATTTTTCCGCGACTTCCAATGTATTTTTGACAGCTTCGGGCACCTCCGAAAACAGTGCCGCCATCTCCTCCGCAGAACGCAAATAGAATTGATCCTGCACATACCGCATCCGTTTTTCGTCTTTCAACTGGCTTTGCATCCCGATGCAAATGAGACAATCATGGGCGTGGGAGTGCTCTTTGATGACGTAGTGAACATCATTGGTGGCTACTGTTTTCAACCCAAACTCCTGAGCCCATGGCAACAACAAACGATTCACTTTGGACTGTTCAGCAATTCCGTGGTTTTGTAATTCGAGATAAAAATTTTCCGAACCAAAAGTTTGTTTGAACCAATCGATCGCCTGACGGGCACGAGGTAAATCGTCATGTAGAATGGCTTGTGGGATTTCGCTGCCAAGGCAACCGGATAGCACGATCAAGCCTTCCTTGTGAACCTCTAGGATTTCTTTGTCGATTCGCGGCTTGTAATAAAACCCGTTGATGTGAGCGTCGCTAACGAGTTTGATGAGGTTTTTGTAGCCCACCTGATCCTTTGCGAGCAGCACTAGATGGTTGTAAATATCCTTGCCACCGACATTACTTTTTTTCTCAAAACGGCTGCCGGGAGCGACATAAACTTCGCAACCAATGATGGGTTTGATCCCGTTGGCTTTTGCAGCTTGATAATACTCGATCGCGCCATACATCACGCCGTGATCCGTGATGGCCATGGCTGAGAATTGTAATTCTTTTGCCCGATCCATCAATCTGTCCAACCGACATGCCCCATCAAGCAAGGAATACTCGGTGTGCAAATGTAGGTGAACAAACTCAGCAGACGACATACCTCTAAATATGACTCTGCGAGAAGAGTCACGCAATCCTTGAGAAAGTGAGGCGACCAGCCCTAACAGCAGCCGCCGTTAGGATTTACCTCGGAACAAGGCATCAACCTTTGCTTTGATTTTGGAATCCATTTTGATCAGCGGCGGCCACTCTCGGTGGAAACCTTCCCCTGATATTTTCTTGGTGGCGTCAAAGCCTAATTTGGATCCCACTGCCACTTGGGTCGTGGCATGATCAAGGACATCCGCAGGTCCTTTCGTAAATAGGGTGTCACGCTGTGGTTCTGTATTGGCACACAATCGAAACAAGACATCGCTCGTGTTGTGCACATCGACATCGTCATCCACGACGATGATATACTTCGTAAACATCATCTGCCCCATGCCCCACAGGCCGTGCATGATTTTATAGGCTTGCATCGGGTAGGTTTTACGAATGCTGACGACGACGAGGTTGTGAAAGACTCCTTCGGCAGGCAGTGCAATATCCACAATCTCAGGAAAGTTCATTTTGAAAATCGGAAGGAAAAGTTTCATACTGGCAGCACCCATGTAAAAATCTTCCTTCGGCGGAATGCCAACAATGGTCGCGGGGTAAATGGCCTTTTTCCGATGAGTGATCGCTGTGATATGAAAAACAGGATACCGATCCGCTAACGAATAGTAACCCGTGTGATCACCAAATGGCCCTTCCACGCGCAGTGGTTCCGTGGGATCAATATAACCTTCAATCACGAAATCTGAATTGGCGGGAACTTCCAGTTCATTGGTTTCACACTTCACCAATTTCACAGATTCTTTCCGGAGATACCCCGCCAGCAGAAACTCATCCAAACCATCCGGCAAAGGAGCCGTTGCGCAGAATGGAAAAACAGGATCGCCACCCAGAAAAATTGCCACAGGCATTCGTTGGCCTGTTTGATAATATCGACGGCCATGACGGGCAGCTACTTTTTGCAGTTGCCAATGCATGCCTGTGGTTTGGGAATCGTAAATTTGAATGCGATACATCCCGACATTGCGCTCGCCGGTGTCCGGATCCTTGGTGACGACACATGGGAGCGTGATAAATCGCCCACCGTCCAGCGGCCAGCACTGTTGGATGGGAAGGTCGAGCAATGTTGGCAAAGGATTACGACCACCGTCAGTCTCATACATCCGCGACAACTCGGAGATGGGAGAAGGCTCAGGCCATGAGGTTGCCGGACTGGTTGATGAAAAACGGTGAATCACCTCTTTGCAGGGTCCATCTGAAACCAACTTAGGTTTGGCGTAGCGCAACTCAAACGCGGTTCCCAGCAGTTTGAGCGTTTCGCGCATGCTGGTCGGTGGTTTGGCTTTCATCAATGAGCCCAGGTCTGCCGCGACCTGATCGACTGAATCTGCTCCCAAACTCATCGCCATACGCTTCCACGAACCCATGGTATTGATGGCAAGTGGAAAGGGTGAAACTTGGCCGTTAACGGTCGGCTTCTCGAAGAGCAACGCCTTGCCACCCCCCGGGGATTTCATCTCGCGTTCTGCAATTTCAGTGATCTCTAACTCCGTAGCGATCGGCTGGGAGATCCGCTTTAACTCACCAGCCCGATCAAGGGTAGAAATGTATTCTTCGTAGGAATCGAATGCCATGTGATCCTGAGGTTAACACATCGGGTTTTTATTGTCGCGTGTGGACGTGCAATTGTGATGTTGGAGAATTATTTACTTCCCGGCTTAATGGCCTGAGTCGTCGCTAAATCGGATGGTAATTGATCGGCGGGAAAAGTCTCCACCTTGAGAGCCAACAAGCTTTTGCTGGGCACCCCTAAATCGACGAGCCCATTCGTGCGATCCACCACCATCCCTACGCCAACGACAACGCCGCCGTGCTCTCGAATGATCGCCATGGTTTCCTTCACACGACCGCCCTGTGTCACAACATCTTCCAATACGAGGATTCGCTCTCCGTTATCGATTTTGAAACCACGTCTCAGAACGAGCTTCCCTTCCTCCTTTTCGACAAAAAGAAATCGCAGTCCTAATTGGCGAGCGACCTCTTGACCGATCACGAGCCCACCCATGGCGGGCGCGACTACTGTGATGGCATTGAATTCCCGGAGTTTTGATGCGAGAGCGGCACCAAATCTTTCGACTATGGGCATCCCTTGCAGAGCGAGGGCACACTGGAAAAATTGGCGGCTATGCAATCCGCTACGAAGTACAAAGTGTCCTTCAAGCAACGCACCGGTGGAACGAAAAACCTGCAAAACTTCTGGTTCGGTCATGGGATTCCCATTTCATCACATCGCTCCCCGATGTGACAACCCATAACCTTCTCAACCAAAAAAGTTGAATCATCCCCCAAGATTGCCACCGAGCTCAGGTGACAAATCCTTATTGATCCCGGATCGCAAGTCTTCATCCGACAACACCCCGCTTTTATCCTTATTCCAGTTTTGGAACCATCGTGAGAAACCTTCGGTGAACTCGACATGCGAAACCGATTGATCCTTATTGCTATCCAATGAGGACATAAAAACTCCACCCAAGAACATTCCTGGGCCGAATCCTCCCGGACCACCTGGTCCGCCCGGGCGTCGGGGACCGCCGCCGAATCCCCCAAATGGGCTCAACTCCTGCCCCTTGGATTTTCCTGAAATCTGATCGATGATCGATTGAGTGCGAACTGTCGAGAATGCTTTCACTGTTTTCATCGGCTGCATGCCACCACCAAAACCACCACCCCGCGAACCACCAAAGCCACGCATTGCAACAGGTTCTCCCGCCACCTGAAGGTCAAATTTTTTGAGCAAATCCTCCGACTCCTCCTTGATCGCAGGACGCAGAATGGGTGCCAGTTCATCCATTTGTTGTGCGAATCTCTCTGGCTTGAACACCGATTTACTGAATTCCGTCAGGCGGGCTGTGTATAACTTTTTAAATGCCTCGATTTTGAAAATCCGCTGGAGGAATCGGTTTTCGTTCTGCCAAGGTTTATCAATGCTCAGGTTTTCGCGCTGTTCAGGTGTGCCACGCATCCCAAACTGACCAAACGAATGATCCTGATCCCACGCGATGAATTGCAGCTTTTTTGTCGTGGAATGCAGATGAAGATAAAAATTCTGCCCGGGTCCAAGAATTCCGTCCATATCAGAAAGCCACACCGTGACGGCCATGTAACGGGCAAAATTTTCGAGATCCAAATAATCTCCTATCTGAGCCTCAAAATCCTGATCGCTTCCCTTCGAGACTAATTTACATAAATTGATGATGCGCTGCTTTTCTTCTTTGGAGAGGTCTGTCTTCGGGTCATAGGTTTGATTGTATCTTGTCCAATCCTCACCCAAATCGCTGAACAGGTCGGAAGTGACAGGCTTTAACAAAGCTCCCTTTTTGCTTCCGAAATTCTCGTCGATAAAATGTTTGTCCACATCCTCCACCAAGGAATAAAGACCTAAATATTTTTTATCCATTTTGCCAGTGACAGTGACGTAAACACGCGCGTAACCCGTGCGAGGTGCCGGCACGCCGGAATCTCGGTGCAAGCGAAACGCCAAAGGCTCATTCATCCATGTGGCATCCGTGATGTTATTCGCAAGGTTGATCGTTCCAACTTCAGCAATCTTCTGTCCTTTAATATTTTTATTAAGGTCGATCTTTAGGGATCGTTTCATGGATCCACGCGATTCCATGAATGTTCCATTACCTTTGTAACGCACCGATACATCTTTCAACGAGGTTCCTTCAAACTCGAGATCCGCATGGACATATTTGAATTCCACTCCCGCAGCAGAAGCCAACCCATTGCGTTTTCCATCGGGCCCTTGCAGGTTCATGCCCCTTGGAGGTCTCCCATTATTACCACCACCCGCAGCGGGCATCGGCATCATTAAACCCGTGTTGAGACCGTCACGAACTTGGTCGGCATTCAATGTGCCTTTTTTGTCCTTGTCCCATTCGCCAAACCACTTTTCACCGAGGTTCGCAAACTCCATTTTAGAAAGCTTCCCATCCTTGTCCTGATCTCCCTGGGTCATAAATGCCGGGGCGATGAACATCGCTGGTCCAAATCCTCCGGGGCCGGGGCGTCCCGTATTGATCAGGTTATCCCCCCTCGGCGCACCTGCTCCAGGTCGCGGACCTCCAAAACCACCAAATAGGCCTCCTCCTCCTGCCGGTTCCATCGCCTCCCATTGGTCGTTTGTAAATTTCAAATGCACTGTCCAAATACTGGCAGGGTTGAACAGTTCGGCAGATTTTTTTGGGACTTGAAGTGCGGCTGCATTCAATGTCGATCCATTTTGACTGGAAGCCAAAACTAGCAATCCCAACACGATTCGACTCAACGACCATCTGCTTAAAACTATAGGTCGGAATTGATCCGACTTGGACATCGCTGAGGTTTTACTAAATGTATCGAACATATTGATTGAGACATTTCCACTGACCCTTGGGTTACAGGATTATTACGATCAGGTGACGATTCTGTTTGGTAGATTCAATGTCGAACTTCTGAACACATGCAAACAAAAAGGCGAACGGTTATCCGTTCGCCTTGTGAAATTAAACCAATTGCCTCAGGCAATTGTAATTATCTTTAATAGCGGTAATGCTCAGGCTTGTAGGGTCCATCCATCGAGACACCGAGATACTCGGCTTGTTTTTTGGATAATTTCGTGAGTTTTACGCCAATTTTTTCCAAGTGCAATCGAGCGACTTCTTCGTCGAGCTTTTTGGGTAACCGATATAGACCCACCTTATTGGTTTCCTTGTTCTTCCAAAGATCGATCTGTGCCAACACTTGGTTGGAAAACGAATTTGACATCACAAAACTGGGATGACCCGTGGAGCACCCGAGGTTGACGAGTCGGCCTTCCGCCAGAATAAAAATACAATGCCCATCCGCGAAAGTGTATTTGTCATACTGCGGTTTGATGTTTAATCGCTTCACTCCTTTAGCGGTATTGAGGCGATCCATCTGGATTTCGTTATCGAAATGACCAATATTGCAAACGATGGCCTGATCCTTCATTTTCTTCATGTGTTCGAAGGTAATGATGTCGCAATTGCCTGTGGTCGTGACGTAAATATCGGCCCTGCCGAGGGTGGATTCGATTGTATTCACTTCAAACCCTTCCATCGCCGCTTGGAGTGCGTTGATCGGGTCAATCTCGGTGACGATCACTCGCGCACCAAATCCGCGCAGCGAATGCGCGCATCCCTTACCAACGTCCCCATACCCGCAAACGCAGGCGACCTTCCCCGCAACCATGACGTCCGTCGCGCGCTTAATGCCGTCGGCGAGGGATTCGCGGCAACCGTAAAGATTGTCGAATTTTGATTTGGTGACCGAATCGTTCACGTTGATCGCAGGAATAAGAAGCTTTCCTGCTTCGAGCATTTGAGCGAGCCGATGAACACCCGTCGTTGTTTCTTCCGAAACTCCCTTCCATTCCTTCACCACAGCATGCCAGAAACCAGGACGCTCCTTGGCCACACGCTTGAGAAGATTCTTGATCACTTGTTCCTCATGGGATCCGGAAGAACGGTTGACCCACGTGTCTCCATTCTCTAGTTCATATCCTTTGTGGATCAGCAGAGTGACATCCCCACCATCATCGACGACAAGTTGAGGTCCTTTTAGTCCGGGAAATGTGATGGCTTCCAATGTGCAATCCCAGTATTCCTCCAATGTTTCACCCTTCCACGCGAATACTGGCACACCTGTGACTGCGATGGCAGCGGCGGCCTGATCCTGAGTGGAAAAGATATTGCAACTGGCCCAGCGAACCGAGGCTCCCAGATCCGCCAACGTTTCAATCAAGATCGCCGTTTCGGTCGTCATGTGTAACGAACCGGTAATGCGAACGCCCTGGAGTGGCTTTGTTTTCGAATATTTCCGCCGGATCGACATGAGTCCGGGCATTTCGAATTCAGAAACTTCAATCGTCTTGCGACCCCAATCGGCAAGTGAAATATCCTTCACCTTAAAATCGGGTGCGGCGGGGGTTGCAGAAAGAGTGGGCTTCTTCTTTGGTGAAGCGGATCGTTTTTCAGAGGCCATAATTAATTAGAATACTAAAAATGAATGTTGCGAGAGGATGCTGTTACTTGGCTGCTTTCTTAAGAGCTGAAACCTTGTCCGTTTTTTCCCAAGTGAGATTTTTGACGTCATCAATTTTCCCGAAGTGACCATAATTGGTCGTCAGGGAATAAATCGGACGAAGCAGATTTAATTGTTTGATGATGTCAGCGGGTTTGAAACTGAAAACGGACTGCACCGCTTCGGCAATTTTTTCATCGCTGATGACACCGGTTCCGAAGGTATCGACACAGATCGAAACGGGATCAGGATACCCGATGGCGTAAGCAAATTGGATTTCGGCCTTGTTCGCGAGTCCAGCTGCGACAATGTTTTTCGCAACATACCGCCCCATATAAGCGGCACTGCGATCTACTTTGGAAGGATCCTTTCCAGAAAACGCACCGCCTCCATGTCGCCCCATTCCACCGTAACTATCGACGATGATTTTGCGCCCGGTCAACCCGGTGTCGCCCTGGGGACCTCCCACAACAAACCGTCCGGTAGGGTTGATCAGGAATTCTGTTTTTTTGTCCAACATTTCCGCCGGAAGCACCTTTTTGACTACATTCGTGATAATGTAATCCTCAATCTCTGCATGCTCAACATGGGCTGCATGTTGTGTGGATACGACCACATTCGTGATGCGGACAGGTTTGCCGTCCCTATACTCTACGGAGACTTGGCTTTTCGCATCGGGTCGAAGCCATTTGACTTTTCCGCTCTTGCGAATGCGAGTCAACTCGCGACCCAACCGATGCGCAAACATGATCGGAGCCGGCATTAACTCGGGCGTCTCGTCCGAAGCATAACCAAACATCAATCCTTGGTCACCCGCGCCTTGTTCAGCCTTCTTTTTGCCCTTGGCCGCTTTGGCATCCACCCCTTGTGAAATATCAGGCGATTGTTGGGTGACAATGTTCATGACAAACACGCGATCGGCATGAAAAATATCATCATCATTGACGTAACCAATCTCGCGAATCGCCTCGCGAGCAATGCTCGTAAAATCTATTTTGGCCTTCGTAGTAATCTCCCCGCCAATCACCACGATATTGCTTTTGGCATAAGTTTCACATGCCACACGGCTTTTGGAATCAACCGCCAAACACGCATCCAATATGGCATCGGATATAGTGTCACAAACTTTGTCGGGATGGCCTTCGCCAACCGATTCGGAGGAGAAGATAAAATTCTTGCTCATGAGTCAGGCAATTTACAGTTGTTTAATCACGTATTGACGTATCTTGATATGAAGATATATCTATTTGGAATGGCGTCAACGTCCAAGTAAAGCGTCGTTGATGTCTGGGATTTAATGAGTCGATCGGACCCCATTTTTCATAACCATGTCAGCCATTCTTAATTCCTTACGTGCACTCGGGGATCCCACCCGACTGCGACTTCTTGCGTTACTGGAAAAAGAGGAACTTTCGGTCAACGAATTGAAGGTTATTACCCACATGGGTCAGTCCCGAATTTCCACCCATCTGGCTCAATTGCAAAAGGCGGGGTTGCTCCAGTCACGCCGCGAAGGAAAGCGATCTTTTTACCGGATTGGGAAACTGGGAAAACAATCCTCCCAAGCCGTGGTGGATTTAGCCGTGCAGGGTGCCAAGGAACTCCCAGAGCATGCGACTGATCTGATCAACCTAAAAATGGCACTTACATTGCGGGAGGATCAGGCTCAGATTTATTTCAACCAAGTTGCTGGACGATTTGATCGCAGTTATGGACCCGGCAGATCCTGGCAGGCTTTTGGGCACTTACTCCTACGCATGATGCCGCGATGGGTAATCGCTGATCTGGGATCTGGCGAAGGCTTGGTGAGTGAATTATTGGCGAGACGAGCTCGACATATCATTGCCGTGGACAATTCCGAAAAAATGGTTCATTTCGGCAAGGAGAAAGCCCAGAAAAACGGATTAACGAATCTAGAATTTCGATTGGGCGATCTACAAAATCCACCGATCGATCCGCAAAGTGTGGATCTGGCAATTCTGAGCCAAGCCTTGCATCATGCGGAAATCCCGAGTGAAGCGATCAAATCAGCGGCGAAAATACTCAAGCCTGGTGGGCAGATTGTCATTCTGGATCTGCGACAACACACGTTCATTCAAGCCCACGAACTTTATGGGGACCGCTGGCTCGGATTTCGGGAGGGCGAGTTGCACCAATGGCTGGAACAAGCTGGGTTTCGCAATATTGAAGTCACAATTGTGGCTCGCGAGGAACAGCCTCCCCATTTTGAAACTCTATTAGCCTCCGCACAAACCTGAATTAAGTGCCGGTTGTGCAATCCTGCGAAATTCCGTAGATTGAACCTCACCCAGTATGGATACAACTCCATCCAATCCCCAACCCGTCATCCCGTGTTGGTTAAAGTTCGTCGTTGGACGCCGACCCATGTTGACCGTGATCAGGATCATGGTTTTGGTGGGACTGAGTTTTTTTGTCTTTCGATTTTGGCTTATCCCCATCCGTGTGACAGGCAGCAGCATGTTGCCGACCTACAAAAACGGGGCGATCAATTTCATCAACAAATTAGCCTACCGACGCCAACATCCCCAACGAGGGGACGTGGTCGGAGTTCGGATGAATGAACAAAAGTTGCTGCTCTTGAAAAGAGTGGTCGGGCTACCCGGCGAAACAGTCTCAGTAACGAACGGAGAAGTGCTCATCAACGGACGCATACTGGTCGAAAAATATACCCAAGGCACTCCGCCTTGGAAGGTTTCCGAATTTAAACTTCACCCCTACGAGTATTTTGTCATCGGCGACAATCGCTCTGTTTCTGAGCTGCATCGAAAGGACGAAAACGACATCATTGGGAAAGTTCTTTATTGAAACTGATCCGAGTCATTTGTTACCTCGTAATCTCTACGATCGTGGGAGGACTGCTCTACTGGTGGGTATTCCCTCCAGATTCAGTCCTGATCGAACGACGCATCCATTCTCTTGTAAAATTATTCCCCTCTAAGGCGAGCGAATCTACATTCTCTAGGTTGATTCAAGCCAATCGCATCGCTGATCATTTTACTCACGATGTTGCGATACGCATGGGTGAATCCTACACGACCATGGGGGACATTCAGGGCCGTTCGGATTTAATACAAAGCGCAGCAGCGGTGCGAACTCGTTGGCCCAATCTCCGATTTGAAGTGCTTGACGTTACTACAACACTTACCAACGAGGGGCAACAGGCGAAGGTTCGGTTTGGACTGTTGATGTGGATGAACCAAGAACCTGATCCCGTTTCTCAAATGCTGCAACTGGTTCTGCGAAAGGAGCAGCGTAAATGGCTTATATTTCTCGTTGAACCTGAACCGGATATTCCCCTTGAACTCGACGTGCGATAGGAGGCACCTACCCGTCTAATGAAGTTGTGGAATGGGTGGAAAGTTTTTCCCTTGTTGCTTGTTCAATGTCTCCTCGATTTTAAGACGCAAATACTGCTCTGCAGGGTCAATATCAGTTGATTCAGGTGGTGCTTGGAGAGGAGTCGCTTGTAGCGCTGTGCTTTCGGTCATGCCTCGGAGCATGCGCGTCGGAAGATTTTTTGACGCACCCAAGTTATTCGGCGCACCTCCGCTCGAACCGCCGGTCATACCACCCCCTCGGGAATTAGGTAACCCTGTTCCGATCCCTTGGGGATGCGGATTCATACCCGTAGGACCGGGTTGGAAGGAACCCATGGCGTTAGTTAATCCTCCAGGCACCCCTGCAATCAACGAATTCGGCGGCTTGATCCCATTGGTTTCGAAGCTTAAAACCTGATCTGTTCCCGCCATTCTAATTTTCACCGACACCGGCCGCTTCTCATTAATCTCAAGCACCTCAATTTCGTCCTTTGCCTGCCCTTCGGAAAGCATGTAGGTGATTGGCTCCTTTTTATCTGCAGCCTTCACCTGAATATAGGCTCGTTTGGGAATGCGAGGGTATCCGACTGTCGTGATGCCTGTGAGAAAAATGTCCACCTTCGCTGCTGGAGGCAGTTTGGTTTCCACGACGGGTAACTCTACTGGAACTGGAGGTGGTCTTAAGCCGAAAGGGTTACGATCCGTGATGGATTGGTAAGCTTCGCGTGTCCTTGAACTTGCGACGGCACCTGCCTCGACTGATGCAAACACAACTCCGCCAAGCACCACTGCGATCCCCATCCTGCATTGTTTACTGAGCATATACATCGATTCTCCTCGTCGGTCAGGGAGCGTTTTCTAACCGTCACCATAACCCCTACTGATGAATAACACCAGCCTCAAAAAAAGGTTGCACCCGTGGTTCAGGGCGATGTTTCGATTCGGGCGATTTCTGAAAACTCGGTTGAATCAGGGTTGGAATCGGCTTAAGCTTTCCGTGATGCTCGACGATCGATTTTACATGCGGGAACCTCAGCCGCCGCCCCGCCGTCCGTACTCGGCCGCAATCATCTTGCTGATCCTGAATGCCGTCATTTTTTTGGTG
>CAMBHS010000029.1 GCA_945867235.1 Akkermansia muciniphila
CGCGCCCCTTGTTCTCGACCTTGTAGATTTTGACGATGACGGAGCCAGATTGAACCTCCATCGGAAACACCATTCGTTTCTTTGACATGGGCCGATTTTGTTAGGAAACCGTTAGGAAATCCAGACTTTTCTCAATTCCCTCAGAAAAAATGGTCGGGACGGTGAGATTTGAACTCACGACCTTCTGAACCCCATTCAGACGCGCTACCAAGCTACGCTACGTCCCGACCCCGTCCTTACCTTTCGGTTCAGACGTGAGGACTATAGTAGGCAGGAAGTCAGTTCTATCAATAAAATTTCAAAAAAATATGACTTGATCCTAAGGGAAGTGAGAATTCAGGAGTCGAATTTTTGTGAGGAGCCAACGAAACTTTTTGCTCATGATTGCTTCCGGCATGGAGTCGCTTTAGGCTGATCTTGGATGAAGAAAAAAGGTTCAGTTTACCTAGTGGGAGCAGGTCCCGGTGATGCGGGGCTACTTACCCGACGTGGCGCGGAGTTGATCGGGCGAGCGGATGTCCTGATCCACGATGCGTTGATCAATGCCGACCTAGTCAAGCTCGCTCCGAAGTCGGCGGAGATTATTTTTGCTGGCAAGCGGGCGAATCAGCACGCCATTCCCCAAGAGGAATTAAACAAATTGCTGATCGCACATGCCAAAGCTGGAAAGACTGTGGTTCGACTGAAAGGCGGCGATCCTTACGTTTTCGGACGCGGCGGCGAGGAGGTCGAGGAATTGGTGGCGGCGAAGATTCCGTTCGAAGTCGTCCCCGGTGTGTCCTCCGCAGTTGCTGTTCCCAATTACGCAGGGATTCCTTTAACTCATCGGGCGCATGCCTCCAGTTACACGGTCATCACGGGCCACGAGGACCCTACCAAAGAGGAAGCCAGCGTGGATTGGGATCATGTCGCCAAGGGAGCTGGAACGAAAATCATCCTGATGGGAGTGAATCAAATCCGGAAAATTGCGCAGCTCCTGGTGACTCACGGATCCCTCGCGACAACCCCTGTGGCCGTCGTTCGTTGGGGGACGACAGGACGACAACAAACCATCGAAGGTAATCTGGGTGATATTGCAGATTTGGTTGATCAAACCCAATTCACGGCTCCGGCGATTATCATAGTGGGCAGCGTTGTGAGTCTGCGTTCCAAATTGAACTGGTTCGAGAAACGCCCATTTTTCGGTAAGCGCATCGTGGTCACGCGTACACGCGAACAGGCGAGCAATCTGTGTCGTGAATTGGTGGAACGAGGTGCCGACGTGATCGAGATTCCCACCATTAAAATTGTGCCCCCCGACAACAAGGAGGCTCTGAAGGATGCGTTGGTTGCGCTCCATGAATATGATTGGATTGTGTTTACCAGTTCCAATGCCGTCTCGACGTTTTTCGATTATTTTTTCAAAGGCTACGTGGATATCCGTGAAATGGGACGTCTCCGAATTGCGGCCGTAGGATCCTCCACTGCGGCGGCGGTGCGCGAGTTGCATTTAAGGGTGGATGTTGTGCCAACCCAATATGTCGCCAGCAAGGTTGCAGCGGCGATCCACGCTATCGAATCCCTTGAAAACCTGCGAGTCCTACTGATCCGTGCGGAGGTTGCTAACCCTGAACTTCCGGCGCAGCTTCTGGAATTGGGGGCCATCGTGGATGATGTCGCTTGTTATAAAACTGTCCCCGAAACTGAGGATGAAGACGGGGTCGCGGCTCGATTTCTCCAAGAGGGGGCAGACTGGGTGACGTTTTCTAGCAGCTCCACTGCCGAGAATTTTCACGCACGATTTCCGATTCCCGCACTGGTGAAAAAATTTCCCAACTTACGTTTTGCTTCGATCGGTCCTGAAACATCCAAAACGCTCGAACGACTTGGGGTGAAGGCCGATGTCGAAGCTGAACCTCATACAATCGACGGACTTATCAAGGCACTTGAACGCAAAATGCGTCCGTAGCAGATCTCTACACCGATGTTTTCCAATGTTCATGACGGGAGATGGATAGTGGACGTTGTTTGTTTTTCCGCTGCCAATGCGGAGCCGCACTTGCGTTCAGTGCCGGAACGGTGGACTTTATCCATTCATTGAAACGATTTCTTCAAACTTGGTTGGTGACCACTTTCGGAATGATGATCGCAAGTTACGTGGTGAGCGGAATCCATGCCGAATCCACGCAAACATTGCTCGTGGCCTCGTTCATTCTGGGCCTGCTCAATGCATTTATTCGACCTGCATTGATGATTCTAACTCTGCCAATCATGATCCTGAGCTTGGGTCTGTTCACCTTTATTTTGAATGCTCTGCTGATTTATTTCACAGGTTGGGTCGTAGAAGGTTTCCATGTCGCCTCCTTCATGGCCGCGTTCAAAGGAGGTCTCGTGATCAGCTTTATTACGTTGGTTTCCTCAGCATTTCTGCCGAAAAAAAACACCGGCACTACGCGTTCCAATTCGAGTCGAACCCCGCCACCTGCACCCGATTCTCGCGGGCCTGTTATTGATGTTTAAGGCGGTATGCCGCTCGGTTGGTCTGGATCCCTCGGGCTAGGAATCCGCGCTCGAAATCCGTGATAATTTCAGAGAGTTCCTGTGGCGTTTCCATTTTTTCAAAGGTTGGATTCGCATCAAAAACATCGCTCATCTGCTGAAAATAATCTGGGTCATCCGTTCTCAGCCAGATCACACCCCCAGGAATGAGAACCTGACCTGCCAACACGGAAAAGCGTTCGTTAATAAGCCGATTTTTTCTATGTTTTCGCTTCGGCCACGGATCGGGAAAATAGACATGTATCGCACTGATTGATTGAGCCGGCAGCATGAACTCGAGCAGGTAAGCGGCTTCCAATCGGATCAACCGTAGGTTGGTTAACCCAATTTTCAGTGCTTTCTTTTCCAACTTGCGCAATCGCCCAAGTAACCGTTCAACCCCGATAAAATTGTGCTGCGGATTCAGGTTTGCAAATTTCACCAAAAATGAACCGTCGCCACTCCCGAGTTCCAATTCAATCGGTTGGAGTTGTGGGAAAAGTAGATGCGGTTGAACTCGTTCCAGAATGGATTCCGGATCGTGAACTAGGCTCGGGGTAGCTTCTGTCATTGCGGTTTAATTTACTGAGCCGCAGAAGGATGGCAAAGCGGGAATCCTTCCTTTTGCATTTTTTGATTGCGCGATTCCATTTGAGGTTTAGGTCAACTCCCGTTAATCCAATGCCATGAAGTTCATTGTGCGCTGGACATTTCGGTTTCTGCTCCTAGGAATCGTGGTGGTTGTCGCGTTGTTCCTTCTCAAAGATACACTTCTAAAGTCTCTCGTCGAGAACCGGATCCGTAAGGTGACCGGGATGGAAGTGAAGATTGGCGGTCTGGAGGTCGCCCTTGATCGTCCTGTGATCAGGATGGAGAATTTTGTAATCTACAATCAGGGCGAATTCGGCGGTTCCCCCTTGTTGGACATTCCGGATCTCCATCTGGAATACGATTTCGATTCAATCATGCGGAAGGAATTGCATATAAAATTGTTGCGATTGAATCTGAGAGAAATGAACCTGATCGAAACAAAAAATGGGCAAACAAATCTCTCTGTTTTTTTAGATCAGATATCCTCAACTCCTTCCACGAATATCAATACCAACGCCGTGAGCCAGGTTTCAAATTTCAAAGGGATTGACACCCTCAACCTGAGTTTGGGAACCCTGCGCTTTGTCAGTCTCAAGGATCCACGCCGGAATCAGGAGCTGAAACTCAACATCAAAAATCAAATCACGCAAAACCTGCGTTCCGAAATGGATCTGACCCTGTTGCTGCTTAAAATCACGATCCGGCACGGGTTGACCCTATTACTATCTCCCTCGCACCCTCCCACTGGGCGTCCCACCAACATTCTTGCCCAGCCAAAGAACTGAATAGAACGGCATAAAAAAGCGGCACAGTTTTTTAGGCTGCACCGCTGAATTTATAGATCCCAAGCTATGACTTACACAGCGATTGTTGTTCCAGGAACAGCGATTTTGTAAGCTCCGTTCGCGTCAGGAAGCGATTTGGGCTTCGAGTCCCAATTGAAGTTTTCGGGCATGATGTCTATTTTTGAATTCAGGGCCTGATCCCATTCGATCACCTGTCCGGAATACGTCGCCATGCGCCCCATGATTGCAGTCAAGGTGCTCTTCGCGCCGTTCTCGGCTTCGTTGTAGGGCAGGTTGTTGCGGATCGCGTTGAAAAGGTCATCGTGTTCCTGTTGGTAAGCGTCTTTTATTTCGCCTTTGAACCGCCAGGTCGAAGCCCCTTTTATCTCATTTCGGCTGACATCCGCCCGTCCTTTGGTGCCGACGACATGCTCAGAAACGCTGCTCCATGCCCCACGGATGTGGCGGCATTGGCTGGCGCATTGAGACTTGTCCGCGTATTCATAAACCACGGCGTGGTGGTCATAAATCTCACCATACTCGATCGCGGTCCGAACCTGCCGCCCCCCCATGCCGTGGGCGCGGACGGGATACCCATTTTTAACCCAGTTAATGACATCCAGATTATGGATGTGCTGCTCGTTGATATGATCACCGCAAAGCCAGTTAAAATAATACCAGTTGCGCATCTGGTATTCCATTTCAGTCTGTCCGGGTTGACGCGGCTTCACCCAGACGCCCCCGTCATTCCAATAACATTGCATCGCGACGATGTCGCCAATTTCACCGTCATGCAACCGTTTCAGAGTTTCGATATAACCGGCATGGTGGTGGCGTTGAAGTCCCACACCCACTTTGAGATTTTTTTGTTTCGCGATCTGGGCAGCAGCCAGAACACGGCGAACACCGGGAGCATCCGTCGCCACGGGTTTTTCCATGAACACATGTTTGCCTTGTTTCACGGCCTCTTCGAACTGGTAGGACCTGAACCCGGGAGGCGTGGCTAGGATCACGACGTCCGCGAGGGCGATGGCGTTTTTGTATCCTTCAAAACCAACGAAACGTCGTTCAACAGGCACGTCCACTCGATCTGGAGCCTGTTTTTTTAAATTTTCCAGACTGCTCTCAAGTCGATCCTTGAAGGCGTCAGCCATGGCAACCAGTTTGATCGGTCCCTGATTATAAGTTTCCAATGCCTGGCTCGCTGCGCCCGATCCTCGTCCACCGCATCCCACCAAGGCAATTTTGATTTCCTTTTTGCCTATGGGTTCATCGGTACCTGCACCATACGCGCTGCGTTCGATTGACAACGCACTCACCAGAGCCCCACCCGTAACTATGGAACTTGTTTTCAGAAAATCTCGGCGATTAACGCCACTTGAATTAGGTTTGAAGATCTGCTCACTCATGTTTTCTATACGTTTATTACCAAGGTTTGACTTCCAAAAGGTAGTTAACTATTCAACTCCAGTTGCTCCTTCGGTGGATTCCCAACTCTAGTCGCGTTCCACGCCGCTTGTCCAATATTTAGCGACCTCATCTGCTGTCGGAATCTTGAGCGGACGGACCACCCGAAACCCGAGAAATTGGGCATCTGTCAAATACCAGATGCTCTTAGGCAATTGGGGATCCTGAACCTTCCAGCTTTTGTGCGAACCACGACGTGCAGCGCTTCTCAACCCAGCGACGCCGTCATCCCAAGACCCGCCGCGAGCCGAGTGGGGATAGGGCTTGGTCGCCTTATTCCAAGGATCGACCGCAAGGGATCCAAAAAGTCGTTGGTAGGTCTCGGAATCATACTGATCCAGAGTCCATTCCGAAACATTTCCGTGCATATCGTGCAGCCCCCAAGGATTAGGAAGCTTCATGCCTACCTTTTGATATTTGGCGTTGCCGTTATCCGAATACCAAGCGTATTCGCCCAACTTCGCGGGATCATCCCCGAATGAATAAGCCGTGGTAGTTCCAGCGCGGCAGGCATATTCCCATTCTGCTTCAGTAGGGAGCCGATAAAAGTGCCCCGTCTTGGCACTGAGCCATTTGCAATACTGGTTCGCCGCATGCTGGGTCATGCTGATCGCTGGGTAACCTGTTTTACCCATTCCAAAGCTCATTTCGACATACGGCGAAGTGGGTCGTGCGGTGGCATCCGCGAGATAATGATCCCCGTTGGGAGAATTCAAATCAGCCCGCCTCTTTTTTTCTTCGTCGGGAAACTGAAAGAGTTCGTATTCGTTCCAGGTCACCTCGCGTTTCCCCATCCAGAAGGGAGAAATCTTTATTTTTGTTTGAGGACCTTCGTCGGGGTTGCGATCCTTTTCATCCTTGGGGCTACCCATTAAGAATTCTCCAGCAGGGATTGGAACCAAATCGAACTCGGCTTCCGTTCCTGGAACGGTTTCGTGGTAAGCCTTCATTTCACCCTGATCTTTTTCCTTTGAAACGGCCAATATTTTTTGGTGGATTTCTTTTATGGTTCCAGCTTCATCAACCGATGCCGTGACGATTTTTTTCGGGGCAAGAACCATCCCATCTGGCCAGGGAGCTCCAGAATCGATCCAGTTTTTCAGGATTTCCGTTTGTGCTTTGGGAAGGGGTCCCCCTTTTTTTTGAGGTGGCATTAGGTCGTCATGATCAGCTTCCAGTATGGTGAGAGTATAAAGTTTGCTCTCCCCACTCTTTCCAATCACGATCGTTTTTCCACTGCCGCCTCCTTTAAAAGCCGAGGCTTTGTTGTCAAGGCGCAGCCCTCCCTTGGCATTACCATCCTGATGGCAAGAAACGCAGCTGAACTCGAGGATGGGTTTGACGTCCTCCATAAAACGAACCTGACCGGCCGCACGATCAGCAAAGGCTGTAACAAGGGCAAAACTCAAAAAAACGTGTTTCATCACAAAATGTTTGACGTTGCAATGTGCTGAGCCTATTCGGCAAAGTCAATGCCGAGCCTGTTCTAGGAGCACTTTTTTGCGAGCTCCTTTTTTTCGATTTACTTGGGGTTCCGGTTCGCGGCAAGGTTGGGTCATGCTGACGCGTATGCTTTTGAGCTTGGTTCTAGCGTGGATCCTTTGCACCACGGCTTGTGATCAACGATCGGCCCCATCGGTTCAACCCTTGCCTTCCGCCGGCAAGTCAACGGATGGCTTGCCTACAAAAGCCCAACCTCGACTCCAAACACTCAAACTTTGGCTGGGAGTCAATGAAATCCAAGCTGAAATTGCGATGACCCGCCAGGAAATCGCCACGGGAATGATGTTTCGCACGAACGTCGTGGAAAGTGAAGGGATGCTGTTCGTTTTTGGCTCCCCCATGCGGGCTTCCTTTTGGATGCATAACGTCCCCATTCCTCTGACGTGTGCCTATATCGCTGCGAATGGAGATATTCTGGAGATCCGGGAAATGAAAGCCAACGATGATTCTCCTATCGAGGCAGCCGTGGACACGGTGCAATATGTTTTAGAAATGAAGCAAGGTTGGTTTGAACGCAACAAAGTGACAATCGGCACCACGGTTCGCACCGAACGAGGTTCATTCCACCAGACATTCCAACGGCAGCAATGATCGCCCGGAATTCCATGAGTTTTCTTCCTGCGTCCAAGTATGATTAAAGAGACCCATTGCTTTCCTAGCTTTCATTCCTTGGGAGGGGTGGAGGCCATGCTAAACCTCCACTATGAATTGGATGAGTCCTTGGGTTTCGATAGTCGTTTCATTGTCTATTATGAGAACACAACGATCTTCCCGGAAAGGGTTCACCCGTTGGGTTTTGAACCTCGGATGACTTATGCGGAAGCACAGAGGCGCGTAAGAACTGTCGTCCGAGATCATCCTTCCGAAGTGACTGTTTACCACGGATTATGGGGGTTGCCGTGGCTCGCTCCGCTGGATAAAGCTCCCCGGCGCATCCTCGTCATCCATGGCAATCATCCTGGGTTGGAACGATTGTTGATCAGAGGGGGGCGATGGCTGGATGGAATCGCTGGAACCAGTGATGAAGTCCTCGCGATCAGTCGCCGTGTGTTGCCTAACTTCCCTGAAGACCGCCGCCTTTACCTGCCTTACGCGGTTCGCGTTCCTGCACTTCCCGCACGCAAACAGGCTCACCCATCCGGTCCTGTAATCATCGGTTTTTGTTCCCGCCTGATTGTGGAACAAAAGCGCGTGGATCGTTTGCCTCGGTTTATCGAGGAGTTGAATAAAACAGGCATCGACTACCGATTTGAGTTTCTTGGCGATGGCCCGGATCGGGCGTGGCTGGAACAACAGTTTCCGGATCGAAATCGATTTATTTTTCACGGACGGCAATCAGGCCAAGATTATTGGCACCGCTTGTCGCAATGGGACTTTATTTTCTTTTGTAGTGATTACGAAGGCACCCCGATTTCGATGTTGGAAGCAATGGCAGTAGGCGTGGTTCCCATTTTCCCGAGTATCGGTTGTGGAGGCGACCGTTACGTCGCGTCAGTGGATCCTTCACTGCTCTACGAACCAGATCATTTGGATCAAGCGGCCATGGCATTCAATAAATTGGTGATGGCTGAGGCCCAATCGTGGCGGAGTTGGAGAGATCGTGCGGTGTGCTCGGTGGCAGATCACGTGGGGGATAATTACTTTTTTCGATTTCGCGATTTTGTGAACGAAATTGTGCGACGCGAACGCATCTCAACGGACGATTTCGAGTGGCGGGGTTTCCCTCTGAACCAACTGACATTCGATGCTGCCAACGGTGTGGATCGTTGGCGTGGAAAGCTCCGCCACCTCCTCGGAGGTTCGAGCTAGACCCACTTATTTTACCACGGTGACAACCCCGTTGGCGGGATTGTAGTTGTAGCGCATTCCCGTAGGCAAAGCTGGAATCACGGAGAGGTAGCGCATCGATACCAACTCGTCCAGGCTTTTTGGAAAGCGATCTTCGTTTGCTTGAAATGTTTGGATCGTCTGTTTGAGGCTGGCGATGTCTAGGGTCTTGATAGCAGTTTTCCGCGCTTTATTTACGGCTCCAAGGTAATCAACAGGTGCCGTCAACGGGTTCCCTGAAGAGTTGTTGTCGATATCCACTTTTTTGACTGGTTTTTCTTTTTCACCACATCCCATGCCAGCGGTGATCAAAGCAATAGCAACCAAAATGGAGAATGATTTCATGCATGATCTATACCCTTGCCCGAGGGATTTGCAATCACGCAGGTATTGAAACCATTGCGGACTAGGCATTGCTTTTTAACCATTCCGCAGCGAGAGATTTGGTTTCCTTAATCAATTGAAAATCCCGCCGCAGATCGGCGAATCGAAAGCTGGGTGTTCCACTCTGATGTTGACCTAATAATTCCCCGGGACCGCGTAATAGCAGATCCATCTCAGCAATCTTGAAACCATCATCGGTATTCACCAATGATTGAAGCCGATCCGTCGCGTCTGCCTGTAAGGTTTGTGTGATCAGGATGCAATAAGACGCGTGATGACTGCGGCCGATCCGACCTCGGAGTTGATGCAACTGGGCGAGTCCAAATTGTTCGGCATTCTCGATCACCATCACGGTGGCATTGGCGACATCGACCCCGACTTCAACCAGTGGAGTGGACAGTAATACATGGATCGTTCCTTCACGAAATCCCGCCATGACGCTTTCCTTTTCGGTGGACTTCAATCGACCATGAAGCAATCCGACGGTGAAGGGTTTTACTCTGTTTTGGTGAATCTCCAATTCTTTGGTGACGGCTTTGAGAGCACCATCCGAAGATTCATCAATTCTCGGGCACACAACGTAAATCTGGCGTCCTTCGCGGAGCTTGTTGAGGACAAAATCCCAGACCTTGCCTTCCTTGTCGGGAGATCGCAGAAATGTTTTTATGCGCTGACGACCCGGTGGCATCTCATCGATAACTGAAATATCTAGGTCTCCATAAAGAGTCAAACCGAGTGTCCGAGGGATCGGGGTGGCCGTCATGATCAACAAGTGTGGATAATACCCTTTTCGCACGAGCAGTTCCCGTTGCGTCACTCCGAATTTGTGTTGCTCATCGATGATCACCAATCCGACATTCGGCAGTTCAAAAGCATCCGCGATCAAGGCATGGGTTCCGACAACGAGGCAGGGTGCCGTTGTCTCAAGGTTTCCATGAGTTTTTTGACTTCCGGTATGAAGCCGTATCGGTATCCCCAACGGGGAAAACCACTTTTGAAATGTATGGTAATGTTGAGCCGCGAGGATTTCTGTCGGTGCCATCAATAGCACGTTCTGCTCGCTTTCCAGCACCATCAAGGCGGTGCTCGCGGCCACGACTGTTTTTCCAGATCCAACATCCCCTTGAAGCAACCGCCTCATTGGAACCGTCGCACCGAGATCAACCCGCAGTTCTTTAAGGACTCGGCTTTGCGCGTCCGTCAAATGGTAGGGTAGCCCTTTGAGGAACGGTTTCACGAATCGGTTATCTCCAGGACAAGGGACTGATTTGGCTCGTTGAGTCAGATTGCGCCGCCTTGTTTGGAGCATGATCTGAAGATCCATCAATTCATCAAAGGCCAACCGTTGGCGTGCGGCTTCGGCCTCCTCGAGGGTATCCGGAAAATGCAATGATTTCACCGCCTTTGCCCGCGTTGGTAAACCCAAGTTCGGCAGGTTGGAGTGAGAGGGTTTAATCTGTTCTAATACCGCTTCCAAGGCTCGCCCTACCAGTCCTCGAAGGAATCGTTGGGTGATGCCTTCGGTCAGGGGATACACGGGAACGATCGAGCCTACGTGTTGACTGCCATCCTCGCCCTCCTCCAAAACCTCCACCTCGGGATGGTCCATCGTCCGAGGGTTCTTTTCTCGCATTCGACCGTGCACGATCAGGTCCTTTCCAACCTGAAACTGGTTTTCCTTGAAGGGAATATTCCACCAACGGCAACACAACCTCGCGGAACCATCATCCACCACCACCACGACCACGGAACGAGTTCCTTGCCGATATTTTTTTACACCAGCCTCCGTGATTTTTCCGCAAACGGTCACCGGTTGATCCGTTTCCAAGGCAGAGATTTTTGAAATCGCACGACGATCTTCGTATCGATTCGGCTGATGATAAATCAGGTCTTGAACGGTCACCAATCCGAGTCGCGACAACTGCTCTGCGCGAGATCGACCCACTCCACGCAGCTTCGTTACGGATGATTCCAGGGTTATTGGTTCCGCCATTCCCATGTGCCAAGTATAAAACCGAACCACAGGACGGCAAGATTGACTCAATCTATGTTTTCCTTAACCTGATAAAAATGATTATCGCGCCCTCCCTCCTTTCCGCAGATTTCGGCAAAATTGCCAGCGAGGCATGCCGGATTGAGCGAGCCGAGGCGGATTGGATTCATTGCGATGTGATGGACGGAACTTTCGTTCCTAATATTTCTTTCGGACCTGCGGTTGTGAAGTCGGTCAATCAGGTCACAAAAATACCTCTCGATGTGCATTTGATGTGCTGTAATCCAGAAATTTTGTTTGAGGCATTTGTCAATGCTGGGGCTGACATTATGACGATCCATGTCGAACTCGGATCAAAAGTTGAAACTCTCCTTTGGAAGATTCGCTCGCTAGGCATTAAAGTAGGTTTGGCCATCAGCCCTCCAACGAGTATCGACACGGTAAAACCCTACTTGAAATCCATTGATTTACTGTTGGTGATGACTGTTAATCCCGGATTCGGCGGCCAACCTTTCATCCATGAGTGCTTGCCTAAAATCCAACAGGTCGCCGCTTGGAGAAAAAAACTGGGGCGGAAATTTCACATTGAAGTGGACGGCGGCATCAACGATGAGACCGCATTGGAATGCGCCAGTGCCGGGGCGGATGTCTTTGTAAGTGGAAGTGCTTTACTGGGGCAAGGCCGGCTCAAAACCGCCGTTGCTCGGATGCGTCGAATCGTTCAACACACAGCAATTTCAGCCAGCCATTAGAACCGTAACTAACCCATGTCCTCCTTAGCCTTAATCAAATTTGGAACCGATGGTTGGCGTGCTATTATCGCCGAAGAATTCACGTTCTCAAATGTGGAACGAGTCGCTCAAGCGACAGCGGATTATTGGAATTCGATCTCAATTCCCGGCACGCTAAAAAAAGCGGTCGTTGGATACGATCGGAGATTTCTTTCGGATCAATTCGCGCAACTGACGGCGGAAATCCTCGCTGGCAATGGGTTCGAGGTGCTTCTCACCTCCGTTCCAACCCCAACCCAAGCCGTCTCGTTCGCGGTCAAAACTCTTCGGGCGATCGGCGGAGTAATGATCACGGCGAGTCATAATCCACCGGCGTTCAATGGATTCAAACTAAAGGCATGGTTCGGGGGCTCGGCTGACCCTTCCATCTGTCAAGCTGTGGAGGCATTGGTGGACAAGAACCCCATCAAATCTTTGTTATTCGCCGAAGGCCTAAAATCCAAAATAATAAGGGTTCGAGATATTCGACCTGATTATTATAAGGCCATAAAAAAGTTGGTGGATTTTCCGTTGATCAGCCAATCCCGCATCAAGTTGGCGCATGATCCGCTTTTTGGGGTCGGAGCTGGATGTTTCGAGCAACTTTTGGTCGATACAAATTGCAGCGTCACGACTCTCAATGCGATTCACGATCCTAATTTTGGTGGGATAAACCCTGAGCCTGTCCCCAAGAATTACGCACGTTCCCAAGCCTTTCTTTCCAAAAACCCCCACGACCTTTGCGTGGTGACCGATGGCGATGCAGATCGCGTTGGAGGGATGGATGGGCGCGGCAACGCATTGAGCACCCATCAAATCATTTGTTTATTGGTCGAACATTTCGTTAAAAACCGAGGTGCAAAAGGCAGGGTCATCAAAGCACTCACCACGACTTCCATGGTGGATAAAATGTGTGCTCACTACGGTTTGCCGCTCGTCGAAACAGGGGTCGGATTTAAATACATTTGCACCGAAATGTTGAAAGGAGATGTCTTACTTGGATTTGAAGAAAGCGGCGGCATCGGCTTTCCGGGGCATATTCCTGAACGTGACGGGCTATTGTCTGGGCTCATGCTTTTGGAAATGTTGGCGATGGAGAAAAAAACTCTCCCTCAACTTCTCCAACGCCTAAAGCGGCAATTCGGCTCTTACTGCTATGCTCGGGTAGATGCCCATTTCCCGCTCGATCAACGATCTGCGCTGATGGAGTATTGTAAGTCAAACCCTCCTTCAAAACTGATCAAATCCCCGGTGACTGAAATTAAGTCCTACGATGGCGTAAAATTCATCTCCAAGAATGACTCGTGGTTGATGCTCCGTGGGAGTGGAACGGAACCCATCTTGCGAATTTACGCAGAAGCAAAAACAGACGCCGATGCACGCAGCCTACTCAGAACAGGTGTTGCTCTGACTAAAAAAGTTTTGAGCAAATAATCCAGTCAACAGAGTCGATCAACTTCAGCAACCCATCAAGGCAGTGGCCGAATTTTGATATTCCTGTAGGACGCTTCGTCCTGATGTTCAGTCAGGATGATGTGTCCCCGGAGTTTTTTTCCGAACCCTTCAACGGACTTGAATTTGCTGTTTTGCACCGCCTTGAGCACTTCCTCACTCCCAAGTTCGTAGGTCAGGATTTTGGTGCCGTTCAACCAATGTTCGACATGATTGTCTTGAATCAAAACGCGAGAGTGATTCCATTGTCCAACGGGTTTCGATTGTTTTTCTTTTGTTGGCGGTAAAACGTCGTAAAAAGCCCCTGTGGTGTGTTTCGCGTGGGGCGCGGTGGTATCGTCGATCATTTGGTATTCGTGACCGATCACACTGCTGCGTTTCTCCGTAATTAAATACTTGATCCCGTTATTGGCTCCAGCGGGAACCATCCACTCCCACTCCAGATCAAAGTTGTCATACGCCGTCTCGCTCATGAGGTCTCCACCACCACCCTTGGCGACGTGTTTCAATATGCCATTCTCAATCAGCCAACCTTTTTCAGGAAAAGTCGGTTTCTTGAAATTTCGCCATCCTTTGGAAGTCTTACCATCGAAAAGCATCACCCACCCAGCAGATTTCTGACGAACGCTCAATTCGTTCAGAGGGGCTCCCAAGGCAGGTCTAAATGTGACCTCACAGAGAGCGAGGATAATTATTAAATGGAGCGTGGTTTTTTTCATCGGGTCACGTGTTATTTGGCTTTCAATCGGCGAATCCGTATTTGGCGATAAGCCACCTCATCATGGTGATGTTGCAGCACGATATGTCCTCTGGGTTCTTTCGCAAAATTTGGTAGATCCTTGAATTTGCTCATAGAAATCAAATCACGCAAGGATTGGCTTCCTAATTCATACGAGACGATTTTGACGCCGTTCAACCAATGTTCCACATGGTTGCCTTGGACGATGAGTTTTGCTTTGTTCCATCCCCCAACAGGTTTCAGTTTTTTACCCTCGGCTGCGATCAACGCATACAATGATCCTGCGGTAGTTTTGGGATTCTTCCCATCCGCGTGTTTGTCATCATCCAGCACTTGCATTTCAGGGCCTGTATGCCACACCTCGTTTCCCGATTCGCTCACCCGATAGAGAATGCCGCTGTTGCCACCGCCAGAGATTTTCCATTCCAACTGCAACTCAAAATGTTCATAAACATCCTTGGTGATGATGTCGGATCCATTTCCCACAATCGTTTTAAGCGTGCCATTGGTTGCAATCCAACTCGAAGGGAATGTTGCTTTCTTGAACCCGCGAAATTTTTCCGTGGATTTTCCATTGAATAACACTTCCCATTTTCCATCCTCGGCATGGGCTGTAGATCCCATCAGAAACACGGCTGAAGTTAGTGCTCCCGAGAGGGCCAGCGAACGAAGGAACCCGTTCATTTTATTTTTCATCCTAAAACTTTATTTGGGGTTAAGGTTGCAAAGGGGGCGCAGGCATTTTTTCTCCTAAGCGCAAATAATGCCAAAAAGCTTCACGAGTCTTGATTCCGTCACCGTCCAGAATATCCACGAGCGGGCTTTTGTCATCAGGTGTGAAGAAGTCGGGCATTTTGGTGGCTGGATCCACCGACTGCGGATCCCGAACCCACTGATGAAAGAACGACTTTTGCAAACGTGCCGCAGTTATACCAAAATTAATTCCCGCACTTTCAAAAACTTGGGTGGCTCCCAACTCATTAATTGCGTGGCATGAAATACACGAAAATCCACCCGCCGTGGAAACCAACTTTTGTCCGATGGTGGCCAGTTCGGGATCGATGGCGGGTTCGATTGGGGTCTTGGAAGGAAATCCGTGCAGCATCGATAATCCTTCCGCAAGCACCTTCGCAGGTTTGGTAAAAGTCGGCATTTGAGCGTCGATCCATGGCCGCACTTTCGAGGTAATATGCCCACCGATAAACGAGGCTCCCCATTCTGGTTTGATTTTACTTCCAATGGATTCGAAGGTCGGAAAGCCTTCAAATTTGCCGTGGCATTGCACACATTTCAAGTTGACCTGTTGCCTTTGAGCATATTCCCAACCCACATGGCGTTTCAGAGATTCTCGATCGGTTGCTGCGAACGCAATTAATGCTGCCTGATCCTTTTCGGAAAATTGGTAGTTCATTGCCTTGGAACCTGGCTTTGTCAGGATGCAACCTCCTTTCCAATGATCGATTGTCAGGTCAGATAATGCTTTCGATGCATATTGGTTCGGCAATTTCAGCGCATGACAATTGAGGCAACCCGAGGTTTGCACCAATTTCTGTCCTTGGGTGATAAGCGCGGATTCAGTTGGGGGGGTCTTTGCTTCCCATTGGGTGGCTCCAGCCACCAAATAAGCTGCAATTTGCTCAGCTTCCTCTGGTTTCAAGTGAAACTTAGGCATCCGACTCCAAGAATAATCGCCATCAGGAGCGAGCATAAATTTTGCCAAATACCCGGATGAAAACTTGGAGCCAACATGTTTCAAAGGATTCCTCAGTGGATCAATCTCATCGACTCCCGGAGTGATGTGACATGCTACACAGTGCAAATCCGCGAACAGTTTTTTGCCGCCTTCAATTTCGTCGGCGGTGGGTTCCAGGTTTTTCTGTGCTGCTGTGCCGGTAGTTAATGTGCTCAAAAAGGCGGCGACGGCCTCGGCTTGTTTCGAAGCGTCTGGACCATGGAAAACCTGGGGCATACGTGCGGAGCCTCTCATTTTTTTCGGTGCCACGATCCAATCGCGCATCCATTCAAAATTCCGACGACTGCCGATCCCTTCAAATGACGGGGCATCATAATCCAGTTCGGTCATGCCTCCGTGAACCAACCCGGTCCCTTCATGACATTTGATGCAACGATTCTCGACAAATAATTCGCGACCGCGGGCTTGGGCTTTGCTGGATTGTAATTCTCCCGAAATGTCGTGAGTGAGGGATGTCGATGGGATGGGATAATTTTGATCCTCTTTCGGGATCCACTCCACCCGAAAAAATGCATCGTCCTTGGCCGGACTTTTATAGTTAACGGAGATGGCATTTGTGCCTTTATTCAACCGCACCAAGTTTCCTTTTACAGCTTTGGAGGGGGAGTTGGTGGCGTCCAGCACGGTGACGCCATTGATCTCCAATCGGAGCGCACCTTGCAGTTCAGCTTGAAATGTATAATCCCCCCTGAGATCAACGAGAATCTGCCCTGTGTAATGGGCGGTGAATTCTCCCAAAGGTAGAAAAGGGGTCGGAGCTTGACCATTGGGAACATAGAGCCAGAGGTTGGGGAGAACACAGGTATCCGTTTTCCCAGAACTAGTGAACCTGACAGAAAGTCCATTATTTGGAGTCTCAGCCCACGTCTTGATTTCCATCCACGGAGAAATCAACACCATCAAACAACAGATCAAGCGGCACAAATACATGTGCAAATATGTAATCAAAAGACGAGTGTCGCGTCAAAATTGTTCAATAATTGAAAATCTCCGTTTTTAAGGCGAAAATTGTTCTTCAATCTTGTATTACGAGTTGTCGAGCTTCTTGGCGTAAAGTATTTCATAATCAAGTGTTTATTTCAGTGAATCTAGCCCTTTATCCTTGGTTTGAATGAGGCTCTGAAATATCTATTCCTCGTGCCCGCCTATGACCCTGCTAAAACCTAAAAAATTACGTCCGGGCGATCTCATTGGTCTGATAGCTCCTGCAGGCCCCGTGTTGCCGCATACCCGCATTCAATCTGCGGTGAATTACTTGGAAAAAATGGGTTATCGTGTCGCTCTAGGGAGACATGTGGAGGAACAATACGGCTACCTTGCGGGCGAGGATTCCAACCGTCTGGCCGATCTCAACGACATGCTGGCCAACACTCAGGTTCGCATGATCATGGCCTTGCGTGGAGGTTATGGGTGCATGCGGTTACTCGAAGGAATTAACTACCGCTCTCTACGTCGTGATCCCAAAATCATTGTTGGATTCAGTGATATCACGGCCTTGCAACTGGCATTTTATCGTCGCACAGGTTTGGTTTCTTTTGCGGGTCCCATGGCTGCGGTCGAGTTTAGCGACCCGCCCGATCCTTTGACCGAGGAGCACTTTTGGAAAGCGGTAACCACGACCCATCGCTTGGGTTTGATTCCGACTCCTGAACCGTTGACAAGCCTAAGACCAGGCCGATCCGAAGGGACATTACTGGGTGGTAATTTATCCTTGCTGGCAAGCCTTGTAGGAACTCGATTTCTGCCAAAATTAAAGAATGCGATTCTTATGCTTGAAGAGGTGGACGAGCGCCCTTACCGCATCGATCGTATGCTCACCCAACTGAAACTTTCAGGGGCACTCAAGGATTTGAAGGGGTTGGTCATTGGTCAGTTTACACAATGCGAGACGAACGATCCTACCCGTCCCAGTTTGAGATGTGTCGAGGTTTTGCAGGATTTTACTCGGGCCATGGATGTTCCAACACTCGCCGGCTTATGTCATGGGCATGTTTCACGCAAAGTGACATTGCCGTGGGGGGTTCGAGCTAGGCTGGAAACAAAAACCGGCAGGCTGGAAATAATGGAAGCCGCGTTGATTTCCTAACGCGATGTGAATGGTAGAAAAAATCACAAACATCCACAATTTTCATCCGCCTGCTTGCGCGGCGAAAATCACGCCCTAATTTACACCTATGCCAAAATCAACTTGGATCATCGCCGGTATTCTTTCAGTTCTCGCCCTTATGGGTTTTCTGGGGCTTTCGACGTTGCAGCAATTCAGAAAGAACCAATCACTCGAAAAGGAAAATAAACAATTGCTTGAGACAGCCAACGAAATCACGAGTCGAGCCAATCAACTCACGACGGATCTTGAATCCCTGCAACGCGACAAGGAAGAAGCGGCTCGAAATCAGTTGAGTATGGAATCTGAAATGCGCGAAGCCATGCAGTCCAAAGATGTGACGATTTCCCAATTGCAAGGACGGCTGACCGTGAACATTTTAGACCGCATTCTGTTTGATTCGGGTGAAGCAACCGTGAAACCAGAAGGCGAAAAAGTGCTTCAACAGATCGCCACGGTGTTAGCGCAATTTCCAAAACGTCAAATCAATGTCGTGGGGCATACCGATAATGTTCCCATACGGGCCGGTAGCAGAGGCCAATACCCAACCAATTGGGAACTTTCCACAGCGCGCGCGACTGCCGCTCTGCGTTTGCTCTCCGAGAAAGCCGGGGTGGATCCTCGACGTATGGCAGCCGTAGGCTATGGAGAGTTTCACCCCTTGGCCGACAATTCAACCGTCGAAGGTCGTGCGAAAAATCGAAGGATCGCTTTGGTGGTTCTTCCTGAGGAATTTGTTTCCACCGATGTCCCCATGATCATTACCAACGCCGTTCCCTTAAAGGAGTCAGAAGTCTTAACGAATGGGACTCCTGCTCCCATTATTCAGGACTGAGCAAAGATTAGTTCTGGTTCTGTCCTCGGGTCAAACGGTTGTAATAACCTGGTTGTTGCGACAACTCCTCATGGGATCCCATCTGGGTCACAGCTCCATTCTCCAAGACAATAATCTTATTCACATTGCGGATGGTTGAGAATCGGTGAGCGACCATGATCGTGGTGCGACCGCGCATCAATTCTTGCAGACTGGCAATGATGAGTTGCTCACTCTCTGCATCAAGGGCACTGGTAGGCTCGTCCAGAAGCAGCACCGGCGCGTCCTTCAAAAACGCTCGAGCAAGGTTGAGGCGTTGCTTCTCTCCCACACTCAGGCGCGTGGATCCATCTCCCACAACGGTCTGGTAACCTTGGGGCAATCGTTGGATAAATTCGTGGAGGTTCGCCTCACGGGCGGCTTTTTCGATGTCCGCCGGATCTGCTTCAGGACGCGCATAGGCAATGTTTTCAGCGATCGTGCCGGGTAACAAAATGGGCTCCTGCAAAACCATCGAGAGGTTCGATCTGAGCGGCCGCAAACTTAACTCGCGCACATCGCTTCCATTCATTAAAACCTGCCCTTGGCTGGGATCGAAAAATCGGGGAAGCAAATGTAATAATGTCGATTTGCCCACCCCACTCGGACCAACGATGGCGACGGATTCTCCACGTTTTACCCGAAACGAAATCTGCCGGAGAATCGGCTGCTCGCTATCATAGGCAAAGGAAACATTCTTCAGTTCAATTTCCTCAAATGAATCACTCAATGTTTTCGGAGAGTCTGGGTCTTTGATCGTCTCGGGAGTATCCAATATCTCTAGAACCCGACTGGCTCCCGCCGTTGCGTCGGCAACTGTGGCACCGGCATGCGTCAGTTGGTTGAGGGGCTCATACCATTGGCTGAGATAAGCTAAAAAAACCAGCAGTTCACCTGTGCTCAGATGACCCGCCAACACCTCGAGTGATCCTTGCCAAATGATGACGGCCGACCCCAAACCAAAAAGCACGGCAATCACAAATCCGTAAGCCAATTCCCAACCATGTTGTAAAAAACGCTGTCGGAACGTAGTTAAAACCAGTGCGTTAAAACGGTTTTTTTCAAAGGGTTCCTGTGTGAAACTTTGGGTGGTCTGCATCGCCGAGATGTTCTGTTGAACAGATGATGATAATCGGCTCTCCGCTTGATGCGAGGCGGTGCTCCGCATTTTCATCTTTTTACCGAACCATAAAATGGCGAGCACAAGCGGCGGCACGATGCAGACCGAAAAAAGCATCAACCTAAAATTCAGTCGCGCCAACACGACAAGCATAATGGCCAACGAAAGGGATGCGTTGATGCATGTGCAGAAACCTTGCTGGAACAGCGTCTGGAACGAGAACGTGTCCCAAGTCGCCCGGTAGATCAAATCCCCTTGCTTGTTGGAATGATAAAACCTCAGGGACAATCCTTGTAAGCATTCAAAAAGTTCCTGCCTGACTCTTGAAAGTCCACGCAAACCGATCCGAATCGAGGTGATGTTCTGAGCTGCCGTTAACGCACCTTGTCCTGCGTGAAGGAGCAACGCGGAAAGGGCTAGGACAGCTAAAAGGTCCGACTTGGACCACGAAAACACCCACTCTGCCAGCCAATGGGGAAGGGGAGAACGGCCCAAAAGGCTGTCCACGATCATTGCCAGAGGCCACGGTTTCAAAAGACTCGCCCCTATGCTCAAAAGCATCAGTAGGAGTGCGAGCCCAATACCCAAGGCATCGGGCTTGAAATAGCGCCAAGCGCGAATCATTAGATCATCGGAATTTCCTACCTTGGAATAAACCAAGGAACATTTTCAACCGAGTGTTCTTCCAAGAAAGACAGGTCTAAACGACTGGCGATATTTACCATATCTGCACCGCACTTTTCCTCAGGAAAAAACGGATCTTTTTTATTATTTTTCTGTTTTCTTATTGTCGATCAACAGAATGCGGATTCCCAGCCGGGTCCACACCCGCGTCATCGTTTGGGAGCCTTTGGCTTGAGCACTTTGCTTAATCGCCTCTTCTGCGTTCGTGACCGTTTTCCGATCGAGTTCCAAAATGACCTGACCTGGCCGGATTCCAGCTTTCCATGAGGTGGAATCCTCATCCACATCCGTCACTAGAGCTCCGTTGATATCAGGAGGAATGCCCAGTTCTTTACGGTTTTGAGGGGTGATATCGCCTACCTCTACCCCATCAAGAGAATCAGAATCTTTGATTTCGGGTTCGAGATCCTTGATCTCAGGTTGTCCGAGTTCTCTATTCCCCAACTCACCAAGCTTGACCTTGAAATCAGACTCTTTTCCGTCACGAGTCACCTTGAGCACGACAATCGTTCCGGGTGACATTTGGGAGACAACCAACCGGAGATGGCGATCGTCATTGATTTTCTTACCGTTGACCTCCGTGATGACGTCGTAGGGTTTGAGTCCTGCATCCTCTGCTGGAGTTTTCGGCGAGACTTCGGTGACCATGGCTCCGTTTTGATCCTTTAGTTTGAAATACTTGGCTTGTTCGGCAGTGATTCGATCGGGTTTGACTCCTAAAAATCCTCGGGCGACCTTGCCCGTGGTGGCCAACCTTTCGATCACACCCCGAGCCATGTTAATCGGAACCGCGAAGCCGACCCCCTGATTGCCTCCCGTCCGGCTTAAGATGGCCGTGTTGATGCCCACCAAACGACCTTCCACATCAACCAGTGCCCCACCCGAACTTCCCGGATTGATGGATGCGTCGGTTTGGATGAAATCCTCGTAGGCCGTGATCCCCAGATCCCCTCGACCGATCGCACTCACGATCCCCATGGTCACCGTTTGGCCAATGCCAAATGGGTTTCCGATCGCCAAAACAACATCCCCCACTTCCAGGTGATCACTATTTCCCAAGGTCAGCGCAGGAAGATCCGTCGCGTCTATTTTAAGCACTGCTGAATCGGTTGGAGCATCAGTTCCAACCACTTTAGCTTTGAATTCCCTTCCCCCTTGAAGGACAACTTGGATTTCATCGGCACCATCAACCACATGATTATTAGTCATGATGTAGCCATCCGTGGTCACAATCACACCCGATCCCAAGCTCTGTTCTGGACGACTCCGCCCACCCTTACGATTGCCACGGTTTGGGTTTTCTTCTTCTTCATCCTCAGGTATTTGACCGAAAAAGCGGCGAAAAAGTGGATCGTTGTAAAGTGGGTTTCCCCTTGTCCCCGGGTTGACCTTCACCATTTTTGTGCTGTAGATATTCACGACACTGGGGGAGGCTTTTTTGATGATCGGCGCAAAGCTCATCCTCTCACCCACCTTGGAGATTGCTTGGTTCTCGATCTTGAGCTTCAATGGTGGGTTATTCGTCGTTTTAGCTTCGAGGTTAACAACCCCAAGATTTCCCAACATCCAAGAGGCCAATAGCCCCCAACCCAATCTACTCACAAATGATTTTGTCATAAAAAAATCCGTAAACTCCACACAACTTCCATTGTCTCCAGAAATTGTCAACCGTTTCACAAAACTTACCGCTGCATGCCAAAAAGGCACGCTTGATAGGCGTGCCTTGGAGGTTTCACTTACCAAACATTCGACAATCCTATCATCTGGCGATCCGGTAGATCGAATCGACTGCGCTCCAGTTGACTAGATTCCAAAAAGCCTTCAAATAGTCTGGGCGCCTGTTTTGATACTTTAAGTAATACGCATGCTCCCAAACATCACACCCTAGAATCGGCTTGTTCCCATCCATCAGCGGGCTGTCCTGATTCGCGGTCGAGGTGATTTCGAGGCAGCCTTGTTTATTCAGGATCAACCACGCCCAACCACTACCAAAGCGCGTCGTTCCAGCCGCTTCAAATTTTTCCTTAAAAGCATCGAAGGATCCAAATGCAGCCGAGATGGCGTCCGCCAAATCACCACTCGGAAGGCCTCCGGCATTGGGTCCGATTATTTTCCAGAACAAACTGTGGTTGGCATGACCCCCGCCGTTATTGCGGACAACATTGCGAATTTCAGTGGGAACCGCTTCAAGATTGCTGATCAATTGTTCCACCGTCAGCTTTTCCAAATCAACTTTTCCGGCGATCGCCTTGTTGACGTTCGTCACGTAAGCATTGTGATGCTTCCCGTGGTGGATCTCCATCGTCTGGGTATCGAAATGAGGTTCGAGTGCATCCTTTGAGTAGGTAAGTGAGGGGAGTTCGTATGCCATAAGCTGAATGGGTTGTGTTTCGCTGATTCTAAATTTAATCTCTTAAGCTGCAATGCAGCCAAGAACATAGGGTAAAACTATCTGAATGGACTCCGTTGCACAAGTGCGGCTCACTCCTGTAATCCGAGTTTCTTGAGCTTGGGTGCGATCACCATTTTGCAGTAGGGATTGCGATTCTTGTTCAGAGCGTAATAATTATGATGGTAATCTTCGGCCACGTAAAACTCGGTTATCTTGGTGATCTCAGTGACAATCGGATTACTGAATTCCTTTCCGGCCTCGGTCTTTGATTTTTCTGCAATTTTTGCCTGCTCGGCGTTTTCATAAAAAATGGCGGAGCGATATTGTGTTCCTGAATCCGCGCCCTGCCGATTAAGGGTAGTCGGATCATGAGCACGCCAAAAAACGGAAAGTATCTTCTCCAATTCAACCTTCTTGGGATCAAATACGACTCGTGCGACCTCTGCGTGCCCCGTGGTTCCTTCGCAAACGGCCTTATAAGTAGGGTTTTTAACATGGCCTCCCACATAGCCTGGGCTTACTGAAATGACCCCAGGAACCAGTTGGAAAACTGCTTCCGTGCACCAGAAACAGCCCGCCCCCAGCGTAATGATTTGAGAACCTGCAGGAGGAATTGGCATAGGAGTAACTTTGGGTTTTGTTGAGGTGGAATCTTTGGATTCTGCTTGGTTACTAAGGCAGAAAAACGCCACAAGTGCCATCACAACCAAATGGATGCATTGTTTAATCATTGCAACTGGAAGGTAGCCTATTCTCGGAATCTGACAATGATGACTTGTGTAATGAGGGGGCACGACTTCATTTTCCTGACTCCGGAGTGCCTCCCGTCGGTATCCTCATACCGTCCCAAATCGACGATGGCGCTGAGTATACTCTTCCAACGCCGCATAAAGATGTGGCTTTCTAAAATCTGGCCAGAACGACTGCGTCACGACCAGTTCTGTGTAGGAAATCTGCCAAAGTAAAAAATTGCTGACACGCATTTCTCCACTCGTGCGGATAAGTAAATCGGGATCGGGATACCCACGCGTATACAAATGTTGGCTTAACATTTGTTCGTTGATCTCAGCCGGTTCCAATGTCCCTGCTTTGACTTGCACAGCCAGACTGCGAGCCGCTTCAACCAATTCGGTGCGCCCACCATAGCTGAGAGCCAGAATCAGGGTGAGTCCATTGTTTTTTGATAAGGCAGCCTTTGTTTTTTTTAGTTGAGCCTGCACAAATTCAGGAAGTCGATAGATCTGGCCAATCGTCTCCAGCTTTACATTCATGCGGTTGAGTTCGCCAATTTCGTTTTTTAGAAATTGCGCGAGGTATTTCATCAAGGTATCAACCTCCGCCTTGGGTCGGTTCCAATTCTCGATCGAAAAGGCATACAGCGTCAGATACTTAATCCCCAACTCGCCACACGTCCGAACAATTGCCCGAACAGACTCCACGCCATTACGATGCCCTTCGACTCGGGGGAGATGCCGTGCTTTGGCCCAGCGTCCATTACCATCCATGATCACCGCGATATGCGTGGGCAGGTTCGCCAGTGCGGAAGTGCTCAGATGTGGTGCGGTCATGATGCTCCTAGTTCCATCGCCGCACCGTTCACAGGCGCGGTCTAAACAAAAATCGTCTGGTCGCGAGCTGGACCAACCGAGGCAATTTTAAGTTTTGCTCCCGTCAAATCACAGATCACCTTGAGGTATGCTCGGGCTTTTGCAGGCATTTTTTTCCATTCTGTGACCCCTGTTGTCGATGTATTCCATCCCTGCAATTCTTCATAGATGGGCTCACAGATGCTGAAAGATTCAATATCGTTGGGGACATGATCGACCTTTTGATCGCCAATTCGATATCCGGTGCAGACTTTGATCGTTTCTAAACTATCCAGACCGTCGATGTTGGTCACTGCAAGTTCGTCGATACCATTGACCATGGTGGCGTGGCGGGTAGCCACCGCGTCAAACCAACCACATCGCCGCGCTCTGCCTGTTGTGGCTCCAAATTCCCGTCCCATCCCGTGCAACATATCCGAGATTTCAGCATTTTCCGTAGGTAACGGGCCTTCACCAACACGGGTGGTGTAAGCTTTCATCACACCCATCACCCGGTTCATCCGGTTGGGTGCGACCCCGGAACCTGTTGAGGCTCCACCAGAGGTCGTGTTGGAGGAAGTCACGAAGGGATAGGTGCCATGATCAATATCAAGAAATGTTCCTTGAGCCCCTTCAAAAAGGATATTGGCTTTCTTTTGTGTGGCTTCGTGCAGCAAGGTGACTGTGTTTCGCACATAGCTCTTCAACGCATCGCCGGCCTCTCGGTAGCTGTCATGCACTTTCTTGTAGGAAAGACCTTTCGAGCCCAAGGCGCGAAGCACTTC
>CAMBHS010000030.1 GCA_945867235.1 Akkermansia muciniphila
GCGCAACCTTGATGATTTGAAATAAAGGGCGTAACACACTGCCCGTGTTTACATTGGCTCCTGAGACAATGCCGTCAGCTTGGTGCATCGCCACCATCATCGCTCCAAAATAATTAGGCTTATACATCGTTTCGCGGGCTTCGTGTTCCCTGATTCCTTTCAGACGACGCACCAATTCAAAACGCTTTGCGAAATTATCTAGTTCCTCGCTTTCCGTCGGGTTGATGATCCGGATTCCTTCGAGGGAAACATTCAATCGTTCGGCGGCCTCTTTAATTTTGGGACGTTCCCCGAGCAGGATAGGAACTCCACAGCGCAGAGAGTAAAACTGGCGCGCCGCTTGGATGACACGGGGCTCAGTCCCTTCGGGAAACACAATCCGCTTGGGGTGTCTCTGCAACTTCTCGATAACACTGCCTATGAAACGCATTCAAATGATTTAACGTATCCGAGACTAAATTTGCAACCACGCAGAAATGCACCACGCAGAAATGCAGATCGGATGATTGGAATGGCCGCAAAAACTAGAATCTGAAGTCTGTAATTTGGAATTCGAAGCCTCAGTAGAAACCAACCTGCGTGTAAAACCCGCCTGAAACAGAGCAAAATTGAATATAAATCTTGAGAATTGGGTCATATCTCGGTTAATCTGCTGTTTTAATAACATTATGGCTGCCATCGGAAGATTTCAGAAAGGGGACGACATTTTCTACGCAAAGGTCGTTGACGGTGAATTGTTTCGTTTGCAGGGAGATGTTTTTGGTTCGCCTTCATATGAACGGAAAGTCACGCCGAGCAAAGGGGTAAAAACGCTGGTTCCCGTGACTCCGTCAAAGATCATCGCCGTTGGTTTAAACTATGCGGATCATGCTCGCGAAAGCGGCAAGCCCCTTCCAAAGGAACCTCTTTTTTGGCTGAAAGCAACAACCTCCTTACTGGCTGATGGGGGCAAGATTGAAATTCCATTTGCCAATCACCGAACAGATTTTGAAGCGGAGCTTGCGATTGTGATTGGTCGTCGGGTTCGTAATATAACCAGTGCGGCTGCTCCTCGTTATATTTTTGGTTATACCGCCGCACAGGATATCAGCGATCGCACGATTCAAAACGCGGAAAGCCAGTGGGCAAGGGCGAAGTCCTTTGACACATTTACCCCCTTAGGACCCTACATCGAAACTAAGCTCGACCCGAGTGAACTCAAAATTCAACAATTTCAAAATGGTCAACTTCGGCAGAATTCAAATACCAGCCAGTTGATTTTCAATTGCAACGAGTTAGTTAGTTTTATCTCGACCAACATGACCTTGCTACCAGGGGATATTATTATCACCGGTACGCCATCTGGAGTCGGGCCAATTGTTTCAGGAGACCGATTAGAAGTCCGGATCCAAGGACTAATCCCGCTGATCAACAGCGTCAAATAATCATCCTAGATTTTAATATGGAACGAGCGGAAAATCTCCCCCGTTCCAACAGACCTCACTTTATTTCCATTTTTTAGATTATGCGCTGGTCCCAATTATTGATCCCTACCCTTAAAGAAACCCCGGCTGATGCGGAGATTGTTTCTCACAAATTATTGCTTAGGGCTGGGTTGATCCGAAAATTGACGTCAGGTCTGTATACCTTTTTACCCCTCGCTGTTCGATCTCTACGCAAAGTAGAAAATATTATTCGCGAGGAAATGAACCGCGCTGGAGCCCAAGAAATCCTCATGCCGGCACTTCAACCTCCGGAGATTTGGCAAAAAAGTGGACGCTATGACATCATGATTGATGTGCTACTCAAAGTACGCGACCGCGCCAAAAAAGAGTGGATACTCGGGCCCACGCACGAGGAGGTTGTCACCACGTTGGTTGCGGGGGAAATCTCCTCCTACCGTCAGTTGCCTAAAAACTTTTACCAGATTCAAACTAAGTTTCGTGATGAGATCAGGCCTCGCTTCGGGTTAATGCGCGCCAAGGAGTTCATCATGAAGGACGCCTACAGCTTCGATATTTCTGACGAGGCAGCACAAGTCAGCTACCAGAAGATGTATCAGACCTATACCCGTATTTTTCAGCGATGCGGGTTGCAAACGGTCGCGGTCGATGCGGATACAGGTGCAATCGGTGGAAAACATTCCCACGAATTCATGGTTCCCGCTGAAACTGGGGAAAATGAAATCGTTTACTGTGAGTCAGGAGAGTATGCAGCGAATATCGAGAAAGCGACCAGCCGTATTCAGGAAGCAACTTCGACCCTGGATACGGGAACGTCAGTTGAAAAATTCCCCACCCCTGGGGCGGTGACAATAAACTCTCTCGTGCGACAACCCTATGGCGTCGCCATGCGGGACCAAATCAAGACACTGGTCTATCTCATTGATGGTAAAGTCACCCTTGTTCTCATGAGAGGTGACCACCAATTAAATGATACCAAATTGGCAGCGGCCACCGGGGGAACCCAGATTCGACCTTCAACCCCTGATGAAATTTTCGTCGCTCTCGGAGCACACCCTGGAAGCCTTGGAGCGGTGGGAGTTCTCGGGGTCACTATCCTTGCTGATGAGTCTTTGAAAAATGCGGCGGGAATGACAACTGGTGCGAACGAGGACGGATTCCATTTCCGCCATGTCAACATCGCCCGCGATATTCCAGTGACTTCCTGGCATGATCTTCGATTAGTTGCTGCCGGAGAACCCTGCCCTGTTACTGGAACACCTTTAAAAATTCGGCGTGCGATCGAAGTGGGACACGTCTTTAAACTCGGAACTAAATACAGCGAATCTTTGGGGGCATTATTCGTGGATGAGGCTGGAGAAAAACGTGCACTCATCATGGGTTGCTATGGCATCGGGGTCACGCGAACCTTGCAAGCGGTGATCGAACAATCTAATGACAAGGACGGCATTATTTGGCCCATCAATGTTGCCCCCTTCACCGTTTGTATCACCCCGCTATCCATTGCCTCAGAGAGTCCGGTGATGCTCGTTGCTGAACGACTTTACCAGGAACTGACAGAACGTAATGTTGATGTCATCCTTGACGATCGCGATGAACGACCCGGAGTGAAGTTTAAGGATTCAGAATTAATAGGCTACCCCATAAGAATTGGCATCGGTGAAAAGTCCCTAGCCAAAGGTGAGGTTGAAATTAAACCTCGCAAGGGTTCCCTGCAGGCGGTGCCGGCCCATGACGCACTCGAATATATCTTGGCTTATCTCAAGAATAATTCTTAAACACGATCCGCCTGTTCAACGATTTAACTCTTAATGGCCCAGCGTAACTTTGCGCTGGTTGCTCGCGGATTGGATCGAATCTCTTCGAGTGACGGTCGGGTGACCTCGTCGTTGGTTGCAGAATAAATTCCCGCTCTCATCTGCTGTTGAAATGATTTTTTAACCCGGCGATCCTCACCCGAATGGAAGGTCAGAATCGCCACCCGTCCCGCTTTGTTCAGGCAGGTTGGTAGAATTCGAAGGAAGGCTTGCAATGCTTGAAATTCCTCGTTCACCTCGATGCGGATTGCCTGGAAGACACGCCGAATAGGAGCGTCCCCTTCCAATTCCCTCAACGCCTTGGGGAGCGTTAGCAGCGCACGCCGAACAGATTGGGCGAGAAGTGTCGTTGTTCGAAGTCCGTTGCGATCTCGATCCTCGACTAGGATTGGGGCAATGATTCGCGCATGAGGTTCGTCAGCGTTTTCAATCAACAGCTCGATGATCGTTTCTTGATCTAAATTCGCTAGGTATTGCCAGGCTGGCACTCCCTTACTGGGATTCATCCGCAGATCCAATGAGCCTTCCGATTTGAAGGAAAAGCCTCTTGCAGGATTATCTAATTGCATCGAAGACAACCCTAAATCAGCAATGATGACATCGGCTCCATGCAATTCATTAGCCGCAAGTATTTTAGGTAATGCGGCGAAGTTGGAATGGCAGGGAATAAACACTTCAGGACTGAATCCTAATTGTCGCAATCTAAATTCCGTTTTCGGTAATTCTACCGGGTCAGAGTCGATGCCGATCAATCGTCCGCCCGGTAATATAAACGGCAGAATCGCGCACGAATGTCCTCCATATCCCAGCGTTGCATCAACGACGACATCCTTTGGCTGAAGCCGAAGGACATGTAAAACTTCATTAAGAAGGATCGGACGATGAGTTCCAGCAGGGGTCTTGCCCGAGGCAATCACCTTGTCAACGGTTTCCGGGTATAGTTCAGGGCGGTGTTCTTTGTATTTATAATCGAAATCTCTTGGGTTTTTCCCTTTGTAGCGGGGACGTCTTCGATGCGGAGTACCCTCAGGTAAAGAATCCATGGCTTATTGTAAAAATTTAATAAAAACGACGAAGTATTTCGCCGGGACTACTTTAATGGAGTCATTCCATCCGCTTCTTCCAAACGCAACCGCTTGAAGGCATGTGGATGGAATTGAAGAATTCCTAAAGTAGAATTTCGTCCGGTGATGCCTGTTGCATCCATCTTCTCCACTAACAACCGTAAATGGCCTCCTTGCCCGAAATACGCACGAAGTTCCCCTTGATTGAGAGGGAGACGAGCAAGATTTGTTCGGCTCAATTCGATCTGGAACACACGAGCCAAAGGAACTTCGATGCGCGTTCCTTTAGTGGTCACCGCCAACTTTCCATCCTTCACTTCCTCAACGAGACCTACCATGCGATCGCCATTCCTAAGCTTTGCCGTATCTTGCTTCAGGTTGGGACTACTTGTGATCAACTCTTCGAACTGACCATCCCACTCGGTTATTTTCAGTCCGCTTAATTTTACAACTCCTTGCCCCTGATGCACGAAACGAATGCCACCGCCCGTTCCAGCAAATCCTTCCGGATCAATCCACTGTTTGACCATCAAACCATCGATGAGGAGAGCAACAAGTTTTTTGTCTCGATCAACTCGAATATCAACATGAGCAGAGGTTCTCTGACCAAAGGCAGGCATTGCGACTTGTCCCAGAAAACGTAGAGGATCAGCCTTTTTGACAGGCAACAAGTTGGCCGAAAAATTGTTGAGCTGGAGACTATAAAACCCGCCAAAATCAGGTTCGATGTCCTTATTCGCGAGATTTACAGGCTGGAGATAATCCGTAGCCAACGCGATCGCGAGATGAAAATAACCTTTCCATTGCAGGTCGAAATGAATCGACGCACGAGGAGGTAGGTTTACATTGCGAGCCACTGAGGCAGATTGCGTTGCATAAAATGCCCCACCTTGATACATCCACTCACCTGCATCTCCAACTCCCGCATTTTGAACTTTTCCCATCGTCCAACCATTCGTGCTAACAGGACCTTCAAAGAGGATATTTCTTCTCTGGGGTGATGGGATAATTGATAGCAACGCGCTTTTTGGAAATTCAAAACTACCGGAAAATGCGGAATTAACGGTTACCTTTTCAGCATTTAAAGAAATAAGATTGGCATCAAACGATTCGCCTCCTCTCAACTCAAATCGTGCTGGAATTCCATTCGTTACGATGTGGCTGAGTTGGTTTGGAAGCTGGAGTTCGGTGATAGCCTGCAGATCCAAATTCAACAATGCTTTGGCTTCAGGATGTTTCCATACCACATTTGTTCTGTTTTCGATCGCTTGAAGATTGCCGAGTAATCTGTCGCCATTTCGAAATATAGCTGTGTCAGCCGATATTGTGGTGCAACTCAAACCAAACACCAAATAAACCAACAATCGAAGGTCAAGTTTCACCGGTATCCTATTTTGAATGAGTAAAGGATATTTCATTTATCGTCCTACAGGAATCACCTCGGGAAGAACCAAACCTAAATCACCCACCCCAGGCGGCGGACGATTTAAATTAAATTGCAACTGTCGCACTGCTGAAGTGTTCATTTCTATCTCCCCCAGATGAACGGTTGATCCACGAATCCGTCCTGATTTAAATTGCAGTATGTCCATCAACAGATTCTCGCCGCCGACCAACGTCGCACGGGTTGTCCATGGATCCGTTGCAGCGGGTCGATTTTGACTCTTGGCTAAAACCATTTGCACAACACGTCCCATGGGAATTTCCAGATGTGTGGATCGAGTTAGCACCTTAACTTTTCCATCATGAATGCCTTCAATCTTTCCGGTGACCCTGTCTTTATTGGCAAGAAATACCACATCGTTCGTAGCGGGTGCGTTGGTGCCGGTCTCTGGTTCAAATCGGCCGTCCAACGCGGTCAACCGCATCTTGGAAAGTTTGAGCTCAGGCCCATCAGTTTGGGAATAGAAAACGATCCCACCTCCCTTGGCCACAAATCCACTGCTATCTTTCCATCGTCCAGCCGGAACTCCATCAACGGTAATCCCTATCGAACCGTCTTCAATGTTGGATCGTATTTCAAATCGACTAGTGTTTTTGGTCAACATCGTTGGGAGTTGCGCGTTTCCTAGCAGAATCGCCCCCTGCCCCGCAGTCACCCTTTGAAGCGTCAATCCGCCCTGACCGATATAGATAATGTAAGCGTTCGCGCTATAGTCAAATCGATCAATGGTCTGGGCGTAAAGGGTTAGCGTAAGACTAAACGCGGCACTCCACGTCAGATCGAATTCGAGATTCGAACTTGTTTTTAATGAAAAATTGCGCCCCAAAATATCCGGCCCTTTGGCCACCAACGCACCGTCTTCATATTTCCAAGGTCGCGAGTTTTTACCAACCGTCCATCCATCCAAACTTGTAGGACCTTCGTAAATGACTCGAAACCCTCCGGCAGAAAACCCAATAGCCTCCAATGATTCTTGATGAGCTTTGATTCGGCCTGCAAACCAAGTCTCAAATTCAAACTGTCCATCTTTCATGGATAACAAATTGCCGAATATTTCATCCCCGTTTTTAAACCGAAATTTGGAAGTAGGTTGAAAAGATTCCGGTGGACCCTGATCTGCCGGCAAACGAATCGAGGCCAAATTATTTGGTCGGAAAATAATAGGATCGTGAACCGCAGGATGTTTCCAGATCAAACCTTGATCCAGTTGAAGCCCCAATAATTCTCCATGAAGCGAGGTGCCATCAAACAATTGCAACTCCGATTTTGCATCGGCAGCACTCAGGGATAATCCATTGAACAAAAACAAAACTGAGAGCAACGCGAAGATTCGTTGAAGCAATGAACAGCCCTGGTTTCCACGCTCTGAGGTGAACCATGTTGCAGATTTTATTGAAGTGAAATCTACTTTCGGACTCATGGGTTCATCTCTCATAGATTGGCAAAAAACGATAATTTAATGCCAATGACAACAATGAGGCGGAAGTGGAAAAACTCGCGCCGAATTGACCGTCCCAATGTCCATCGGCACCTTGGTTGCCAGAGAGCACTTTCAAATTTTTGCGATTCCAATCACGCCATGCACTGGGTGAAGCATGGAAAAATGCCTGTGCAGCATAATAAAGATAATACTGCTGATACCCCATTTCTACAGGTGCTTTTTGCAAATATTTGAATCCTTTTTCAAATACCGGGTTGGTCTTTTCTTTCGCCAATGCATAAACGAGGCAAGCGATCGCCGTCCTCGTTCCGTTCGGGCCAACAGCGGTTGTGTAGCCAAATCCTCCATCCGCAGTTTGGCAGCGGGCAAAATATTTCAGACCCTTTTGAATGGACTCCTCCGGCACGCCGATGCCGGCGTTTCGAGCAGCGAAGAGAGCCACCATTTGTGCTCCGCTGACTGTCGTGTCGGCATCTTGACTCTCTGGCGAATACCGCCAACCTCCTTGCGGATTTTTAGCCTGCGATTGTACAATCAATTTGACAGCCCCAACTAAAGCGGCTCCCAAGCGAACATCCTGGACTGAGCCGTAAGCCTCCGCCAATGCTAGGGTTGAAAACCCATGATTATACATCGTCTTACCGATGTAACCTGTTTGGACGTTTCGGAACTTGAGAATGTAATCCAATCCTTTTCGAATCGAGGAAGCATAGGGTCCAAAATTCGGATCATCCCCGTGCGCCAACATGGCGAGGATAGCGAACGCTGCGGCAGCGGGTTCACTGCCATACGGTTTGTCCGGCCATGAACCATCATCAGCCTGAGTTTTGAGGAGATATTGCAAACCTCTAGAGTAGACCCGCTCTAATTCCTCTGGTGCAAAATCAACTGCTTCCTGAAACAAAACCTGAGATTTGGGAGAAATTGTGCAACCCACAAAAACCACCACAAGGCAGACAATGCGCTTCAGTAAAGTAAGCTTCGATTCAGGCAGCATAAATTTTAGGACTCATAAATTCCCTTCACCAATGTGACGGCAGGTTCGAAGCGGTTCGTGTGAGTGACATACATAGTAATTCTGGATGAAAAGCACGATCAACGTTGGACATTTCATTGGGAATTATCACTTATCAAGAATAGTTAGATCACCAGAATACGCAAGACTCGGACACCTTTTGGAGAATAATAAATAATCGAAGACGAATAGGAATATCGGGTTGAATTACAACAGAGGAACTCCTCTGCTCTGAATGGATTATCTTGCCGGTTCTACCAACCTGCCCCATGGTTCTACCATGGGTATGAGACGAGAGGCGCGAGAACGTGCCGTGCAGTTTTTGTTCCAATATGACATGAACCAGTCGGAAGACTTGGAGCAGGCGCTCAATCATTTCTGGGACTCCCAAAGTGTTGCTGCCATCAATGAAGATAAGGCGCCCGCTCGATGGGGAGAGACGCCCGAAATGCCCCCGCCCTCCGTCCAGGAGGCTACGCTTCGCCTGTTTGCCGAACCTCTGATCCGAGGGACGATCGAACACCTCAAACAATCGGATGAGATTATCGTGCGATTGGCTAAGAACTGGGATATCCATCGGATGGCTGTGGTGGACCGCAACATACTGCGTCTCGCGATATACGAAATGCTGCACCGAGACGACATCCCTCCTGTAGTCACGATCAATGAGGCGGTGGATATTGCCAAAAGGTTTTCGACAGAAGATAGCGGTAAGTTCGTGAATGGTATTTTGGATCGTGTCAAAACTGAGGTTCTCCGCCCAGCTCGATGAATCGTAGCAAACGCTCATGTATACTGATCTTCATCTCCACACAAATTTTTCTGATGGGACTTACACACCGGAGTTTTTGACTGCCGAAGCCAAACGGTTCGGATTGGTAGCGGTGGCTCTGACGGATCACGATACGATAGAGGGTTGTGATCGAATGAAGGTGGCGTGCGATAACGTGGGCATTGAATTCATTGCCGCAACCGAATTGACGGCTGAATTCAAGGGAACCGAGATGCATTTGCTCGGTTATTTTATCGACACCAAACACCCTCGGCTATTGAAGGAAATGGCTCGGTTTCAAGAGGTGCGACAAAACCGAATCCGCGAAATGGTGGCTCGATTACGGGAGTTGAATATTCCGATCACCGAAGAGGCGGTTTTCACCCTTGCAAACTGCAACTCCCCTGGAAGACCCCATATTGCCAGAGCCTTGATCGAAGCCAAAGTATGCCAATCCGTGGATGAGGCGTTTGAGCGATTTCTTAAAAAACACCGACCTGCATGGGTTCCTAAATTCAAAATATCTGCTGAGGACGCCATTGCATTGATTCACGAGGCCGGTGGATTAGCGGTCTTGGCTCACCCTCTCCTAGTTCGACGGGATGAACTCATCCCTGATCTAGTGGCAGCGAATTTGGATGCCATCGAATGCTATCACACGAAACATACCCCATCAATTTCAGAACATTACGAAGGCTTGGCAGAACGATACAATTTACTTGTCACAGGGGGTTCTGATTGCCATGGCATGAACAAAGGCAAACCACTTATCGGCACAATGAAATTGCCCTACGAGAATGTGCGCAGAATGAAGTCCCGCCTTCCGGAAAACCATCCTGCCCGCAAGGTTGCTGAACCTTCCGGAACTTACTAAAACAACACTCACTCGTATTTCCATGGGTTTTTTTGATCGTTTGAAGACGGGTTTGCAGAAAACCCAGACCAAACTGGTGCATGAGATCAAGCGCATCATCACCTTTTCTCCGAAGCTAACCTCCGGAAACATTGAGGAATTAGAGACGATACTTCTCGGAGCTGACCTCGGAGTTCCGATGACCCAACAAATCATGGCGGCGGTAAGAAAAAGCTACGAAACCCAAGGGGGGCAAGGGTTGGATTTTTTTGCTATTGGTCGAAAGGAAATCGAACGCGAATTGGGGGATGCAATTTCACCCCTGAAACGAGTTGTTGGTCAACCGACGGTCATTTCAGTTGTTGGCGTGAATGGCACTGGAAAAACAACGACAACTGCGAAGTTGGCTCACTGGATGAAAACCCAGAACCACTCTCCCATGTTGGCCGCCTGCGATACATTTCGCGCGGCTGCTATTGAACAATTAAAGATTTGGGGCGATCGCATTCAGGTTCCGGTTATTGCTGGTGCCTATGGAGCAGATCCATCCTCTGTTGCGCACGACGCCGTGAGTGCTTCCCTCGCTCGGAACGTCGACTATTTGTTGATCGATACAGCCGGCAGATTGCATACGAAAAGCAATTTGATGAAAGAACTTCAGAAATTGCATCGCGTCATTGGTAAACAACTCCAAGGTGCCCCCCATGAGACGCTACTGATTATAGACGCTACAACCGGCATGAACGCACTTAACCAAGCGAGAGAATTTCATAAGGCAGTTCCATTGACGGGTTTGGTTGTGACCAAAATCGATGGCACAAGTAAGGGTGGAATGGTGGTGGCCATTCAGAAGGAACTCGGGCTTCCCATCAAATTTATCGGTGTTGGCGAACAGCCCGATGACCTCCAACCGTTCGATCCAAAGCAATTTGCTGCGGCATTATTTCCATCGGACTGATTATAAATAAAGGGTGATGAAAAAGAGCGCGCAACTCCAAGAAATCACCGATAAAAAATTCATGCGAAGGGCTCTTACCCTCGCGCAACGAGCCCAAGGAGATACGGCTCCCAATCCCATGGTTGGAGCAGTTTTGGTTCGCGGAGAATCCATCATCGGCGAAGGTTGGCACCACCTAGCGGGATCACCCCACGCCGAGATCGAGGCTCTTCTCGATTGCGACAGGCGTGGAAATAATCCCAAAGGAAGCACACTCCACGTCACGCTTGAGCCTTGTTCCACTCAAGGTAAAACAGGACCCTGCACCCAAGCTATTCTCAACGCTGGCATTAAAACACTTGTTGTAGGAACAATTGATCCCAATCCGAATCACGTCGGTCGAGGGCTCACGTTCCTCTCTTCTGCGGGGATCAATATTAGACACTCAAGTTTGGAACCGGAGGCTCGTGAATTAAATGCAGCGTTCAATCATTGGATCGTTAAGGGGCGTCCGCTCGTGACGATCAAGGCGGCGATGACGCTCGACGGCAAAATTGCCACCGCTACCGGTGAATCCCAATGGATCACCGGAGAACTCGCTCGACGTGAAGGCATGAAATTGCGTCGGTGCGCACAGGCAATTTTAGTCGGTGTAAACACCATTGTGACCGATGATCCCAGCTTAACATATCGACTTGGACGACAAAGCAATTCCCATCCACTCCGCCGGTTTGTGCTCGATCCTTCTGGAAGGACTCCACTGGATTCCAAGGTCGTGAAGGACAACCATCGTTCGTTAACCACAATCGTTGTGAACCAGTCCGCTTCGCGAAAAAGAATTCAGGCATTAATGGCGAATGTGAACGTTTGGATTTGTCCTGAGGAAAAAACATTAGATTTGGACTGGGTTTTGGAGAAAATGGGTAAGGAATCCATTTTGTCTCTGGTGGTAGAGGGTGGCGGCGAAACAAATGCGACGTTTCTACTTCAAGGTCACGCACAGCGAGTGCGTTTTTTTTATGCTCCAATAATTTTAGGAGGCAGGGACGCAAAGAAAGGTGTTGCAGGCGTCGGGGTGAATACTCTCAATGAAGCAGTTCAGTTGGAAGCAATGCAGTATCGATGGTTGGGCAATGATTTGATGTTGTCGGCTCACGTTATCGCTCGTTAATTTTGAGGTATGTTCACAGGAATTATTGAAGAAACTGGAAGCATCGTCCGGATATCTCCTCTGGATAATTCAATCCGCCTCGATCTGCTTGTCGGGGTGACGGGTGAAGAAACTCGTGTTGGAGATAGTGTCTCAGTCAACGGGTGTTGCTTAACTGTCGTAGAATCAAAAAAACAAGACCAAGGGTTTGTATTGAGTTTTGATCTATTAGGTGAAACTTGGACCAAGACTAATTTCGTGGAGTTAAAACTCGGTGGAATTGTAAATCTTGAACGCGCATTAAAGGCAGATGGGAGATTACACGGTCACTTTGTCACGGGACACATCGACGGCACTGCTGAAGTGTTGACCCTTGAACGAAGGGACTCGGATTGGTTGCTTGAAATTGCAGCGCCAATATGGATAAAACCGTTTTTAGTGAGCAAGGGCTCCATCGCGATAGACGGAATCAGTCTGACGATTGCGGAGGTATTTGAAAATCGATTTCGAGTCTGGATTATTCCGCATACTTACGCATTTACCGCGCTGGAAGCACGACGTGTTGGTTGTCAGGTAAATATCGAAGCAGATTTGCTAGCGAAATATGTCCAAAGGTTTACTCAACCAAGTCCCTGAAGTTTTTCAAAAGTTGCAATCCAACTCGTTGACTTTTTTCAGGATGAAACTGGGTTGCAAAAACATTTCTTCGCCAAATTGACGAAGCGAATGTTGTTCCGTAATCCGTTTCAGAGGCGATGATCGAACTGTCCTGCGGGATAGGATAAAAGCTGTGCACAAAATAAAAGTATGAGTGATCCGTGATCCCTTTGTAGATCGGGCAATCCGGGTTCATGATCCTTACCTTGTTCCATCCGATCTGGGGAATTTTTAGTCCGGCGTCATTTTGAAACCGCACGACATGCCCTGGAAAAATCCCTATTCCGGCTGCGCAACTATTGAATTCTTCGCTTTTCTCAAACAATGCTTGGTAACCAACGCAAATACCAAGGAAAGGTCGATCCGAATTGATAAAATCACGAATCGCACCCAGTAACTCTTGCTTACGCATAGAGTTCAAACAATCATCGAATGCCCCTACACCCGGCAATACCACTGCGCTCGATTGGTCCAATTCCTCCGGACGTGTTACTAGCTTTACATCAGCTCCAACATGAACCAAAGCTTTGAACACACTCCGAAGATTTCCCGCACCATAATCGAGCAACGCAATCACCTGTAAACCATATTGAATCGTCCCATGCACCGCAACGCGTGAGTCGAGCAGTGTTCATTAACCTTCTCAACTTTCACGTGTTAATAAAAAAGTTCCGAAAACTTTTACCTGTTACATAACCGAGTTGCATCCCCCTTTATTGAGTGCTGAGAGTAACGGATTCCCCTGTGTTTAAAACTTGGTTAGTCTCAACCGATGAATGCTCTCGAAGTAAAAATTGCCCATCTCGAATATTTATTTGAACAACTGAATACAGTTGTTATTGACCAAGGAAAAAGAATTGGACGTTTGGAAGGCGAAATTCGTGGCGTCAGCAATTCTGTTCAAGAAATAGAGTTGGAACGAGTTCGTTCCACAAATGTGAAACCCCCTCATTATCAGTAATTCGTGATTATTGTTTGGAAGGGAAAAGGCGGTTCCTATTTTTGAACAAATAAATCACGATAAAGAGGTTTAACGCGAATATTCCAAAAATCATCCAGGTAAAACCTAAGGATAATTTGTAGAGTTCGATTGGGAGAAAAAAGGTGGATTCTGCAATCGCCAACCAACCGCCCCACCGTGATCGGAGGAATAGCCCGACTGCCTCGACAAATGAAAAAAGCCCATAAGCTAATGTGACCGAAACTACCCAAGGCTTAACGGGGGAGTTTAACGAATCGATCCAATTTCCCAATGCTCCCCAAAAAAACGCATCCGGATCGAGTCGAATAAACCGTAGTAGCGAATCATACCCCACTCCAAGGGGCTTACCATTCAGATTGTAAAGCCCGAAAGCGAGCATCACCAAGGCCAACCCTTTGATTACTTTGATGGCGATGATGATATAAAGAGTGACAGCACTTTTTTTGGGTGCTGCCAGACTTTCGTTCGTTATCCCGTCTAAGTCTCGGTTAAGAGCTTCTTTCAACGTTAATAAATTTTTAGTTCTGTCCTGAAAAAGATCTGTATTACCGTTAATCAACGAATTTTAGACAATAGGAAGGGCACAAGGTCCCCGATAGCCATGCGCTGTTGTTGCATGGAATCTCGATCCCGTAATGTCACTGTATCTTTGAGGTCAGGCGTCTCACCTAAAGTGTCAAAATCGATCGTTACACCAAATGGAGTTCCTGCTTCATCCTGGCGTCGGTACCGTCTTCCAATGGCACCTGCGTCGTCATAGAATACAGGCATCTCAGCACGCAACAGGTCGCGAACTTCTTGTGCTTTTTTGACTAATTCAGGTTTATTTTTTAACAACGGAAATATTCCTACTTTGACCGGAGCAACACGTGGATGGAGTTTCATCACAATGCGAGTTTCCTTTAATCCTTTTTCATCTGTAGTTTCCTCCTCTGTGTAGGCATTACAGATGAGCGCAAGAATGAGTCGATCTACGCCTGCACTTGGTTCGATGACATGCGGGATGAATCGCTCTTTTGTTTCTTCATCAAACACTGCCATCGATTTGCCACTAAACTTTTGGTGTTGTGTCAGATCATAATCTCCACGGGCAGCGATACCTTCTAATTCCTGTGTTCCAAATGGAAATTTGTAAAGAATGTCAACAGTCGCTTTGGCATAATGAGCCAATTCCGATTTTTGCTGCCAATGGAAGTCCAGAACATCGCGACTCAATCCGATGCTTTCATACCATTTTACACGTTCCTCAACCCAATACTTGTGCCACTGTTCCCAACCCCAACTTGGCTCCGTCCCGGGTTCACCTGGAAAACTGGATTTTGATGCGGTTTCATCGGGTTTGATGAAGAACTCCAACTCCATTTGTTCAAACTCCCGAGATCTGAATGTGAAATTACGGGGATTAATTTCGTTTCGGAAAGCCTTGCCAATTTGGCAAATACCAAACGGCAGCTTTTGACGAGCCACATCGAGGACGTTTTTGAATTGGACAAAAATCGCCTGGGCGGTCTCAGGTCTGAGATAGGCCACATTGTCCTCGCTTTCCACGGGACCCACGTAGGTCTTGAACATCAGATTGAATGGGCGAGGCTCGGTGAATAGACTCCCGTTACCAGGATTGTAACGCACAGTGCCTTCGATCAACTCGGTTCGTTCTCCCAGCAATTCCGGATTGGCAACACCTCGGGTCGTATAAAATTGGCGAGCTATTTTTCGCGCATGGTCGGGGTGTTTACCATTCCCTATTAGAACTGAGTAGGCTTCTGATGAAACCTTCTCGGAAGTTGAATCCTTTGCACCACTGTAAAAATAGACGGTGCCGCTTTGAGGATCGATTTGGTCGGAACGAAAACGCTTTTTTGTCAGGAGACAATCCACCATAGGATCACTAAACGTGGATGTGTGGCCGCTCGCCTCCCATATTTTCGGGTGCATGATGATGGTGGCCTCAAGTCCCACCACATCCTCACGCTTTTGCGTCATACTACGCCACCAGAAATCCTTGACGTTGCGTTTGAGTTCCGCCCCCAATGGACCGTAATCCCAGAAGCCATTGATGCCTCCGTAAATCTCAGAAGATTGGAATACAAATCCTCGACGTTTGCAGAGGGAGACAATCTTCTCCATGTGTTCATTAGCTTTTGGTTCAGCCATAAAAATTGAGCGGGCAGTCTTTTCCGGAGTGAGTGCTTTTGTCAAGAATCTCACACCGTTTTCGTCAGACCCATGGGTCGAAAACGTCAACGAAACTTTGTGGCAAATTTTTCAGAATGCTAGTTGTGCTAGACGTTCGTGCAACTGTTCCTTCCAGCGTTGAACACAGGAGGCGCGAAAATGTAGCTGCTTTAATGAATTCCGCCTTGTTGCGGGGTCGAGCTCATTCCATTCCTGATCAAATGCCTGCAAGTCACCTACGAATACTCGATCTAAACCAATGACTCGAGTTTGAATGTCCTGCAACTGATTGATCCAATCTAAGGCTATCCCATAGCCTTGGGCTTTAAGAATTGGAGACGTCAGTTTCGCGTTTTCTGCGTGAAACGCTCCTGCATCACGACACACTTGACCCACTTCGATAAAAATTAGAGCGAGTTCCTCGGGGATTTGGGCGGTGGCACCGATTTTTTCGCCCGTTTCCAATTGCCAGAGTAACGCCAATCGATCCCGATGTGATTTTATTACACCGTAAGCGGCAGTGACATCCGCGTAACATTGGTTTGCCTTTAACCGACTTGCTTCATCGGATAAAGGAATGAGATCAGGGTGATGCGAAGTGCTCTGGGTTAGGAAAACCGATTTTAAGCTTTCAGGGTCAATCCAAGGGCGAGCCGCAAGACCGAGCAAAGAAAAAGCGTCGGCCATGCAGGAGTTAGGCGGAGAAACTCTCGCCGCAGGAACAACTCGTGGCAGCATTGGGATTGGTCACTTTGAAACCGCCTTCTTGCAAGGCATCCACGTAATCCAATTCAGACCCCGTGACATACAACGCGCTTTTCGGATCTACCACCACTCGTATTCCGGCTGTTTCCACCATAATATCTCGATTAGCGGGGGAATCCTGTAGATCCATTTTGTATTGCAGGCCCGAACACCCTCCCCCAACCACTGCAACCCTCAAGACGCCGGTGGGGCGTCCCTGTCGAGTCAACAAGGATGACACCTTGGACGCAGCATTGGGAGTAACCTTAATAAGGCGTTCATCCCCGATCCTGATATTATGCGGACTAACGTCGCTCTTGGCGACTCTTGCAATCATTACATCCTGATTCTAATCTAGCTAAATACTGAGTCAACCCCTGTTAGATCATCCTTTCGGCTTCGCGCCCCTTAAAGTGATTTGAATCGCCAGCAGACGATTCAGTTCCGAGAGGTTTAGAAAATTGGAATTCGTTAATAATTTTTCGGGTATTGACCTAAAACCTGAATTCGTTTAATCTAGGATTGATGTTAATGAATACCTTGCAGGTAGCCGTCGGTGAGGAGGTCGTAGTAGTATGCGACCCAGCCGTTGGTTCTTGTCGAGGCTAAGAAATAATTTAGACAAGAACCCACGGCTGATCCGGTCGTGGGTTTTTTGTTATCCTCACCGGCAAGCCGAAGCCAAAATGTGCCAATTATGAGCAAGAATATGGAAGTGGCGGAAGCCAAATGCGCGCCTCCCCAATCAGACCGCGCCGAACTTGGACCTCGAATGAAGGGCAGCGATATTCTCGTCGCCGCTCTCGAACGAGAAGGAGTAGATACCATCTTTGCTTATCCCGGAGGAGCGAGCATGGAATTCCACCAATCGCTAACGCGTTCCAAAATACGCACGATTCTCCCACGCCACGAGCAAGGCGGAGTGTTTGCTGCGGAAGGTTATGCGCGTGCGACAGGACGAGCGGGCGTCTGCATGGCGACGAGCGGTCCCGGTGCGACCAACTTGATCAGCGGCATTGCTGACGCCTACATGGACTCCATTCCTGTGGTCGCCATCACAGGGCAAGTTCCCCAAGCGATGATCGGCAAAGGAGCATTTCAGGAGACTGACTTTTTTGGGATGACATTGCCCATCGTGAAGCACAGTTATTTGGTCACCGATATCAACGATATTCCTCGCGTCGTTAAGGAGGCATTCTACATCGCCCAAAGCGGACGTCCGGGTCCAGTGGTGATCGATGTTCCAAAAAATATCCAACAACTGGAAACCCAACCCTTGTGGCCCAAAGAAGTTGCCCTTCGCGGTTATACTCCGACGATATTAGCCGATGATTTAAGCCTGAACGAAGTGCTGGGTTTGATCCAGAAATCTGAACGCCCCGTGCTCTACGTGGGTGGTGGCATTATAACAGGAAACGCCTCGGAGGAATTGCGCGCCTTCGCTAAGTCCACTCAAATACCGGTTGTCACCACGATCATGGGTTGCGGCGCGTTCCCAGAGAATGACCCTCTTTCATTGAAGTGGCTGGGGATGCACGGTTCAGCCTACGGGAATTGGGCTGTCAACGGAGAGCCTCAAATGGGCATTCCTGGGGCGGATTTGCTGTTAGCTTTTGGTGTTCGTTTTGATGATCGAGTGACTGGAAAGGTCGAAAAATTCTGCGAACATGGCACCATCGTTCACCTCGACATTGATGCCTCTGAAATCCACAAGAATAAAAAAGTTCAACTTCCGATTATTGGCGATGTAAAGGACGCGTTGGCTCGGTTACAAAAGCTTGTAATTAGCAATCCCATTGGGAATAAATTCGGTGCCTGGCACACTCAAATTGCGGCGTGGAAAGCGAAAGCTCCACTGCGTTTTCAAGTGACCGATGAGGTGTTGCGTTCCCAACACGTCACTGATTTCATGGATGGTGATTCCAGCCAAGTCATCCTACCTCAATATGCCATCGCCCTTCTCTATGAGTTGACCGGAGGCGAAGCGATCATCACGACGGGCGTTGGTCAGCACCAGATGTGGGCGGGGCAGCATTATAACTTCAAATTTCCACGCCAATTTTTGACGAGTGCCGGTCTAGGTGCCATGGGTTACGGCTATCCAGCCGCACTTGGAGCCAAGGTTGCCTGTCCTGATCGACAGGTGGTCGACATTGACGGGGATGGATCCTTTTTAATGAATGTTCAGGAGTTAGCCACGGCACATATTGAAAAGATCGCTGCCAAGGCTCTCATTCTTAACAACCAACATCTCGGCATGGTGGTGCAATGGGAGGATAAATTCTACAAAGGCAACCGAGGTAACACCTATTTGGGTGATCCGGAAAACATGAAGCAGATCTATCCCGATTACGTCACGATCGCGAAGGGTTTCAATGTCCCTGCCGAGCGTGTGATTTATAAAAAGGATTTGCGAGCGGCGATGCAACGAATGCTGGATAGCAAGGAACCTTATCTATTGGATGTTATCACCCCTTACACGGAACACGTGCTGCCGTTTATCCCGGCAGGTAAAACGATCAACGAGATGATTTACGAATAGGCGGGATCCTTTGTAAATCTCCACCATTTCAAACGAGCCTTCGGGCTCGTTTTTTTATGCTTGGATGACCACCGGTTGACCATTGCTATGAAAGAGAATGCGCACGCGAGCCCCATTGGGAATTATTTCCCCTTGTGTGATGACATGCATCGTTCGATCTCCAAATTTTGCTTTGCCGCTTGGTCGTAATATCGAGAGTGCCAAACCTTCCAAACCCACTTCATTCGATTGAATCGCCGCTAAATTACCAACCGCTACGGCACCACTAGCACCTTGCAAGGTCATTTGTTTGAAAAGGGATGACTTCGGTAAATAAAGACTTAAGGCAAACACCACCGCACCCGCTGATGCAAATCCTATAGCGAGATTAACCAACGGCCATTGAATTTGCCCCACACTCGGAATGTGCGGCATCCCAGGATAATAATCAACCCACCCCATCAAAAGGGCGATAAACATGAGCACCCCACCGCTGAGGCCTAGCAGGATCGTTCCGGGGAAAAGAAAAACCTCAACCCCAAATAACGACAGACCCAGAATGAAAACAATGATCCATTCCCAACCTGATAGTCCTGCGACAAACCCGCCGAGAAAATAAAGCGCGAACGCGCAAATACCAGCGATGCCTGGTATTCCGAAGCCGGGAGTTTTGAATTCCAGGTAAATGCCGATGATACCAACGAGCAGGAGTAGAGGGCTGATTTTAACCAGCCAAGTGCCGATGTTTTCGGCTCCGGTTGCTCGAACTCGTGTCACCTGGTTTTCGGTGTATTTGAGATGGACGAGCAATGCGTTGATATCGGCGAAGGTGCCTTGAGAAAGTAATTGTTTGCGCGGAGTTCCATAGCTTTTCTCAGCCTCAAGGTTTGTCAGAGTAAGGATACGACCTTTTTCATTGATGGTCACGCCATCCATGATCAGCACTTTATTGCGATCAATCATCGCTTCGACCACTTCTGTGTTATGTCCATTTTTTTCGGCTGTTGCACGAATGAGCGCACTAATGCCCGACGTCATTTTGGCTTCCACAGAATCCGACAGTTTTTCCACCCCGCCTCCTGGAGCCATGAGAATCGGGGTTGCGGCACCAATCACACTTTGCGGAGCCATGAAAATCTGAGTGGTCGCGACGGCGATGAAGGCTCCTGCTGAGAATGCTTTTCGGTTCACGAAAGTCACGGTTCGCCCTTTGAATTGCCCAAGTATTTGGATGATTTCCTCCGTCACATCCAGCCGTCCACCATTGGTTTCCATGTCAAGAACCACAGTCTTGGCATTCGCTTCCATCGCTTCCTTGACACCGCGTCGGATTAAAAAAGCCAATGGAGAATCCACATCCTCACGGACTGGAATAATAAACACACGGTCAGATTCTGCCTTGGAGGAGGACAAATCTAACGCAAGGCAGTAAAGGATTATTAAGAAAACACGACCAACAAATCGCCTCGATTTCATACTCCCAATCTATGTCACCTTGCCCATATGGCAAGAGCCACTCGAACCCCAAACTAAATCGGTCAGGTCTGATTAAGAATGAGTTCGATGTAGGCGAGGTCGGAAGGGGAGGTCGCTTTTGGGTTTGGCCAGGGACATTCGACAAGGGTTACGGATTGTTGAATCAATTCACACGCTGCCGTGTCGTCCGAGATAATCACCCCCTGATCCATTGCGGTTTTCAAAGCCTTGTGGATCACCTCCCTACGAAATGCCTGCGGGGTTTGGACAGTCCAAAGTTGTGAACGATCAAGGTGGCTTGTAATTCTCTTCCCATCTCCCGATTGTTTAATGGTATCCGTAGCCCTTTGGGCCGCTACGGCGGCTCCCGTTTGTTCAGCAGTCAGAAGGATTTGGCTAATAACCTCCGCACGGGTGCAAGGTCTGGCAGCGTCTTGGATCGCTACCAATGAGACCTCTGGACTTAATGATTGAAGCCCATTCCATACAGAATCTTGCCGTTCATTTCCTCCTGCAACCAAGGCAAATGGTTTTTGATTGAGAACGGAGGAATACTTTGCAACTAAGTCATGAAAGGTGTTTTCCAATCCATGCCTCACCACAAGGACAATTTGATCAATCATGGGATGGCTTGCGAAGCGTTCCCATGTGTGAACCACGATGGGTTTTCCGGTTACCTCTAAAAAAATCTTGTCGATGTCAGTCCCCATTCGAGTCCCCCGCCCTGCGGCCACGATGATTGCTGCTGTCATTCATACCAGTTTGCGAAGCAGGATCACCTTGGCAATGAGTAAATCGGTTCACATGTCGAAGCCACCTCAAAAAAACAATGAACCCGTTGATTTACGGATGATGAACTCATTTGAATTCCGCTTGCTTTTATGGGGTTATCATCAAGAGTAAGTCATCGTCGCAATGTAGTTTTGTTTTCCTGAATGTGCTGTCTATGCGTGCTTTTTCCTCCAAGGTTCAACACCTGTTTTTTTCCTTTCTGCTGGTGATGATCTGTCTGGTCAACAGGGATCTTTTGGCAGATGAGAAAAACTTGAGTGGCGGGGTGACTTCGATCATCGCTGCTGGTCCTGTTTTCGAGGACGTTTTTCCATTCAGGGATGACTTTGAAGTGGATTCGGCAAACCGATGGAACGTAGTTGTTGGATATCTCTCCCAAGGCGAAGGCGATCCTGTGATCGACGATTACACGGTGGAGTTTAATTACGATTATAGCGCAACGCCTTTTAACCGGTTCTTTCCCAATGCGGTTGATTTGGAAACGTTTTACATCCCACCTTCTCCACACGGAAATGGCACCACCCATGGGGTCAAAATCACCGTCAATAAACTGGACGATATTGAGCAATGTTTTGCGGTGAATTTGTATCCGAAATCTACCATTTTTAAAGGAGATTACGTGCTTAAATTCGACATGTTTCTCAATCATGGATCCTATGGAGCCATCGGTTCTGGAACCACAGAATCTGCCATATTTGGATTGAATTGCACGGGAACGAATGCGAATTGGCAGATTTTTTCAGGTGCATCTCAACTCAATGCTGGACTGCCTACAAAAAGCGATGGGCTGTGGTTCGGGATCACGGGCGATGGGGGTGCTGGCACAGATCTCCGTGCTGCAGTTGGAACCACGAACGGACCCGCGCGGAATTTAGAGGCAAATTATGGAGGGTTTTTAGATCGCGACGGCGATGGCTCCTTTGACGTGAATGATGAGGCTCCGTATTTGCGGCAATTGTACGCTTCACCCCCAGCGGAAGCCCCTGGGGTAATTGGCAAACGGTGGGTCGAAGTGGAGGTCATGCAACGGGATAATGTGATAACTTGGAAAATGGATAATCACCTGATCGCCTCACGTGAGAATTCCTCCGATTTCAGATCAGGGCTGCCAATGTTGGGGTATATGGATATTTTTTCTTCGATCGCTGAAGAAAGAGATCAAGCATTCGTGATATTTGACAACGTTCGCATTTTGCCAATCCGGACCATTGTTGTGGATACAATCGATAATACCAGTGGATCATCGGATGGAAAAACATCTCTTTCCGAAGCACTCTCAGCCGGACAGGAAAATGCTCAGATTGTTTTTAACCTTCCCACTCCAGGTCCATTTTATATTCAGACCCCAGTTTTGGGGTACCCCTTAATCACGAATGACGGGGTGACGATCAACGGTTACACCCAAGTCGGGGCTTCTCCCAATTTCAACACGATCCTGCAAACAAACTCCGCCGTCATTCAAATCGTCCTAGATTCCAGATTGACCACTGGGGGACGCACTTTGGTTGGCGAGTCCACTGGCAACACGGGTTTCGGTCTCAGCGAAAGCGCGATCCTTGGAATCAAGAACGCCAAAGGCGTCGAAATTAGCGGGTTGGCCTTTCTATCAAGAATCACCGAATCGAGTGACATTGATCCCGACATTTATTCCATCGCACTGGTGAATGAATCCGCTCACGCACACATTCACGGATGTTGGTTCGGTATTGATCCGCAAAAAAACGAGGTGGGATCATGGGTCGTTGCCGCAGGTCGAAGTGCGATCGCTTCATTTCGAGACGGAACCATGCCAGAAAACAGTTATTACCAAGGCTATTCATGGGGACTTACCATTGGAACCGATGGAGATTCCGTGAACGATCTCGCTGAATTTAATGTGATGGTGGGAAATGAGTTGGCGATTCATCTACAGACTCCGAATACTAAAGTTGCTGGGAACTTTATCAACGTCCTTCCAGACGGAACGTTTTTCAATGGTGTCAATGACACGAACTACGCCAAAGGAAAAACCATCGAAGCCATCGAAAATGGCAAGGCGGACGAAATGCTGATCGGCACCGATGGCAATTCGATCAGTGATTCAAATGAGCGTAATATATTTGGTCCCGTCCGTTACGATGTGTTCGCAGAATTTTGGAGATCCGCAACCAACGTCGTGTTCGCAGGAAATTATGTTGGCATCGGCATTGATGGATCCATGGAATTTACAAGCAACGCCTCCCTGATCTCTGTGCGTAAGAACTCTGACATTCGGGTGGGTAGCGACCTGAATGGTTTTTTCTTACCTGATGGCGACATCGGCGACGCGTTAGAGGGAAATCACATTTACAATCTGAAGCATTCACTGTTTGACCTACATGGAAGCAATTTTGATGGCGATGGCAGTGAGTCCGCTCGACTCAGTTTTAGAGGGAATAATCTGGTTAATAATTCTAAAATATTTTCAATTATTCCTCACAACCCTGATAAAATTTCTGAGTTTTTCCTCAATCCGCTGGCCTATCCAGGCTTGGCTTATCGCCCAGTAATTTCCTCTAGTTCCACTACGGATACCTTATTTGGAACCGTTCCGGAACCCAATCTCGCTGTTAGCAGTACGGTGATTATCGACCTTTATCTTGCGGATCTCGTGAGTGCCTCGCAAATGGGTGCTGAATCACAAGGCAAAAAATACATCGCT
>CAMBHS010000031.1 GCA_945867235.1 Akkermansia muciniphila
CCGGACCGCAAACGATTATCGAACGAGTCGGGGCAAATGCTTCTCACATTGTTCTCACAGGAATTGAACCGGGTAAATTCAAGGTGACATCACACCTTTACAAGAATCAAAACTTGGGGAGCAGCACCATTCCCCTATTGCAAGGGCGATTGGAAGGTCGCGACGTGGAGGAACCTGTGGCGTGGGTAAACACAGCACAAGATCGTCGTGTTTTTTATACTTCACTTGGAAACGAGGAGGATTTTCAATTGCCTGCATTCCGCCGATTGCTTTTGAACGGTATTTTATGGTGCCTGAGCGAACCCGTGCCACCCGCGGGTCCTTCCGTGGTCAGGAATACGATTAATCGTGTGGAAAAACCGTCACCTCAACCGGTCCCAATTATTGCGACGGGATCACCCACGCTGGATTTACCCCATGAAACTCAGGCTCCAGCATTAAACCCCGCAGAGGCAGCCACCAAATTTAATGTGGCTACTGATTTAGAGTGGGAACAAGTGCTCTCGGAGCCACAAATATCGCAGCCTGTGTTTTTGAACTTCGACGAGAGAGGAAGAATGTGGGTGGTGGAATATCGTCAGTATCCATTTCCAGCCGGACTTAAAATGGTGAGTCATGACATCGTATGGAGAGCAGTTTATGACAAAGTTCCGCCACCTCCTCCGAATCATTTTAAAGGGCTGGATCGAATCAGTATTCACGAGGATACGAATGGCGACAGGGTTTACGACCAGCACAAAATATTCCTAGATCAACTCAATATCGTCACCTCCTTGGAGCATGGGAGAGGAGGCGTTTGGGTATTAAACCCGCCCTACCTACTTTTTTATCCAGATGCGAACAAGGATGATATGCCTGACGGGGATCCCGAGGTGCGATTGAGTGGGTTTGGGCTTGAGGACACGCACAGTGTCGCCAACTCCCTCCGCTGGGGACCCGATGGGTGGCTATACGGGGCTCAAGGCAGCACGGTGACAGGCAATATTTCCATCCATGCCAAGGATGGGAAAGCTAAGAATGCGAAACCTGTTTACTCCCAAGGTCAAAATATTTGGAGATACCATCCCGAGAAACGCCTTTACGAAGTTTTTTCGGAAGGTGGAGGTAATGCCTTCGGTTGTGAGATTGATAACAAAGGTCGTATTTTTTCCGGTCACAATGGGGGCGATACACGTGGATTCCATTATTTTCAGGGAGCCTACCTTCAGAAAGGATTTGAGAAGCACGGTCCCCTTTCAAACCCTTATGCTTTTGGATACTTCCCTGCCATGCCGCACGACAACGTGCCCCGTTTCACTCATAACTTTGTCCTCTATGACCACGGATCTTTTCCTGAACATTATAAAGGACACCTATTCGGAGTGGAACCCATCCAAGGCAGGATCGTCGAAAGCGAATTGATCCAAGATCAATCTTCCTTCCGCACCAAAGATCTTTCCCGACCGGTTTCGAGCGCAGATCGTTGGTTTCGCCCTGTAGATATTAAAGCGGGGCCCGACGGAGCGATTTATGTTTGTGATTGGTATGACCAGCAGGTGAACCATTTTCGCAATCACGAAGGCAAAATAGACACGAGCAACGGTCGAATCTATCGTCTAAAAGCAAAAGGGAGTTCTTCAAAACCCGCAGAAGATTTATCCAAGCTGACATCCTCGCAGTTGTCGACCCGCGTGCTGAATGATCCCAATCGCTGGACTCGCCAGACCATTTTGCGGCTGTTGGGAGACCGCCGTGAACCCTCAATCCTTCCCACATTAACTGAAACACTTCATAAAACGTCAGGGCAACCGAGTTTAGAAACCTTGTGGGCACTCCATCTGTCCGGAGGGTTGACCGAAAATGAATCTATTAAAGCCTTGAAACACGAAGATCCCTACGTGAGGCAATGGGTCATCCGTTTGATCGGAGATGAGAGAAAAGCGTCACTTGAAATAGCAGGAAAACTTGCAAGCTTAGCGACAAATGAAGCGAATATCGAAGTTCGCAATCAACTGGCATCCGCAGCCAAACGACTTCCGGCTCGAGAAGCACTTCCCATCATTCGCAACCTCGCACTCCGCAAGGAGGACATCAAGGACAACCGGATGCCGCTGCTGATCTGGTGGGCGATGGAAGCACATTGTGATGAAAACCAGGAAGGTATTCTGCAATTATTTTCTGAAACCAATTTCTGGAAAAGTCCGCTCGTGGAATTTCACCTACTCGAACGGATCGCCCGTCGATTTGCACAATCTGGTTCTCGCCGCGATTTAATGGCCTGTGCACGACTCTTCGAATTGTCTCCGTCTGTCCAACAAAGTCGTCGATTAATGGCAGGCTTCGAAGCAGCCAGCAAAGGACGCACCCTATCGGGGCTTCCAGAGAAATTGGTGCAAGCCATGGCTCGGCACGGAGTCGGGTCGGCGGCATTTGGATTGCGTCAGGAAAACCCACGCACTCAACGAAAAGCAATTTCCGTTATCGCCGATGAAACAGCGACTCGAACTGAACGCTTGGAATTTCTAGGAGTCATGGCTGAATTGAAAGTTCCTGGAGCCTTGCCCGTTTTGGCACGCGCGTATCGCGGCGTCATTAAAGATGATGAACTTCGTCAGGCAATTCTATCCGCACTCCAAAATTACAGCGAACCGGCCGTGGCAGATATAGTCATAAGTGCTTATCCAACCTTAGGTCGAGCCTCACTGACCACCGCACAAACACTGTTGGCCAGCAGACCTGAATGGTCGCTCCGATTTGCAAAAGCGATCCATACAAATGGGGTGTCTTGGACTGGGTTCGGTATCAAACCAGAAACTATTCCCCTCAATATAATTCGTAAATTAAAGCAACATCGTGATCCCGAACTTGATCGAATCCTCGAAAAATATTGGACCAACACAGGAAGTCCAACCACGGCAGAAATGGATAAAAAAATAAACGCCCTCAGCAAATTGATCCTCAATGGAACGGGGGATCCCTATCAGGGTCGTGGAATTTTTCAAAATATCTGTGCTAATTGCCACAAACTCTTCAGCCAAGGAGCGGAAGTGGGTCCAGATCTGACCGTGCACAATCGTTCCGACTTGGAATCGATGCTGTTGGCCATTGTAAATCCTAGTGCAGAAATTCGGGAAGGATTTGAAAACTACTCGGTCGAAACAAAGAATGGTCGTTCCTTATCTGGATTCCTTATTGAACAAGATAACCAGTCGATCGTTCTGCGTGGCTTGGACAATCAGAACAACCACCTCACTCGAAGTGATCTTTCCGAACTCAGACCCGCAGGAATTTCGCTCATGCCCGAGGGCTTGTTGGATGGTTTACAGGAAGATCAAATCCGTGACCTGTTCGCCTATATTCGCAGCACACAACCCCTCGTCGGGGAACCTCCTCCACGTGGTGCCAAACGTTAGGTTGATAGAAATTAAGGATCATCCAACAACATCCTCGACAGGACCTCATGGTTAGAGGGTCACGACTAAGAATCATCTTCCACAGTTGCGTTTCAAGGCTTCGTAATTATCGTAGAGAGGTGTTGCGATTGGATCAGGCACTTGTAGATCGTGGATTTTGTGAAAGCCGAGAAAAAGCCAAACGAGCTATTCTCGCCGGACAAGTTCGCATCAAAGGTCAATTAGCCCACAAAGCAAGTGAGTCCGTTCGCGCCGAGGACGAACTGTCTCTCGAGGCTTTCGAAAAATACGTGAGCCGGGGCGGGCATAAACTGGAGCACGCTCTTCGGCATTTTGGACTCGATGTGGTCGATCTCGTGGCGATGGATCTGGGTGCCTCTACTGGAGGATTTACAGATTGTTTACTTCAAAACGGAGTGAAAATGGTTTGGGCCATCGATGTCGGATTCGGTCAACTTGCTTGGAAACTACGCCAAAATCCACGAGTCAAAGTGATGGAACGCACGAATGCACGGGATATTACTCCCGCTCAATTCCTCCAACCCTGGCACGGGGCAGACATTGTTGTCATTGATTGCTCTTTCATTTCGCTTCAAAAAATTCTCCCTGCTGCGGTTGCGTTACTAGCTTCCTTAGGTAGGATTGTAGCATTAATAAAGCCTCAGTTTGAAGCGGGGAAAGTTGAAGTAAATCGTGGTGCCGGTGTGATTCGAGACCCTGTAATCCATCAACGTGTGGTGGATGAATTGCGAGTGTTTGTGGAAAAAAACACAACGCTTCATTGGGTGGGAGTCACAGAATCTCCGCTGCTTGGACCCGCAGGTAACAAAGAATTCTTGGTATTGATTGAAAAAAAATCCTAATCCAATCCGTCGAATCGCTTTGTATGGCAACCCGGACAAAACGGGTGCCGGAGAGATCATCACTCGTACGGCCGCGATCGCAAAAGAATCAGGCGTAGAAATCCTAGTGGAAACAGATACATCCGACATGGCTGGTTTGTCCGGTAATACAACCGGATCACTACGCGAAATTGCAGCTAAGGCTGATCTGCTCATGGTTTTTGGTGGCGATGGAACCATCCTTGGGGTAGCTCGAAATTTGTCAGGAATTAATACCCCGATCTTCGGAGTGAATACCGGTGGATTAGGTTTTCTCACCGCCGTCGGAGCGGGACAGGTTCCTGAAGCGCTAGAACAATTAATTAATGGTGATTTTCGGATCGAAAAACGCCCTTTAATTGAAGCACATGGCATGGCATCCAATGAATCGATCCATTTGTTGGCACTAAACGATCTCGTCGTGAGTGGCGGAGCCGCTTCCCGATTGATCGAACTTGAGGTGTGGGTCGATGGGGAAAACCTCACCCAGTATCGCTGCGATGGATTAATTGTCAGCTCACCGACAGGATCCACGGCTTATTCACTCGCAGCAGGCGGGGCGATTGTGAGCCCGGGGGCAGAGGTTTTCATGATCACACCGATCTCGCCACACACGCTTTCAAACCGATCTGTTGTCGTGGGCATGGATTCCGAAATTCAAGTAAAGGTTCTGTCACGTCGGCTCGAGGTGTTTTTAACGGCAGATGGACAGGTTCAAATGCCGCTGGTTTTAGAGGATATCGTCCGGATTCGACGCAGCAGAGAGTCGGTTCAGTTGGTGCGTTTGCCCCAAAATACGTTTTTCATGACCCTTAGGCAGAAGCTCAATTGGAGGGGACAGCCATGATAAGGATGAAGGATATCGCTCAAAAAGCGGGCGTTTCGGTGATGACAGTTTCGAAAGTATTGAATAATGCTCCCGATATTTCACCGGGACGGAAATTGCACATCCGTAGCCTAGCTCAGCAGATGGGGTATATTCCTGATGCGATGGCACAAGGGTTGCGTAATCGCACCACCAAGTTATTGGGTTTGCTGATTCCGAGTGTGGCTAACCCATTGTATGCCAGAATCGTGATGGCGATCGAAGAATGTTCACAAGAACTGGGTTACGAACTCATTCTTGCCCACTCTCACAACAATATTGATCGAGAGGAGCAAACCATTCGTCGATTAATGTCGCGACGTGTGGACGGACTTTTTATTTCACCGGTCTATCGACTCTCTCCAGAATCAACTGTCTATGAAGAACTATGTGCACGAGCCATTCCCACCGTACTGCTCGGACCTCCGGCACCCTTTTGTCGGCACTTCGTCAATGTGGAAACTGAGGACATCTTGGCCAGCTACAAGGCTACTTGTCACTTGCTCGAACTAGGGCACCGACGTATTGCTTTTCTAGGAGGAGCCTCTGTTTCGCCCAGTTCACAAGAACGTTTTGAAGGTTATCGTCGTGCCCTCCGGGAGCATCAAATGGAAATTGATGATCAGCTCGTTTTTACTGCGGGTGCTTCGATCGAAGACGGAGAAAAGGCAGCCTTGCAATTGATTAATGAGGGATTGAACGCGACTGCCGTTCAAGCTGCCTCAGACCTAATCGCCATCGGTGCAGCTTCGGTTTTTTTACGGCAAGGCATTGACATTCCAAGAGATATTTCAGTTGTTGGATTCGGAAATATTCTACTCAGTGAGTATTTTCGCATCCCATTGACAACCATCCGACAACCTAAATTTAGGTTGGGAATCTCAGCCATGGAATTGATGCAGAAAATGCTGGTTCATGAACCCGTGGAGCCTCGTCGTTTGGAAGCAGAATTGATCATACGGGAAAGCACCTCCGTCGCTCGTCACACTCAACCCATCGCAACTCGAGTCCAAACCGCCCCAAACATTCCATTACCACCTGCGTCCTGAGGCCAAATGATTTTTTTAATTTCCAATCTTAACTCCGGACTTTGTTGACTCACGGCAGCCACCACATCCTCGGTCTCTGGGGTTGTCAGGGTGCAAACCGAGTAAACCAATCGTCCATTGGGTTTAAGTCCTTGTTTTGCATTCAGTAGTATTTGCACCTGCAAATCAGCCAAGCGTTTCACTTCGTCTAGGGAACAAGTCCAACGCGAGTGAGGATTTCGCTGCCACGTTCCAACTCCACTGCAGGGCGCGTCCACCAAAATGCCATCAAATTTGGTTTTTGTGGGAAGCTTCGCCCCTCCATTCCAGAGTTCGCGGCGGTAGTTGAAAACCTTCGCCCTCGCCGTGCGTCGTTTGAGTCGATCCAAACGCCAAGCCGCAGGATCGCTGACCCAGATCAATCCTTTATTCATCATCAGATCTGCTAGGTGAAGTGTTTTTCCCCCTTCTCCCGCGCAGGCGTCCCACCAAGTTTCTTCAGGTTTGGGGTCGCATAAATGACCGATGGCTTGCGATGAAATATCCTGAATTTCAAACCAGCCCTCTTGGAATGATTTTTCACGGAATAGATCCTGAGTTCCCAAATACTCTAAAGATTCGGGGTAATCCTTCGGACCTTCAGAGCAGTCTGGCAACGATTCCAGCACTTTTGCTTTAAACCCTTGGCGGGTTCGTAACCAAAGGCGGGGTTGTTGTTGTAGACTGCGAAGCCAAGCTAACTCGATGGGCATGACTTCAGACACCCAGTTAGGCAAGGCGAGGCGGCGCAGTTCATCATCTGAAACCTCGCGCGATTGCAGAACCTCCATCTCGGCCAATTGCTGACCAACCCCTAGGTATGGATTTAGCCAAGGAAGCCATCTGAAATAATCGAACACCGCTTTGACCACGAGTCGGATGCGCTGCGGGGATAGTTCCGAATTACGTGTATTCTCGCGCAGAACGGCGTCAGCGCGATTATCACGGTTTGACCTGCGAATAATCCTAACCGCCAGAGTAACAACTTGTTTTTCCAAGAATCAGGCTTGCGCCAGTAGTTGTCTTAGGACGTAAGGAAGAATGCCCCCGTGCCGGTAGTAATCGACCTCGATCGGAGTATCAATCCGGCAACGCAATGATTGGAACTCTGTGGATCCATCCTTCCTCGTGATTTGTAAGGTTAAATCCTGCTGGGGCTTAAGCTCCCCACTAAGTCCAAGAATATTGAACAACTCCGTGCCATCTAATCCCAATGATTGGGCGGTGGTTCCTTCATGAAACTGCAAGGGTAACACCCCCATCCCTACGAGATTTGAACGATGAATGCGTTCGAAACTTTGAGCCACGACCGCTTTGACCCCAAGCAGAGCTGTTCCTTTGGCTGCCCAATCTCGGGAACTCCCGGTGCCATATTCCTGTCCTGCAAAAATAACCAAAGGCACATTGGCCTGTCCATATTGCATGCACGCGTCATAAATGCTCATCTTATCACCCGTTGGTTGATAAGCCGTGACGCCCCCTTCGGTGCCCGGAAGCATGAGGTTTTTAATACGAACATTAGCAAACGTTCCCCGCACCATCACACGGTCATTGCCTCGTCGCGCTCCGTAACTGTTGAAATCTTCAATGCTAACTCCATTCTGCTGCAAATATAAACCAGCAGGCGATGTCGGTTTGATAGCTCCGGCAGGACTAATATGGTCGGTCGTCAATGAGTCGCCGAAAATGGCCATCGCTCGGGCACCGTGGATTTCTTGAATCGAACCACTTTGCATTGAAAAATTGTTGAAAAATGGCGGTTCCTGGATATAGGTCGAGGCCGCATCCCAAACGTAGAGATTTCCTTCTGCACTCGGAACTTCATTCCATAGAGGATTTTGGGCTGCAAAATCCGTGTATAGTTTGCGAAATGTTTCGGCGTTGAACGACGAATGCATCAACTCACGTATTTCCTGAAGTGATGGCCAGAGTTCTCGCAAGTAAACAGGTTTTCCTTGTGGATTTATACCTACAGGTTCATTCGCAAAATCAATATCCACCCGACCCGCCAAAGCGAACGCCACAACCAACGGTGGGCTCATCAAGAAATTAGATTTGATGCTTTGATGCACACGGGCCTCGAAATTTCGGTTTCCCGACAACACCGATGCGGCAATCAAGTCGTTCGCAACAACAACCTCTTCAATACTAGGGTCTAACGGTCCCGAATTTCCTATGCAGGTCGTACACCCATACCCGACAACGTGAAAACCAAGTTGGTTAAGGTAGGGCTGTAAACCACTCTTTGCTAGGTAGTCGCTGACTACTCTTGAGCCGGGTGCCAATGATGTTTTGACCGTGGGACGGATCTGTAAGCCCTTCTCAACAGCCTTTTTGGCGAGCAACCCGGCTGCGATCATTACACTCGGGTTTGAGGTATTGGTGCAGGAAGTAATCGCGGCAATCAATACGTCACCATGACCGATATCTAACTTCTGATCAGTTCCAGCCAAAGGCTTGGTCATCTCGAATCGGCGAGCCATTTCTGAATGTGGCTTGTTGTATCCGTTCTCATTCGCGGGTTGTTGAAACAAACTTGTAAATTTCGCCTTCAAATCCGGCAAAAGGATGCGGTCTTGGGGTCGTTTCGGTCCGGCGACGCTGGGTTGAACTTGATCCAGGTTCAGATTCAAAACCTGGGAATAGTTGACATCACCTTGCTGCGGGATGCCGAAAAGACCTTGTGCCTGGTAGTAATTCCTCAAGGTATCGACATGCTCTGGGGACCTACCCGTGTGTAGGAGATACTTGCAAGTTTCTTCGTCTATCGGGAAAAAGCCCATGGTTGCACCATATTCTGGAGCCATGTTGGCGATGGTAGCCCGATCCACAACGGGCAACGCCGATGCGCCAGGACCAAAAAATTCGACAAATTTCCCCACCACTTTCGCCTTGCGCAATATTTCTGTCACCATCAACGCAAGATCGGTAGCCGTCACGCCTTCTTGCAACGAGCCGACCAAGTAAACACCCACGACATCTGGAGTCAGAAAATAAACCGGTTGACCAAGCATCCCTGCCTCGGCCTCGATCCCTCCTACTCCCCATCCCACAATCCCTAATCCGTTGATCATGGTGGTATGAGAATCGGTACCCACAAGGGTGTCTGGGTAATAAACGCCTTTATTTTCCAGAACTCCTTTGGCGAGATATTCCAAATTGACTTGGTGAACAATTCCAATTCCTGGAGGGACAACCTTAAAGGTTTCAAACGCCTGCATCCCCCACTTCAGGAATTGGTAACGCGTCTGGTTGCGCTTGAACTCCATCTCCATATTGATTTGGAGAGAATTTGCCGATCCCGAGGAATCCACCTGCACGGAATGATCGACAACCAGATCGACCGGAACTAAGGGTTCAACCAATTTGACATTCTTACCCAGCAACGCTGTCGCCGAGCGCATTGCGGCAAGGTCAACTAACAGGGGAACGCCGGTAAAATCCTGCAGTACGATTCTCGCGACAATGAACGGTATTTCTGCCGTGCGGGCTCCGGTTGATGTCCAATTTGCTAAGGTGCGAACATCCTTTTCAGAAATCATTTTCCCATCGTAATTGCGAAGCACGGACTCGAGGACGAGTCGGATGCAGACGGGCAGAGTTGAAACGGGACCCACTCCTGCTTTCTCTAATGCGGGTAAGGAATAAAAACTCGCCTTGTCACCATTACCCAAGGTGAAATCCTGCAATGTATTAAATAAACTGTGCACGTGGTTCATACAATCGATCTACAAAATCAATAACTCTATTCACGCAAAAAAATTAGAGCATGGCAATCGTGGACCAAAAGGATTTACCCATAGGCAGCAGAAACATCACCGAGGACTATCCTGCGAAATGAGCCCAATGATTGACACAATGCCTGCATCACCTTATAAATAGGGATACTCGCCAACGCGATATCAAACGAACAATATTACTCACTATTATGCCTCTTGCCGTCGGTTCCAATGCTCCTGATTTCACCCTCAAATCCAAAACAACTGGAGAGGTCAAAGATGTCACTTTAAGCAACAACTTCGGTAAAAAGAACACCCTGTTACTTTTTGTTCCCCTAGCCTTCACGGGTGTTTGCACTACGGAATTATGTGACATCACGGCGGGACTATCTGCGTATACAGGATTGAACGCGGACGTTATCGGCATCAGTGTGGACAGCCCATTCGCACAAGAGGCTTGGGCAAAAAAGGATCAGATCGGCATCACACTGGCAAGTGATCTGAATAAAAAGACGGCTGAAGCTTATGGCGTGCTTCTCGGTGATTTGGCTGGTTTCGGTGCCGTCAGTGCTCGCGCCGCTTTCCTGATCGACAAACAGGGCGTGGTTCAATACAGTGAACAAACCCCTACGCCAAAAGATCTGCCCAATTTTTCTGCCATCAAAGAAATCCTCGCAAAACTGAACTAGGTGCCCAGACCCTCTCGCCTTTGGGAGATCTTCGAAGATCTCCCGTTTTTGTTCGTCAACAACGATCAAAAAACGCGGCGGCTCATAAATATTTAACAACCGTGCCAAGCAACGCACACTTTCCAAAACAGCAACATCGACCCTATTTTCCAAGCAAATCAAGCACGGAACGCAATTGTGAATTGCCATTGAATTGGTCTTCATTTAGCGTTCTAGGCTCACATTGTTAGAAATGAGACAGCTCGTAACCATAGCGGCGAATGCTTTCATGGAATTAGTCCGGCAGCCGGTTTTTTTGCTGCTGATGACTTTTGCCAGTGCATTTAACATGCTTTTAGCCAGCATGTTCTATTTCGGATTTGGTGATGATCAAAAGCTTGTAAAGGACAGTGTCTTGGCTGTGATGCTATTGACCGGATTGTTCGGGGCGGTATTAAGTGCGTCCGCTTCGGTTGCGAACGAAATTAGGACAGGGACAGCACTGGCCGTTCTATCCAAACCGGTGGGGCGACTGCGATTCTTGCTTGGCAAATACTTAGGTTTGGCGGCAGCTCTCACATTAATGACCTACGTCAATTTTGTATGCGCCCTGTTGGCCAGCCGCATGGCATTCGATGCCTACGGGGATCCCGATCGAATCGCATTGCAGATTTTCTTCGGGCTCGTCCTTCTCGCCTATATCGGAGCAGGGTTCTCTAATTATTTCCTTCGCCGCACGTTCGTCCCCGACGCGGTATTCGGGTTGGTCACAGCAATCACTTTAGCTTTTGTATTGATCAGTTTTATCAACAAGGAAGGTCATCTTCAATCCTTTGCCACAGGCGTGGATTGGCGTTTGGTGCCGGCCTCTGTTTTAATTTTGTTTGCACTCTTGATTCTATCCGGGATCGCCTTGGCTTGTTCCACTCGACTTGAAGTAATTCCAACTCTGAGCATCTGCACCGCTTTCTTCTTACTCGGACTCATGTCTGATTATTTGTTTGGGCGTTGGGCAGAAAAAGGTTCCTTATGGGGACAGATACTTTACTCAGTAATGCCCAATTGGCAGCAGTTATGGTTAGCTGACGCATTAGAAAACGGGAAAACAATCCCATGGGCATACGTCGGCAAGGCGTTTGTGTATGCCACCTGTTACCTCGGAGCATCCCTCGCGGTGGCCTTAATGCTATTTGAAGATCGTGAACTGACTTAACGAATCATGGAACGCAACACCCAAAAAATTGGATTACTAAACCTCCTTTTGCTGTTTACGGCAGCGGGTATAACACTGGCTCTGGCACTGCATTCTGGGACACTATCCGGTCAGGTCGGTGCAGCCATTTTTGGCATCGGATTTTTGATTGCCTCGGTAAGTTTTTTCCAAATGCGCCTCGAAGAACGCGAGCGGTTGGAAAGGTTTGATTTTGATGAGCTGAAGAAAAACAAAAGTGCGGAAAGCCTTTTTACAGGAGCCGAGGAAGAAACCCTTCCCGCTTACCAATCTAGATTACAGTTTGATAAATATTTTGTTCCGGGATTTGCCTTGGTTGTTTTGATATTGGAGGCGCTGGCCTGCGGTTTATTGTGGAATTGGTTAAAGAACGTCACCGTGACGGCACCGAAAGAGCCGACCATCGCCCTCGCCTTGTTTTCGACATTGGCGATCATTTTATTCGTTCTTGGAAAATACGCAGCAAACCTAGCTAAATTCCAAGGACAACAACTTTTGCGACCTGGATCCAGTTTTCTGGTGCTCGGATTTTATCTTGGAGCCGCCATGGCCATCGGCATCGGTTCGGTGTGGAGCGGTGCCACCCATGCAGACCTTTACCTAGCGAGAGCCCTTTGCGTTTTGCTTGGACTTATCGCGGTGGAAACATTGGTGAACTTGGTTCTAGAACTTTATCGACCACGAGTGAAAGGCCAACCCTCTCGGCTAGTTTATGAAAGTCGATTGGTAGGGCTGCTAGGTCAACCTGAAGGGATTTTTTCGACAGCGGCACAGGCTTTGGATTACCAATTCGGGTTTAAGGTATCGGAGACCTGGTTTTATCAATTCCTTCAAAAAGCCATCACTTGGATTCTGTTATTGCAGATTGGAGTTTTAGTCGCGTCCACAATGGTTGTCTTTATCGGACCCGGCGAACAAGGATTGATCGAGCGATTCGGAAAACCGATGGCCGGAGGCAATATTTTAGAGCCGGGCCCACATATCAAGCTGCCTTGGCCCATCGACACGATTCATCGATTTAGAACCCAAGCAATCCAGAGCTTTAATATAGGATTTGCGAACGAGGAAAAAGAAACCACAGAAGTCATCCTGTGGACCGTGAAACATTACAAGGAGGAGTTCAATCTCCTCGTTGCTAGTAAAGAAAATTCACAATCCTTAACGAACGGAACCGAACGGTCTGCCCCAGCAGATTTATTAACCATCAGTATTCCTGTTCAATTCCAAATCAAGGACCTGTTGGCGTGGGAATACAAACATACCGATGCATCCAAACTATTGGAAAAGATCGCAACGAGAGAAGTGGTTCGATTCTTGGTTGGTGCTGATATTTTTGAACTGATGAGCAGTGGACGCGGTTCTGCTGCGGAGGAATTAAAACGCCTGATCCAGGAGCGTTCCGATGAATACGAATTAGGCGTTAATATTATATTCGTGGGATTGCAGGACATTCACCCCCCAGTAAAAGTCGCTGCGAAATTTGAGGAGGTTGTCGGTGCCCGTCAAGAAAGCGAGGCTCGATTGCGCATTGCTGAAGGTTATTCCGCACGTGTGGTAACCCTTGCAAAAGCCGAAGCAGACAAAAAGATTCATGAGGCCGAAGCGTATCGCGCTCGAAAAATTGCCTCTGCGGCAGCTCAAGGTAAACAGTTCGTCAACCAAGTCCTAGCCTATCAAGCTTCGCCGGAAGTATATCTCCAAAGGTCATATTTACAGGCTTTTTCGCGAGGCAGTGCGAATTCCCGTAAATACATCGTCACCGCCACAAACACCCAAGATGTGGTGATCTTAAACTTGGAAGACAAAATCCGATCCGATATTTTAGACATCCCCATGCCTTCAGTTCGCAAGTAACTCATTTTCACAACCCGTATGAAACGAAACCCACTCACCCTGATTGTCGGAGCCTTACTGTTACTTGTTTTTGTTTTGCTCCTTTTTACGTTCCAAGTACGCCAAACTGAAGTCGTAGTCCTCACAACTTTTGATAAACCGGGGCGTTATCTGAGCGAACCTGGACTGTACTTTAAATGGCCACGTCCAATACAGCGCGTTTACCCATTCGATAAGCGCATCCAGAATTTTGAGGATGATTTTGAAGAAACTTTGACCAAGGACAATTACAACTTGTTAGCCATGGTTTTTGTGGGTTGGAGAATCAGCAATCCTGAACAATTTTTTAACAGCTTCCCAATCGGCACCCCGCAGGCAGCTGAACCGGCTCTGAAAGGTTTGATCCGCACTGTTAAAAATGCAGTTATCGGCAAGCATTCGTTCGGCGATTTCATTTCAACAAACCCTAAACAATTGAAATTCACGGAGGTTGAAAACGAAATCCTTGCAGGGATTAAGGATATTGCCCTCTCCAAATATGGCATCAAGGTTGAGTTTCTAGGATTAAAAAAATTGGGATTACCGGAAAGCGTTACTCAGAAGGTTTTCGACAGGATGAGTGCGGAACGTCAACGGGAGGTCGAGAGATTAAATGCATTAGGAGAAGCAGAAGCGATGATTATCCGAAGCGCGGCTGATAGGGATCGTAATGAAATGCTTGCAAAAGCCGATGCCACAGCAACAACGATCCGAGGTCAGGCGGACGCTGAGGCAGCCAAGTCTTTTGAAGTCTTCAAATCCAACCCCGATCTGGCAGTTTTTCTACTCAAGTTAAATTCTCTGGAACAGACATTGAAGGATCGCTCCACCCTCATTCTAGATGAGCGCACCTCTCCTTTTGACCTGTTGAACAGCGGCAACTCCAAGAAGTAATTACCATGAGCGATCCGCACCACCACCACGAACATTCCCACGAAGGTGATCCTCATGCCCATGCAGAATCTCCAGCACCGGCGACGAACGAAATGGATGATGTAGGATCCAATGCACTCTCGGAGGCTTTAAAAAGCAGTTTTCTGATCGTTAAATTTGTAATGGTGGGATTGGTAATTTTATTTTTCGCATCAGGTTTATTCACCGTTCCATCTCAACAAAAAGCAATTATCCTTCGGTTCGGAAAACCCGTGGGAACCGGTGCAGAACAGTTGCTCGGAGCCGGGTTGCATTGGTCATTCCCCTACCCTATTGACGAAGTTGTAAGAATCCCTGTCGGGGAACTCCAACGCGTTACATCAACCATTGGTTGGTATGCCACCACTCCTGAAATGGAGGCTTCCAAAAGTGAACAGCCACCTGGCCCATCATTGAATCCCATGATGGACGGATACACGATTACGGGCGATGGAAACGTGATCCATGTGCGAATCACGACGAGTTACCGAATCGCGGATCCGTTGATCTACCTATTGAATTTTGTCAATGCATCAAACGTCCTGCAAAAAGTGGTAGATAGTTCATTGATCCATGTTTCCAGCCAATTCAAAGTTGACGAGGTCTTGACTCAAGACAAGGTGGGATTTCAAGAGAAACTCATGGCGCGTATCCGACAGGAGGCAAATGCGAAAGGTTTAGGAATCACGATCGAACAGGGAGAAGTGCAAATCATTCCACCACGCTATTTGAAGGGGTTTTTCGACCAGGCCTTTTCAGCAGATATAGAGCGCCGAAAAACTAACGAAGTGGCTCGTGCTTACGCCAGTCGCATTTTGAGCACTGCCTCCGGCGAGGCCAACGCGATTTTGAATAATGCTCAAACCGATCGTAACCGCCTGATGCAATCTGTCGCGGCGGAAGCCGACTATTTTTTAAATCAGTTGCCTCATTACCTAGCGGACAAAACTTTGTTTACCACCCGACTGCAAAGCGAAGCATTGGGACGCGCTCTGACCAATGTGCAGGATAAAATATTCCTTCCGAGTCGATTCGATGGAAAACCTCGTGAACTCCGTTTGCAACTGGGGCGGGAGCCTAAGCTTCTAGGAAATCAGAATCCGGATGCGACGGGCGGCGGTTCAAAATAATTTTTAGAATTTGGATCAATTATGCAAGTCACTTCACTTCTCGGTTCTCAGACGAGTGAGCACAGCCACGATCATCATCACGACGATGATTGCACTTCCTGCGGTCATGACCATGAGCATACACCGGTGCATCTCATGCAGACACTGGTGGGATTGATATTGATCATCAACGCATTTGTCGTTGAATGGTTCTTTGTCAAAGGCACCATGGTCGCTAATTTTAGCGCGATGATCGGAGCGATTATCCTCGGATATCCTATTATCTGGACATCTATTAAGGATATTCGCAAAGGCAGCCTAACTATTAACGAGTTAGTGGGAATCGCCGTGCTGGCTGCTTTTGCTTCTGGCGATTACAAGACGGCCGGGTTGGTCGCCTTCTTCATGTTATTGGGAGAGATTATTGAAACGCGTACAGCAGCTGGTGCTCGTGCTTCGATTGAATCATTAATCAAGTTAACACCTACGAAGGCGCGACGACTGAAAGGGGCCCAAGAAGAGGAGGTCGCAGCGAAAGAACTAAAGGTTGGCGATATTATTCGCGTGCGACCTGGAGACAATGTCGCTGCAGATGGAATCATCCTCCAAGGTCAAGGATCGTTCAACCAAGCCAACATTACCGGCGAATCCTTGCCAGTGGATAAAAAACCGGGAGACGAAGCGTTCGCTGGAACGATCAACTTAACGGGGGTGCTCGAAATCCGAGTGAGTCGAGCCGGAACCGATACTACATTAGGTCGGGTCAGGGACTTAATTTTGGCAGCTGAGAAGACCAAGCTGCCGATCATGCGCATTGTTGATCAATACATGGTCTATTATACACCGCTAGTTCTTGTCATGGGAGCCTTGGTTTGGGCATTCACTCACGACCTAGATCGCGTTATTTCCGTCCTTGTTGTGGCTTGCCCGTGCGCCTTCATTCTTGCAACCCCCACCGCCATGGTCGCAGCACTTTCCTCCGCTGCACGTCTTGGAATCCTGATCAAAAACGTCGGCGATATCGAGGCTGCTGCTAGGATTAATGCCTTTGTATTTGATAAAACAGGTACCTTGACTACTGGCAAACTCGCCGTGAGTCGTCTGGCTCCACTCGGTGCTATCACCCCTGCAGAATTACTACGCCTAGCGGCTTCAGCAGAAAAATACTCAAATCATCCTACCGCCAAGGCTTTGGCGGATTTGGCGACAGAAGCTGGACTAAAATTAGCCGAACCTAAGAACTTTGCAGAAACGGCCGGCCGTGGGATCAAAGCTACCGTGGATGGAGAGGAGATACTCATCGGTCGAGCCGCATGGTTGCGAGATAACGGAATCACGGAGGATGTGACCCTGAGTGTTGACATCAATGAAACAGAAGGCTTTAGCCTAATTTTCGTTTCACGCAATGGCACCTACTTAGGTTGGATCGGATTGCGTGACCAAACTCGACCCGAAGCTAAGGAAGCTTTGGCTGAATTAATGAGCACGGGAGTCCGACGAATTGCGATGGTATCTGGAGATCGTCAACCTGTGGCCGCACGAGTCGCCCGCGAAATAGGATGTGAAGAGGTCGTCGCAGAATGTCTCCCACAAAACAAGGTTGAGTTCGTTCAAGCCTTGAAAGCGCGTGGTTATCGCGTCGCTGTGATCGGTGATGGTGTGAACGACGCTCCTGCACTTGCTGCTGGGGACATCGGAATCGCCATGGGTGCCGCAGGAAGCGAAGTGGCTATTCATAGTGCCACTATTGCACTCATGAATAACGACCTCCGTCGCTTGCCATTCCTGATTCGACTTTCGCGCAGCACCCGATCCGTCATCAATCAGAATTTTCTTTTTGGTGTTTTCTTCATCATTGGTGGATTGGCATTGGCTGCATTTGGATATGTTAATCCAGTGGTAGCAGCCATCATGCACAACTTGGGTTCACTGATCGTTGTGTTCAACAGTGCTCGGCTTGTGCGACACGGTGAAGATCTCGAACCATTTCAAAAGACTCCGCCTCAGGAACCGAAGCCGAACACGCCTCACGCCAAAGGTCTTTCCCCTCAGCCAGCCTAAACCTTGCCGAGTTCATGATTTCCCCCACGCTCACTCCAGAACCGCTTCTAGTCACCCCGAAGACAGAAAACATCGTCGTGGTTCGAGGCCTGACGAAAGTATTCAAAGATTTCTGGGGTCGCCCGAAGGCTCGGGCAGTGGACAATGTGGATTTCGAAGTGCGCCGAGGTGAAGTTTTTGGACTCCTTGGGCCGAATGGATCTGGAAAATCCACCACGGTAAAAATGCTCCTAGGACTTCTCTATCCAACCAAAGGACACATTGAAGTTTTCGGGAAATCTCCCCGCCATGTGGCCACCAAGGCGAGAATTGGTTACCTCCCCGAAGAATCCTACCTCTACCGCTACCTAGACTCGAAGGAAACCCTAGATTTTTTCGGTAACTTGTTTTCGATTACTGGTCAGGAACGTCACAACCGTTCTCAACAATTGATCGAGATGGTTGGGTTGACTCAGGCTCACCGACGGCAGGTCGGCGAATTCTCGAAGGGCATGCAGCGTCGCATCGGACTGGCTCAGGCGTTGATCAATGATCCTGATCTCGTCATTTTGGATGAGCCGACCGCAGGCCTTGATCCCATCGGTTGTCGCGAGGTTAAGGATCTCATCATCGCTTTGGCTCGGCGTGGTAAAACCGTTATTCTCAGCAGCCACCTTCTTTCCGATGTTGAGGATGTTTGTGATCGTGTGGTGATTTATTATGGCGGAAAAATACAGGCTTTAGGAACCCTCAAAGAACTCCTAGCCACGCCCGACGCTGTGAGGATCACCAGCCCTATCCTCCCAAGAAAAACGATGGAAACGATTTTGGGTTTAATTCGACAGGATGTGGCCGAGGATAAAATACGCATCGACACTCCCACGCAAAATTTGGAAAGTTATTTTTTAGGAGTCGTCAAAAAAGCTCGGGAAAACGAAACGCAAACCTCTGGAGCCACCTCGGGAAATCGGGTGGCTTCCTACCTTCGGGGCGAATCGAATGAGACGGGAACTAGCCAAGAAAGAATGTTGGATCGATTGACCGTTCCCACAGTTGTTAATCCTTCTGTACCTCTATCAACGAACCCAATTGTTGACCAAACAACGGTTGAGGCGAATTCAAAATTGCTAACATTATCCCATGCCCAAAGTGAGACGGGAGACCTAGCCTCCCCCGTCAATCAGCAACAAAATTCCGCTGATGCAGAGTCCAAAGCCAACGATAAACTCAGTGCCTTGCTAGGCAAAAAGTAAATGGCTCAACTGGATCCATCGGTATGAAACGAATACTGGCAATTGCGGGGTTAACACTGCGAGCGGCCATCCGCTATCGATTGGTCGCCGTGATGTCGATCATCATGCTTGTTGGAGTGGTCGGGTTACCGTTGATTTTGAAGGATGACGGCACCGCCCGCGGGTTTACACAAATTCTTCTCGCTTACACATTAACCCTCATCACCGCGTTGCTCGGATTCGTAACGTTGTGGCTGGCTTGTGGGACATTGGCTCGCGAAATATCCGAAGCACAGATTCAACTCGTGGTTGTTAAACCTGTTCCTCGTTGGCAAATCTGGGTAGGTAAATGGTTGGGAATTGTTGTATTAAATGCATTTCTTATCGGGTTGACCGGTATTTGCGTTTACTTCCTATTGCTCTGGCGAGCCAATCAGCTTCCCGTAGAACAACAAGTCATTCTGCGCAATGAAATCCTAGTGGCTCGCGCATCTATCAAAGAAGTGATTCCCAACTATCAACAGGATGTGGAACAAATCCTGAAGGAGCGGCTCGCGACCTCACAACCTCCTCCGGGAACCGATTTGAATAGTGTAAAAAGCGTAATTCTTGAGCAAGTCAAAGCACGAAATCAAATTGTCCCTCCGGGATACATGCGTCGTTGGGACCTTAATCTTGGCTTCGCAAAACCTTTTCTCACAGATCGCCCACTTTACATTCGCACCAAATTCAATGCAGCTGTGACAAATATGGCTGGAACCTATACGGGAATGTGGGAGGTGGGGCCACCGAACACAGCACAGATAATGCGGCGCCCCATGAGTTTAAGTGAAAACAGTTTCCACGAGATTGAAGTACCTCCCAACATGTTTGACGATCAAGGTGTTTTAACCATCCAGTTTGCTAATGCCAGTGAAACGGCATTGCTTTTCAGCGATGAAGAAGGCATGGAACTGCTCTACAGAGAGGGAGGATTCGGGTTGAATTTCGCGAGGGGGCTTGGGATTGTTTTATGCTGGATTTCCCTTCTCGCCGCGTTGGGGTTGGCAGCCTCGAGTCTGTTGAGTTTTCCAGTCGCAGCTTTTGTCACTCTGGGAGTTCTCTTTGTGACTTTCTCCAGTGGAACACTCAAACAGGTGGTAGAAGAAGGAGGCATCATGGGTGTGAATCACGAAACGGGAGTTACAGAGGAACCAAGCCTTATCGATTCCTTCGCCGTTAAAATTTCCAAAGGTATTCTGGGGCTGTTGAGGATGGTGACTGATTTTTCACCAATCGATTCACTTGCCAATGGTCGCAGCATCACATGGAGCATGTTCGCCATGGCCTTTTTACAAATAATCGGATTGATGGGAGGAATTTTCGCTGCAATCGGTATCACCATTTTTAACCGGCGTGAATTGGCGGGAACCCAAGTTAGTTCATAACCCGCATGAACCAAGGTTACTCAAAATTATATAAGCCACTCTTGCTGGTGGTCTGCGTCTCTCTCCTTTTTGCCTCCTCATACGTTCAACGACGGTTGAATCACGACAGGGAGATCATGGGGTTGACACGAATCTCTCCCTTGGAGAACGCGCCCCCAATTTTGGCGTTCACCACCGTTGCCCTTGGTGGTTTTCGAGGGATCATCGCTAACGCGCTTTGGATCCGAGCCACCGAATTGCAGGAGGAGGATAAGTATTTCGAGATGTTTCAATTGGCGGATTGGATCACCAAGCTGCAACCCCATTTTACGACGGTGTGGGTTCATCAGGCTTGGAATATGGCCTACAATATCTCCATCAAATTTCAGGATCCAAGGGACCGATGGATTTGGGTGAAACGTGCCATCGAATTGTTGCGCGATGAGGCGTTGCGTTACAACCCCAATGAACCCTTGCTTTACCGGGAATTAGGTTGGTTTTACCAACATAAAATGGGGAATTTTCTCGATGATGCCCATAATCAATACAAACAATATTGGGCAGCGGAGATGGATACCGTGTTCGCAACGCAACGACCTGATTTCAAGGAACTGATCCAGCCCACAAATCCACAATCCGAAGCTAGTTCAAAACGGTTGAGGGAAGTCTACAAAATCGATCCGGTCTTCATGCAAAAAGTCGATGCAATGTATGGGCCATTGGAATGGCGCTTACCCGATGCACACGCCATTTATTGGGGCACGCTGGGTTTGGAAAAAACCTCCAAGGAAACCCTCAAAAAAGAAGACTTCATCACCTTGCGACGATTGATATTTCAATCTCTACAACTTGCTTTTCATCGGGGCCGACTGATTTATCCAAAAAATGGAGATCGTTCCACATTTGTCTATGGTCCTAATCTTGAAATCATAAAACAAGCGAGCGATGCCTATGAAGAAATGGCTGAGCTTGAAACCGATAAAAACCAGCATATTCTCACGGGTCACAGGAATTTTCTAGGGACTGCGGTTTACTTTCTTTACACGCACAATCGAATCAAGGCGGCGAAGGAATGGTTCGATTACATGAAGAAAAAGTATCCTGTTGAGACGGCAAAATTTACTGATCTTGATTCGTTCTCCTTGGCTCGTATCACCGAGGATGTGGGTGAGAATGATCCTAATCGAGTGAAGGCGATCCTAGATGGAATGCTGGAAACGTCATTGGTGCAATTCGCGATGGATGACGATGAACAGGGGTTGGGGTATGAACTCTTTGCACGAAAAATTTGGATGCGTTACCGCGACGCCATCAGCGATCCATCGAGTCAGAAACGCGTCGCACTTCCCCCAATAGAAGAGATGAAAAAACTCACGCTAGAACGCGTGCTGAGTCCTGATTTTGGATTGGATCCGATCCTCTTAGCTCAATTGCGCACGAAGTTCAACCTGCCCGCTGCAACGAACGAAACAAGCGCAATTGTGTTACCCAAACTGGATGCAGCAACTGGTGGGACGAATAAGCCAGCAACCAATCCCTAGCGAACCTAAACCGGTTCCACATTGAACGCAGACGGTGCAGTATCCCTGCCCTGCCCTCAAACCTTGGGTTCCCAACCTTTGCGATACTCGCGTTTCCACAATTTTTGCGCCTCTTTATTGTGCAGGATTTGTCCTGTTTTCGGATCTATATCCAAAACAGATCGTGTCCGGAAAGCGATGTTTCCAAGGTGACAAAGCAGCGTACTTTTAACTCCTTCAGCAATTTCAGAATTGAGTTTGCTTCCATTGCGAATGGCATTAAAGAAATTTGCGATGTGCCCTTTTTCTCCCGCTTCACCGGTGTTTTTTGCAATCTCCTTCCCTTTCGCATCGAACACTTTGCCTCCATTCCCATCGATTGACAGAGATCCGCCCTCTCCATAAAACGTCACGAAGGCCGATGATTCCTGCGAGCGCGGATGACAACTGCTTCCGTCCCACAAGGCACCCTTCTGACCGAAATCAAATGTTGTGATCGTGGTGTCCGGTGTCTCCTGGTCATCTGAAAAATGATAACGCCCACCCGTGCATCCCACCTTGGTTGGGAAGTCCACCTCCAAGCCCCACCTCACTAAATCCAACGCATGGATGCCATTGTTTCCTAGTTCCCCATTGCCCCAATGCCAGCGCCAATGCCAATTATAATGGACGACATTATCCAGATAGGGTCGTTCCGGTGCAGGACCTTGCCATAGGTTATAATCCTGATTCTGAGGTATCTTCACCACTTTTCCTGTGCCGATGGTTCCACGGTTCGCAAGATACCAAGACCGAGCATACCGAACTTTTCCGATCACGCCGTCCTTCAATTGTTGCATTGATTCCACAACTCCCGGCCAACTCCGGCGTTGGTTCCCCATCTGCACAAGTCGATTATATTTGCGAGCCGCTTTTAGCATCATCTCGCCTTCCCACGGATTATGGCTACAGGGTTTTTCGACGTAGACATGTTTCCCCGCAGCACAGGCCATGATGGATGCAGGAGCGTGCCAATGGTTGGGAGCAGCGATGAAAACAGCGTCAACCTCCTTGTCGTCCAATACCGTGCAAATATCGTGAGTTGTGCGGGGAGTTTGAGTGAGTTTGTCCTCCAGTGCTTTTTGTGCCCGAGTGATGCGTTCACCGTCAATATCACAAAGCCAAGCCAACTCGACATCAGGCAATGAAACCGCTGCACGAGCCAGATCTAGTCCGCGACCTAGTCCCATCACTGCCACCCGCAGACGACGGTTAGGACTCGTCGCCGCATGAATCTTGGATCGGCTTTGCAGAAGTGTTGTCGCTGCGACAGCGGAAACTAAAAAGTCCCTTCGTGGCAATAGGTTTGGCATGCCCCAAGACTAGCCCATTCGTCAGAAATGCCAAGGGATGAAGAAGATGAATGTTAACTCTCGTTCGCTGTTTCCATATCCGTGTCGGACTTAATTACCTTTTGTTCCGATGCAGAAATAATGACGACGAATTCACCTTTAGGTTTTCGTTCGGCGAATCTCAGTTTGATTTCGCTCGGGGTTCCACGAACAAATTCCTCAAACTTTTTAGTCAACTCACGAGCGAATACAACGTGGCGTAAAGGTGCGAGATCCCCAAGTTCTTCAATCAGTTTCTCGACACGAAAAGGGGACTCGTAAAGAACTAGGGTCGAGCCGTAATTCAAAAAATGAGCTAACAATTTCCGTCGCTGACCCGATTTGTGAGGCAGGAAACCGAGAAATACAAAACGATCAGACGCGATACCGCTAGCAGTCAGTCCGGCGACTAAGGCACAAGGTCCAGGAACCGGCTCAACACGAAAACCGGCTGCCAACGCGGATCGAACCACTCGTTC
>CAMBHS010000032.1 GCA_945867235.1 Akkermansia muciniphila
GCGCCGGTTGTGGGTGCTGTCAAAATTGGAAGCGAACTTTTTACCGTCGGGGGTCCGGATATTGTTAGGCAAATCAGAGCGAGCGGAGCTTCCGTTTTTCTCGATTTAAAATTTCACGATATTCCCAATACAGTTGCCAAATCAGTGGCCGCCGCAGTGAAATTAGGCGTCCAAATGCTGACGATTCATACAAGTGGCGGCGTTGAAATGATGCAGGCTGCCGAAGAGTCCGCACAGAAAACGGCCGCCAACCTGCACTGCGCACCACCCCTGGTGCTTGGGGTAACGGTGCTCACGAGCATGGATGAGAGCAACCTGAAGGAACTAGGGCTGGAACAAACGATTGAGCAACAGGTGGAGAGATTGGCTCGGCTCGCGGTTCGCTCTGGGCTGCGCGGGTTGGTTTGCTCACCGCATGAAGTGGGGCTCCTGCGCAAAATATTGCCGCCGACATTCGTCCTGGTCACGCCCGGAATCCGCCAACCAGGGCCTTCAAATGACGACCAAAAACGCACCATGACCCCCCGTGAAGCCTTAGCGGCGGGTAGCACGTGGCTTGTTATTGGTCGCCCCATCTATGCGGCTCCATCACCGCGCGAAGCCGCATCCAAGATTCTTGAGACGCTGGCTTAAACTCAGCACCCGTCAGGATGAAAAGTCGTAGATCACCACTTTTTGGCAAACCTTTTTGAACACCTTTTCGACAAAGTCAATGTGCAGAGGATGCACCTGGTAATCGTCCTGAGCCTGTTTGTCTTTAAACACCAGATTCAAAGCGACTTGGTAACTCTGATCCACAACGGGACGATGGCTGGGTTCCATGCGTCCTGCGTGGTAGTGCACCACCCCTGGGATGGGTTTCAAATACTTTTCCATCCCTGCCAAGAGATCCTCCGCCCCATTGGCGTTCGTGGGATCCGTCCAAAAAATTACAACGTGCGAAAACATGGGGAGCAATAACGATGCAAAAAGACAATAAAATCAACCTCAAACTTGAATCCGTCGTTTTAATCTCATTTTTTTGCCCATTTATTTAAGCGGCAGTAAGCACGACGTAATTGCGCTTCCCTTTGCGGATCAGAATGTGTTTTCCAAACAACAGGTCGTTCGGATTCAACATTCGCGTCAAACTCATCTGGCGGATGTTGTTCACATAGACTCCACCCCCTTCGATATCCTTGCGGGCTTGGCCTTTCGATGTCGCCAATCCGCCATGAACCAGTCCATCGATCAACAGTAATCCGGCTCCGTCAAGTTGGGTTTTCTCAATGGATTTTGTTGGAATCTCTCCGACAATGTCGTTAAAGCTGGATTCGGAAATCCCTCCGGGTTCTCCCCCAAACAAAACCTCGCTGGCGCGTATGGCTTCATGGGTGGCTTTCTCGCCGTGTATTAAATCAGTCACTGATTTTGCCAGCACTTTATGAGCCACTCGCGCCTCCGGTTTGGCGAGATGTTCCTGCTCCAATGCGATGATCCCTTCCTCGGAAAGGAATGTGAAATACTTCAACATGCGGATCACATCGCGATCGTCCGTGCGAATCCAGAATTGGTAAAACCGGTAAACGCTGGTTCGCTTGGAATCAAGCCAGATGGCACCTGCAACGGTTTTACCAAATTTCGAACCGTCCGCATTGGTGATTAGTGGGAGGGTTAATCCAAAAACTTGGGCTCCCAGTTTCTTCCGCGTGAGTTCGATCCCGGCGGTGATATTGCCCCATTGATCCGTTCCACCAATTTGCAACTCGCAAAGGAAGTCTTTCCTTAACTGATAGAAATCAAATGCCTGCAGAAGCATGTAACTGAACTCCGTGTAACTGATGCCGACATCACGATCCTCCATGCGCGCCCTGACGCTTTCTTTGGCGACCATCATGTTCACCGTAAAATATTTTCCAATCTCGCGGAGAAATTCCAAATAGGAAACCGGTGCCGTCCACGCCTCATTATCCAACAGGCGAGCAGGATTGGAGGCAGATTCAAAATCTAACAACTGCTGTAATTGAATTTTTACGCTTTCAATATTGGCGCACAAAACTTCCCGCGTTAACAGTTGGCGTTCTGCGGTCTTGCCCGATGGATCTCCAATGGAACCCGTGGCTCCTCCAGCAATCGCGATCGGTTTGTGCCCGAGCAATTGAAATCGTTTCAGGGCGATCAATGGAACCAGATTGCCAACATGGAGGCTGTCTGCCGTGGGATCAAACCCTGCATACAGCGTGATTCCCCCCAAGGAAAGCCGTGCCTTTAATTGCTCAACGTCGGTACAATCCGCCACCAATCCGCGCCATTGAAGCTCGTCATAAATATTCATCAGAGCAATTATTTATCTCAGGGATAGAATCCAACCACAAGTGCCGAACCTATCGCGATTCGTTCTTATTTACTTGTATGGCGATATCTTCAAGAAAAACGGGGAGATTCAATGTTAGTTTTTGATCATCCGTTTTTTGGTTGTGGCTTTTGGTGACATTGCCGGACGTTGGATCAGTGAAGGTCACGGTATATTTTCCGGCGGGTAATTTTAGCACTAGGGATTTCATCGCCCCTGCCTCCTCCACGGGAAATGGGAATCCTGTCCCCCAAGCAAAATTGATTTGGGTGTCCACGCGGCTTCGCCATGGAATTCCCAAATCCCTACCTTCAAAATAATCCGCATTCAACCCTGAACCAAATGCTTTGGCGGGGATCATGGACTTGGGTAATTCGGGTCCTTGCCAGAGAAGCTTCATGATGCTTTGACCCCCATTGTAAAAGTATTCGAGCTTTAGGTCGTATTTTTTTCCTGCTTCCAAATGAACCTGTCCGATGTCTTCAGTTTCCCCATGATCAGTCCAATTATTGATCACCTGTTTGCCGTCCAACCAGAGCCTGACCCCGTCGTTAGAAAATGTGTGCAGGCTGTAATTACCAGTTTTGGGAGCTTCCAACGATCCTGTCCATCGCACCGAATAGGCGTTGGGGGTGCTTTGTCGCAAGTAAAGGGCATAGGACTCCTTCAGGGTCGCCAAGCAGCGTAAACTGTAATTTCCCGGTAACGGCGTGGCGAGTAGGTCGTTGGATGGTTTGGAGTGTAGAAAGTCGAATTTGTCGAAAAACTCATGCAGAATTCTGAGTTGTCGACGCAACCTGACAGAGCCGCCGCCGGGTTGCGTGGATGGATAGGCAAATGTTCCGTCCTCAAATCCCGCCGTGAATGAGTAATCCAAATTATTGTAAAGCCCACCCCCTGCCATCAAAAAATCCCAGCCTTCCATCCGATACACGGCGTCATTCGTGCCTCTGAAACCTGTCTCATTATCTCCGATCACCTTGTTAAGGTCGTAATTCATCCCCACGGTCACTGGAGGTGTGGCGTAGTGAAAATTGAAGATGGAAACCATCGGATTTGGAAGAGCGACTTTTTGGTAACCATTCGCGACATTCTCCGCGATCAAGAAGGGATGTTTCCAACCCTTCTGCGATTCCGTGATGACTTGTGCGATGCGATCCTGCCACTCCCTCGTCACCCCGCCGATATAGGGCTCGTTGCAAATCTCGTAAAAAACGTTGTCAAATCCCTTCAGTTCATGGACCACTTTTCGCACATACGCCTCTTGAAACTGCATCAACCCGGGTTCTTGCAAGGTCAGGGCTTGATCCCATGTTCCATTTCCCACCTCGTTGATATTGTTCCGAGCATTGAACGGATGAGTGTTCCATGATTTTTCGTTGTAAAAACAACTGAACAGATTTGCCTCCACAACTATTCCACGTTTTGAAGCATGACGGACAAAATCGCGTAATCGCGCGAAATATAATTCGTTCCACTGGGTGAGATCGAATTTGTTACCCCCGTCAAAATACCCTGCTGTCGTGCTTCTGATCCAAGGCGTGATGAACTGTTCCTGATTTGGAGACAGTGAGTTTCCGGCGATGTTGAACGCTCCAGGTTGTTCCCTATACGCGAGAAATGTGCGTGTCAGATTCAGCTTGTCCGCCGCCAATGTGTCGAGGTATTTGACGTAATCAAAACCAAGATTCACCACCGCTCCGTAATGTTCCCCAGAGGTGATTAACAGAGTAGGGCGTCCCTTGAACTTGAAATAATGGGGGTTCTCCGGATGAAGTGCCAACGGTGCTGCGCTGACGTTGGCTAAAAATCCAACCAACACCAAGGCTATACTCCAAAAGGATTTCGGGTTCATGATCTGTTAGTTACGTGAGGAGGGTGAGCGTGTGCTCCGCAATACGCCAATGAGACGAGGGAGGATTTGCATCACAGCCGTCACTTCATCTTCTGTGGTGTTCCGACCCAAGGAGAAACGAACGAATGAGTTGGCCAGATGCCGAGGGATTCCCATCGCGATAAGGACGTGCGAGGGTTCCAATGATCCTGCCGAACAAGCAGAACCACTCGAAGCACAAACCCCGTCGAGATCAAGGGAGGCCATGAGCGCAATACTGTCGGCTCCCTCCACGGTAAATGAAATGGTATTGGACAGTCGGTGGTGACGTGATCCACGACGGAGAACCCCGGGAATGGAATCTAACGATTGAGCGATGCGTTCGGTCCATTCTTCGAGCGGATTATTTGGAAACACAGGCGTAGGAACAAACAGCTCGAGTGCTTCGGCCAACCCAATAACGGCAGGGAGGTTTTCAGTCCCAGCCCGTCGTTCATTTTCGTGGCCCCCTCCGAACAGAATTGGGTCGGGTAGGAGCGGGGATCGGATGTAAAGCGCACCTGCACCTTTGGGCCCGTGGAATTTATGGGCGCAGATCGACACCAGATCAGCGTTAAAAACTGAGATATTTGGCACCGTTAATTTGCCGAACCATTGAGCTGCGTCTGTATGAAAGATCACCCCTCGTTCGCGGCAGATAGCCCCAATTTCCGGAACAGGTTGAATCGTTCCTGTCTCGTTATTGGCCGCCATGATCGAAACCAATGTCGTGTCCGACGTTATCGCGGATTTCACAGCGGCAGTATCCACCACTCCATCGGCGTTCACGGGCAATCGAGTGACTCGAAAGCCTTCGTTCTTTTCCAGGTAGTTGAAGCAATGAAGTGCGGCATGATGCTCAACCGGAGAAGTGATCAGATGGCGACCTTTGGATTTCAATAATCTTGCTGTTCCAAAGATAGCGAGATTATTGCTCTCGGTTCCGCCGCTTGTGAATACGATTTCACTGGGCTTGGCGTGAAGTTGTTGCGCGACACGGTCCCTAGCATCATCTAGGCAAGCTCGGGCCCGTCGCCCGATCTGGTGGACACTCGAAGGATTGCCCCACACCTCTTCCTGATAAGGGCGCATCGCCTCCAACACCTTGGCATCCGTGGGTGTGGTCGAATTATAATCAAAATAAATGGGAACCCGATTCATCGTGGGTTGAATGAGAAACAAAAAAAACTAAAATGCCCACAAAATCTCACTTATATCCGTGGTTATTCGTGATGAGGATTCCCAAACAACAAATGGCGAGCGGTTCTGAAGTGGTAAGAACTTCGGTCGCAGTACTATAGCCTGTTTCCCATCGGGCAAAGAATCTTTGCGGAGGTTGATTCGTTTCTCCAGAGGTGATCGCGTATTTGAATCGCTTGACCAATTGCGCCTTCACCTTCGTAGCCCACTTCGGATCCGTGGAATAACAGGGGCACGAATCGCAATCATCCTTCCCAAATACTTGGGGATGAATCAAGGCATCCAAGCTTGGTCCAGCACTCATTTTATAAGGATTAGACTTTGCCATTCAAGTGTGGACGATTAATTAGGAATATTATTCAGGCACTCACTTCTTCAATCGATCTCGGATCGACACCGCTAATTTTCCTAAGACCCAATGGTATGGTGCGACAATAGTCATTGTAGCGGAGCGTATTTGATTTGCAAAAATCGGCGATTCCTTGCTAGTTCCTTGTATTTTGACATGGGATCGTGCTGAAAACAAGCACAACAATTTCTGTCGGCGCAACCACTTTTTCAAACAGGTTTCACTCAACATTTCTTGAGCCAACCGCATGGCTTTCCATTCGTCCAACACCCAAGGTTCAATTCCTTTTTTATTTTGAGCCGTCGCGCTGTAGGGATGAGAGCGAATTTGACAGAGCACCTCCCCCACTTCAACAATGGTCTGGCAATGTGCGGCCATTTCTGCATAAAACACGCAATCAGCAGTTTGAGGCATGTCCAAACGAAATTGACAGGGCAACACCTTTCGATGCGTCTTGAACAGGACAGACCCACAAAATAGGGTTTGAAGCTCGCTTTGCCGCCGGATCAATTCGAACTGTTTCAGTTCATTGACCCCGTGGGCTTTTCGGTCGTGCAGAAAGGGGATCAACCTTCCATCCTGGTCAATCGCCTGCGTCAAACTGAAGGCTAACGAAAGGGTTGAGGCATTCCGAAGGACAGAAACCAATGTGCTCAGGAAATGAGGCAGCACCAAATCATCCGCAAGTAGAATGTGGAGATAATCTGTGTCGGCAGCAAATTCCAGGGTGCGGTTGAGATTGCGGAATAGTCCTTGGTTGGACTCATTTTTTTTCAACTCACATTGTATTTCGGGATGCTCCTGTCGAAAACGATTCACTAATTCACAGGTTCCGTCGGTGGAACAATCATCCAAGATTACCAATCGATCGGGAAGCCGGGTTTGTTGAGCGACCGATCGGAGTGTTGCCCCCAAAAAGCGTTCCCCGTTATAAACTGGAATGATGGTGGTGACATGTTCCATACCCAAGAAAATCAGCGATACTCGTGCAATTCTGTTAATTGTTGGACTAACGGCGGGGAAGGAAAATTCGGCACCAAAGTTCTCGCCACAGGAAACCTTGATACGCCGGAGTCGATCCTGATGTCATGTTTCCAAACTTGCGCAATAGAACCGAGTAATTCGAACTTGGAGCAGGCGGGCATGAATCCCGGTTGCAGCAGCTTGGCACCTATTCGTCCGGGCTCTTTCATTACCCGATCGCAACACTTAGCCCATTCAAGGGTGGTCACACCGTTCCATGATTGATTGGTGTAACCCTGCACGCACTCGTTTTGACTCAAAAACCAGCTTAACAAATTGCGACTTGTTGCAAGTTCAGTCCCGATGATCGAACACCGAATCACATGGCGTTGAGCCGCCAACACAGCAGTCTCCGCTCTCTGCTTGGAGACCCCATAGTCGTCGCTGGCGTCAGGAATATCAGAGGCAATCCGGTTGGGTTGGTCTGGTTTGAACACTCCATCCGTGCTCGCCTGAATAAACCTGATGGAGGCTGGTAAGTTTTTTACCAACGTCGCAGGTAACTCCGCATTGACTGCGAACATCAGCCCCGGATCGATGCCAGCGTGTGGCCCCACTCCGATGCAGTTGATGCACCAATCAGGTTGTGTCGCAAGCACAGACTCGGTGAATTCATGGTCGTGTTCGGGCTGGTATTTTTGGGTGATCGTCAGAATCTCGTGCCCCATGTCTTTGAGGTAACGAGCCACCCTATGTCCGAGCATTCCGCGATGACCTAGAACGCAAACGCGCATTATTCCTCCTCAAATGCGGTCAACCAAGTCCCTGTAAATTGGGGGTTTTTTCGGATGATATCCTGTTGATAATTCCATGCAGTGATCAGGCAAAATTGTGCCGGATGAATCCCCAGTTGGTGCGGCGGCAAAATCGGTGTCGCGACCCGTGGGATGAATTTGTTCACGCGCAACGGGGCTTCATCCACAATATAATCAAATTGGAGCTGTTGCATTTGATTGAGGTAAACATTGGCTCGGCCCGCAGCCCCATAAGCGGCGATGCGTTGTCCTGATTTCTGGGCGTTGACAAGGCTCAGTGCCGCGTTGGTTTGGTAACGGTTTTCGTAGGCGTGCCTCAGGTTCTTCAACAACTGAGTCGTGTGTCCTGACCGGCGGAAGGAGCTTGACGGCGATTTTTGTTTCCTAAAGCAAATCCGCAACGCGCCCCCATGCATCGGGGTGCGGATCGTTTGAATATGAGTAAATCCAAGAGGCAACAGGCATCTCAAAAGGGATTGTTCACTCCATTCGACTTTGTGCTCGTGATAGATCGTATCCCATTGGCTTCCTCGAAGCAGAGCGTCGAGGTCGTGAACCTCTACCCAAAACTCTCCACCGTCTCTTAGGGCCAATGCTACCGCTTCAAAAAGGCTTCTGAGATCAGAAATGTGCGCTAGGCAATTCGAACCTGAGATGACGTCGATTTTCCCTTCCCATTTATTTTCTAGGACCAGATCTAACGAAAAGGGGCGATTGCAAAGTCGGTAGGGAACCGAGTTTAGCGAGGCTCGCAGGGCGACATCGCTGGGGTCCACACCCAATAACTCCCAGTGACTAGGCAATCGGTTTAGTAGAACGCCATCGTTGCAACCGATTTCAAGAAATGAAAGTCGATCGGTGCTTTCATACCGAGCCGTGAGAAAAGAGGCGAAGTCCTGGAAATGCCGAACCAACCCGGCCACTGAAGATGATGCGTAATTGTAATGTGCAAAAAGCGTTGAATCATCCACATCCTCCGCCACCTGTACAAGGTCGCATTCCTGACACATCACCCAGGTCAACGGAAACACAGGAGCCTGCAGGGCTGACTCCAGACTCGTGCAGAATACTCCAGCCAACGGCATGGGCTCCATCTCCAGCACCCTTTCCAAGTTTTGGCCAGCGACGTGACACCCCCTGCATCTTGAGATGATTTCAGGCATTTAAAGTTTTTAAAACGGAGATCATTGATAGCACGTTGCGTTCCCGGCACAACGGTTGTTTCAACATCGATTTACTTTTTCTGGTATATCTCCTCGATATATCCCCGCCGCAACCAACTTCTCTCCCGAGAAACTAATGTGAGCCCTTCCAATCGCTGGGCTCGCTCGTGCACCCACGGTTGTGGTTTGTGGCCAACGGGTGAATAGGCTTCCTGATTATAACTGAATACAATCCCATCTAGGTGATCTACCGCAAGTCGAAGGTATCCCATCACACTTTCTTCCGGCATTTCAGGAAATGAATCTTGATTAAAGATCCCGGTGAACCGTTTGCCTGCGAGGTGCGATTCGGATTTTGTGGGTAGAATGGAAACTAACTTATCCCCCACTTTTATCCCCCGATTGATTTCTGAATAGAGTGCCACTTTGTCCCTTCCGAGCGCATTGGATAGGAACCATCCTTGGTAAACATTCGTCAGAGCAAGATCCAGAATGACATATTCCCTAGCCTTTGCCTGCTTCATAAACCAGTAGGCGGCACCTCCAAATCCTGCTCCGATCTCAAGGACCGACGGATGGGATTCGTTCGTATAGCGAGCTAGGTTTACCTTGAGACGGTGAGCGGCATAAATGTGGCTCGGCGTTTGCATATCAAGCAGTCGATCCCCGATCTGTAGCCCATAGGAGCCTCCAATTTTAGGAAAGTCTATTTTGATCCCGAGCTTCTGCTCAATGTCCGCCACTATTTTCTCCACTCCATCCACAAAAGCATAACCGATTTCCCCTTGTTCAGGGCATTCGGATCGGACGACCCCCAAGCACTCCGCAAGCCCAACCAACTGGTCTAGGATGACGAATGATGCGAATCGATCGCCCTGTGTCAGGCCGAGATCTCCGTATCCAATCCCCCAGAGGGCAGGTAAGGGAAACATCCGCTCCAATAATGACAACAACGCTCCGGCGTCTTTTTGTATCAGAGCCATCACCACTCCATTGGCACTGCGATTAATGATTGTGGCCCAAAGTCGGCTATAGCTGGAGTTGTCCGGGTCCAGCTTGATCGCTTCGTTGAAAGATGTGATCAAGTCTTCGACCAGTCGCTTTTTGTCGGAAAGCCCCAGTTCATCAGTGGAGGGCGGGGTTACCAGTGGCAATCGTGGCACGGGGCTTTGCCCCCAGAACCACTCCGGACGGTTGAACATGTCCCGGTTACTCAGTCGTTGCAATCGATTGCCGTAGCCCAATCGCATCGCAGCACGGTGCAGCAGAAAGGTGCAATTATTCCGAGTCAACCGTTTGAGGAAAGTGAACGGATCTGGCATGGGTTATATCTGGGCACAGATGCCTGATTGGAGTTGATCAGATGTAGAATTCCACCTCGCCCATGGCATCCAGCAATCCGTTTATGTCCTTCAAATCGGAGAGCTGTTGGGTATTGGCTGAAGTGTATTCTTCCCCCAATGGCTTACGTTTTGCTCGTTGTGGAAGACGATACTCGGGATGGACTGTGTAGTATTTCGCCTGCTCGGTGGCACGCTGCATCTCATACTCGCTTACCAGGATTTCATGGATTTTCTCTCCCGGACGAATGCCTACAGACTTCAAAGGGTGGGCGGCTCCTTTAGGGCTGTATTTGATCCGCATCGCTTCAGCCAAGGCTTGCACCGTGCAAGCGGGTGCCTTCCGGACAAAAACCTCGCCTCCCCGCGCTTGGGTCATCGCATGAATAACCAGATCGACCGATTGATCGAGGGTCATTAGAAACCGAGTCATGTGTGGCACGGTCAAAGTGAGCGGCTGATCCTCCTGAATCTGGCTCCGAAACAAGGGGATGACCGATCCCCGGCTGCCCATGACATTGCCATACCTCACGCAGCAAAAAATCGTTTTAGTTCCCAGCTGGTTTTCGCTGCAAATGATTTTTTCCATCATCGCTTTGCTGGTTCCCATCGCGTTGACGGGCTTGACGGCTTTGTCTGTGCTTAAGGCCACGAAGGTGCGAACACCTGCCGCCTTAGCCGCCTGGCATGCGTTGTAGGAGCCGATGACATTTGTTTTTACCGCCTCAAAGGGGTAATTCTCGCACGACGGAACCTGTTTCAAAGCTGCCGCATGGAACACATACGTAACACCCTGCATCGACTCCTCCAAACGACTCGCATCGCGCACATCGCCAATGATGTATTGAAACTGTGGAAACCTGCGTTGCATCTCCCACTGTTTCTTTTCGTCGCGGCTATAAATACGGATCTGCTTCGGCTTCTCACTCATGAGGTGCGAGGCCACTCGATTCCCGAATGAACCCGTTCCACCGGTGATCAAAATAGTCGATCCTTTGATCGTCATAGAATTATTCATTCTGCACGGTTCTCTATTTTTCTCTGGAAAGATTTAAAGGCACGCTTCAACCCGTGCCATGACTTGAAGGATACCTATCGATATATCCCCAAAATAGGATCAAGATTTACTTGTGTATGACGCTGTTGATAATAAGTGTGAAGATGGTCTTGGACAAGAAAAACAACGCCGACCTACGGTATTCCACGTCAGACTAAGTTAACATGAGAACCGGACAACGATCGTCATGGCATTATTTTCTCGGAGCCGTCCTTTTAATGGCGGCGATTTGCTCGGTGCTATTCCTCCAAAGCATCGACCCCAACAAAACACTATTCAATAACGATGGGCCTTTGGGGGCGATGACCGCTGCTTCTGCCAGCATGTCCACAGGGTTTTTAGGCTTTTGGCAGGACCTTAACTGGCTGGGAATCGAAAACCCCGCAGCTCTGCCTCAAACAGCCTCATTTTCCTATTATCTTCTGGGTAGCCACCCTGTGACCTATTCAAAATACCATGTCCCAATCTCCTTGATGGCATTGGGGGCAAGCCTATGGATTTTACTGCGTCAATTTGGTTTTCGACATTCTGTGTGTGCGCTCGCAGCCATTGCAGCCTTGTTGAACATGAATACTTTCTCCCATGCCTGCTGGGGGTTGCCATCGCGATCGTGGGCTCTAGCCTCTACTTTTATGGCCTTCGCGGCGTTAAGAGCAGGGGTTGATCGTAAACCAATTTTGTGCACACTTCTCGCTGGACTGGCGGTTTCCAACGGCATCATGGAAGGATTCGACGTCGGGGCGATCTACAGCCTTTACGTGGCGGCCTTTGCGGCATTTCTAGTGTTGTGTTCATCACCTGCAACCCTCGGCGTCAAACTCGGTCAGGTCGCTTTGCGAGTGGGGATCGTCGCTATCTTCTCCGCCCTTTGCGCCGCAGCAGCATTAAGCACTCTGATCGGAACTCAAATCCAAGGGGTGGCGGGGATGGAACAATCCGCCGAATCCAAGGAACGTCGTTGGGATGGCGCGACCATGTGGAGTCTCCCCAAGCTCGAGACGGCTCGTGTGCTGATTCCTGGATTGTTCGGCTACCGTATGGACACACCGGATGGCGGAAATTATTGGGGTTCAGTCGGTCAACAACCCGGCGTCGAGCAATCACGGCATTCTGGAGCGGGGGAATACGCAGGCGTCTTGGTTTTAGTCGTTGCTGCTTTCGGTGTGGCGAGTGCCTTTCGTAAAAAAGGATGTCCCTACATCCCATTGGAACGCCGCACCGTTTTGTTCTTCTCCGGAGTGGCGATTGTTTCCATTCTCCTAGCGTGGGGACGGCATGCCCCTTTTTACCGCATCGTTTATGAACTTCCTTACTTCTCAACGATCCGCAACCCCATCAAGTTCATGCATCCCTTTCACATGGCCTTGCTGGTGCTTTTTGGATTCGGCCTCGAGGCTCTCTTTCGCAGTTATGTGAAGGAAACGCCGGCCAAATTCTGCGGGTTGAAAGAATCCCTGCAGGGTTGGTGGAAATCCGCCGCCGAATTTGAAAAAAAATGGACGATCGGCACCGTGGTCACTTGCTGTGTGATGGGTTTTGCAGCCCTCATCTTTAGTTCCTCAACAACAGAGTTATTACAGCATTTAGGCAAGGCTGGTTTTCAAACAGGCATAGCTCAACAAATAGCTCATTTTAGCCATGTGGAAGTCGGTTACACCCTAGTCATGGCGAGCATTGCTGCATTCATCGTCATTGTAATGATGAGTGGCTGGTTTTGCGGACGTCGCAGCAAGGTGGTGATTCTTCTCCTGGGTGTTTTCCTATGCGTTGATCTCATGCGTGCCAATCAGCCATGGATTGTTTACTACAATTACAAAGACCGGTATGCGAGCAACCCGATCATCGAAATATTGCGGGAAAAATCTTATCAACAACGAGTCACGGCACGCATCGCCCCATTCTCAGCCCGCCATTTTGTCACGGAACAAACCGGATTTTTTGAAGGCGTCGTCAACACTTGGTTGCAACACCACTTCCAGTATTACAACATTCAATCCTTGGAAGTGGTGCAGATGCCACGTCCGCCTGAGATCGACCAGCAGTTTTTTTCAACCTTTATTCCGACCACGAACCGCCCTCCTTCCGTGTTGGTTCGCATGTGGGAACTTTCCAACACGCGTTACCTGATCGGGGATAAGCAGGCCATTTTGAGCACTGTTCAGCAATTGGAGCCCGGTAAAAACCGTTTTCAGGTCGTGCAAAGTTTCGACATGGTTCCAAAAGCGGGAGTTGCTGCGGAAAACCTCACGATTGATGATCTCGACTGGGTGTTAAAACCGGAAGGACGGTTTGCGTTGGTCGAATTCACAGGCGCATTGCCCCGAGCCAAACTTTACAGTAATTGGAAAAAATCCACCAATGATTCAGAGGCACTCAAACAACTCGCATCCCCCGATTTCAATCCTCACGAAAGTGTTTTTGTAGAGGGCGATCTTCCCTTCGCTGCCACCACTGGCACCAATCAATCGGGTTCGGTATCCATCACCCGTTATACGCCAAAACAGATCACTCTCACCGTGTCCAACAGTGTCCCCTCAGTCCTTGTTTATAATGACAAAGTATCCGCCAATTGGCGTGCTACTGTGGATGGAAAGACAGAAACCATCGTGCGAGCGAATCACATAATGCGTGGGATTCCTGTTCCCTCAGGGAGCCACGTGGTTAACATGGTTTATTCGGCTCCGATGACTGGCTTGTATGTTTCATGCGCAGGGATTTTGCTGGGTTTTGTGGCACTGATCATCGTCTGTTTTTCAAAGCCAACAAAGGATACCATCTCGGTATGTTCATCATCAAAAAGCATCAATTGACTCGAAAGGCTTGGAGTGTGTCTCATTGAGCAATCCTCGAAAAATGAAGATAAAAAAGAAACTGGTTTCGCGCAGCGGCAGGTTCGATGGCGAGCCTGGGCAGGATGTCGCCGCTTTTAGTGAGTCTGTATCCTTCGACTGGCGATTATGGCGGCAGGATATTTTGGGTTCCATCGCGCATGCGGGCATGCTGGCAAGGATTGGGGTTCTGAACGCGACCGAACATGAAGCGATTATTTCGGGTTTGGAGAGAATCGGTACCGAGATCGATCGCGGTCAATTCGAGTGGAAAAAGGAACTGGAGGACGTTCACATGAATATCGAGGCGGCCTTGACCGCGCGTGTGCCTGCAGGTGCAAAACTCCACACGGCACGATCACGGAATGATCAGGTCGCCCTAGATATGAGAATGTGGGTTCGTGACGAGATTTTAGCCCTGACTCATGAACTCCACGATTTGCAACGAGCCCTTGTGGAGTTGGGGCAGAACCATTCCGATGTCATTATCCCCGGATACACTCATCTACAAAGAGCGCAACCCGTCTTTTTTGCGCATCATTTATTGGCCTATGTGGAAATGCTGGATCGTGATCTGGGTCGATTTCATGACGCCTTTGCCCGTACCAATGTTTGTCCGTTGGGAAGTGGAGCCATTGCTGGATCCACGTTGAATCTAGACCGGGCCTATGTCGCGGAGCAGTTGGGATTTGTCGATGAAAAGGGGAGTGCTCAACTCACACAGAATTCCATGGATGCCGTCAGTGATCGCGATTTTGTCATTGAATTTTGCGCATCCTCAGCCCTGCTCGCGGTGCATCTTTCCCGCCTTTCCGAGGACGTCATTCTTTGGGCCTCTGCGGAATTTCAGTTCATAAAAATTGCCGATGCCTACACCACTGGCTCCTCGTTGATGCCCCAGAAGAAAAATCCTGACATCGCCGAATTGACCCGGGGAAAAAGTGGGCGTGTAATCGGCAACCTCATGGCTCTCCTGACTCTGTTGAAAGGGCTGCCTATGACTTACAACCGTGATTTGCAGGAAGACAAGGAACGCATTTTCGACACCGCCGATACAGTGCGCGCTTGTGTGCGCCTGATGGCGGCGATGATGAGACACACGGTTCCGGTGAGTGATAATTGCCTGCGTGCCGCCAGCGATCCCTCACTATTGGCTACAGATCTCGCGGACTATCTCGTGCGGCAAGGTTTACCATTCCGCCATGCGCACCATGCCGTGGGGCTCGCCGTTGCACTGGCAGAAAAAAGCGGTAAATCCCTCGATCAATTAACGATTAAAGAATACCAATCCATCGAAAAATTATTTGGTCCGGATGTGCTGGAGATATTCAATCTAAAAAAAGCCATGACCCTGCGTAAGATGACCGGTGCTCCCAGCCCGACCGAAGTCAAAAAGCAACTTCAACGATGGTTGAAGCGGCTCAAATCTTCATCCTAGGACTTGGAGTTAGTTGGAGCAAAAAGAAGGAAACCCCATTGCGTCACGAACTACTGACCACCCTTCTCAGAGATGTGTCGCGTTCGTTTTATTTGACCCTGCGGGTGATTCCCCATCAGGTGCGCACGCCCATCGGTCTTGCCTATTTGCTGGCTCGAGCAAGCGACACAATCGCGGATACAACGATTGTGCCATGGGAGCATCGTAAGATCGCATTGGCGCAGTTGAGGAACCGCATTCTAGGTTGCCAGACTGAACTTGAATTATCCGCGATAGCTCAGCATCAGGGAATGCCAGAAGAACGTCGATTATTGGAGCACATCGATCAGGCTTTGGAGATTCTTAATTCCCAGAGCACTCAGGATCGGTCTTTGATTCGAAAAGTTTTAGATACCATCACATGCGGTCAGGAATTTGATTTGGAACATTTTGGTGACTCCTCCGGTTCCACCATTCACGCATTGCCAACATGGGACGCTCTCGATGATTACACTTACCAAGTGGCGGGATGCGTGGGGGAATTCTGGACTGAAACATGTTTGAACCATCTGCCTCACGCCCCGAAGGATCGAAGGGATGAGTTGCTTCAACTCGGGGTTCGGTTCGGCAAAGGATTGCAACTCGTTAATATCCTGCGCGATATCCCTGCGGATCTCCGATCAGGACGATGCTACCTTCCCGCTTCAGAACTTTCGCACCATGGGCTAAAACCCATCGATCTATTAAGTTCAGAGAACTCCGTCCGATTTTCGGGCTATTACGGCACTCTGATCGACCGAACCGAGGATCATCTGCGGGCGGGTTGGGATTACACGAATCACCTACCGCGAAGCTGGGTGAGGGTTCGTCTCGCGTGTGCTTGGCCAATTCTGATTGGCCTCGCGACTCTTGGAAAACTTCGACACACTAGTATTTTGGATGCTCGTCAGAAGGTGAAGATCAGTAGGTGTGAAGTTAGAAAAATCATAGCAAAAACAGTGCTGCTGTATCCCTTTCCATCCCGTTGGAGGTCCTTGGGTGAACTTGGTAAATCTCGTTGACGCAGGTTCGAGAGGCTTGGATTCTATCGCTTATGACAACTCATCGTATTGGTATTATTGGAGGGAGTGGACTCTATCATATCGAGGGGTTTACCGATCAAAAATGGGTCGCGCTCAAAACTCCTTTTGGAAAACCTTCCGACGAATTTTTGACGGGAAATCTAGCCGGACGGGACGTGGTCTTCCTCCCTCGACACGGTCGCGGTCATCGTTTGCTCCCGTCCGAATTGAATCATCGGGCGAATATTTACGGCATGAAAAAATTGGGTGTGCAATGGATCATTAGTGTGAGTGCCGTGGGTTCCCTGCAAGCCAAGTTCAAACCATGCGACATCGTGTTGCCCGATCAATTTGTGGATCACACCAAACAATCCTTTCAACATACGTTTTTTGGTGGTGGCATTGTGGCACATATTGCTTTCGCAGATCCGATCAGCAAAGAGTTGCGGCAGTTACTTCACCGTAGTGCCAAAAAGAAAAAGGCTCGCGTCCATAACGGGGGAACCTATGTCAACATGGAGGGTCCAGCTTTCAGCACTCGTGCGGAATCCATCAGCAATCACAAAGCGGGGTATTCGGTGATTGGAATGACGAATCTTGGCGAAGCTCGATGTGCCCGCGAGGCCGAAATTGCCTATGCAACGATGGCGATGGTGACCGACTTTGATTGTTGGAAAACCGATGAACCCCACGTCACGGTAGAAATGATTCTCGCCAATCTCCGGGAAAACGCTTCGCTGGCAAAAGAAATTATCACCGATGCCATCCCTCAAATCCCTTCCGAACCTGATTGGTCGGATCACAGGGCATTAAAGAATGCGATCATGACGGACAAATCACTTTGGCCTGCAAAATTGCGGCGCGAATTGGCTCCGCTCCTGCAAAAATACATTTAACGTTGCATGAATCTGGAAGGGCTAACTTACAGGCGGGCTACTCTGGATGATCTCGCTGAATTGCGCAGAATCTGGGAGTCAGCCAAACTGCCGGTGGAAGAATTCGAAAAACGGTTTACGGAGTTTCAATTGGCCATCGATGAGAATGGAACGATCGTTGCGACGATGGCTCTCTACCATACAAAACAACAGGGCATGGTTCACTCGGAAATTTATTCCGACAGGGAATGGGAACCCGCACTCCGTGCCAAACTCTGGGAACGCATCAGCGTCATTGCCAAAAACTATGGATTGCTTCGCCTTTGGACACAAGGTTCGGTCTCCTTTTGGCGCGAGCAGGGTTGGAAGGATCCTGATTTCAAAGCACTGTCAACGATGCCTCCCATTTTCGGGCATCCCCATGCGGGTTGGTTAACCTTGCCCATGATCAAGGACACTCTGGAAACGGTGGAAAAGCAGTTCGAACTGTTCGCGCAATCTCAGCGTGAGAGCAATGACCGCACGTTGGAACAGGCTCGAAAACTAAGGATGCTGGCCATGAGTTTGGTGATCCTTATCACGATTGGTTTGCTCGCGATGGCAGCCTATACCTTTTTTAGGTGGCCTCGCAAAAAGCGGGTTGGATCAAATTCATCCGCGTGGTAGGAACTGCGAACCATCGGACCACTGGCCACGTGGTGAAACCCCATTTTCTCCCCTGTTTCACCGTAAGCCTTGAACCGTTCGGGCGAAACGAATTCCACCACGGGCAGATGGTTTCGGGTTGGTTGAAGGTATTGTCCCAGTGTCAACAGATCGCATCCTGCCTCCCGTAAATCCTGCATGGCCGTGTAGAGCTCAATTTCGGTCTCGCCCAGACCCAACATGATTCCCGATTTTGTGTAAATTGAATCCCCACGCCGCTCCTTAACCTTCCGTAAAACACTGAGAGAACGGTCGTATGTCGCACGGTGACGAACGGAGGGGGTTAGTCGGCGAACGGTTTCCAGATTATGATTGTAGATCTCGGGGTTGGCCGAAAGCACCATGTCGATGCAATGGTCCTTGTCCAAGAAATCAGGAACCAAAACCTCGATGATGATCCCTAGATTGGCCAGCCTTACCGCTTCAATCGTTTGTCGAAAATGTTCTGCCCCTCCGTCTGCCAAATCATCCCGAGCCACGGCGGTAATCACCACGTGCTTGAGATTTAATCGGCGAGTAGCTTCGGCCACTCGGGCGGGTTCATCAGCCTCCAGAGCCAACGGCTTGCCGGTGCTGACGGCGCAAAATTTACACGCTCGTGTGCAATTTTCCCCAGCGATCATGAACGTCGCCGTGCCCTTACTCCAACATTCAAAATGATTCGGGCATTTCGCACTTTCGCACACCGTATTCAGACGCAGTCCGTCCAATAGATTGCGGGTGGCTGCAAAACCTCCTGTGGTCGGGAGTTTGATGCGCAGCCATTCGGGTAACCGAGGGCGGGGTGGGACGCTGATTTCGTTCACTTTGGAAAAGTCTATGGGTTATGGGCTGTTCTTTTCCAGCTCATTCCAAAATTCTTCTAATTGGTCCACGTCAAAATCAGCCAGGATTTCACCGTCAACCTCGATCACCGGCGCGAATTTCTGCTCTGAAATCCTTATCATTTCTGCGTAACCGTCCGCACTTTGGTTGACGTCAATTTCCTCATAACTGATCTCATGATCATCCAGCCAATCTTTCGCTTCATGACACCAACCGCAAAAAGTTTTAACAAACAGTCTCACTCGACGTGGATTCATAATTTTCTCGTTATCACTAGGGCGGTTCTCTTCGTTCATTTCTATATCCATCTGCAGTTTCCCCTGAAATGGGGTGATTTCAAAGAATCTTTTCGATCCTCTCGAACCCATATGAATCGCACTCAACACGACCGCGAGATTGTAAACCTTCCGATGTATTGCTTAAATAAATGTCATGCGACCAAGCGAAATACAGACGATCGGTGACGAACTGGCGATTAAATGGGAGGATGGGCAGGAGTCCTACATCAAACTATTTACCCTGCGCCGACGTTGTCCCTGTGCGGGGTGTGCGGGGGAAATGGATGTCATGGGCAATGTTTACAAAGCCCCGGCTCAACAATTAAGTTCTGGTGCCTTTTTATTGCGCCAGATTTCATGGGTGGGGGGATACGCTGTCCAGCCCATCTGGGCTGATGGCCATTCCTCAGGGATCTATTCGTGGGATTACCTTCGCCGAGTTGCCGATGCGGCTACAGCAGGTTGACCCCGCCCAGTTCAGCTTTATAACCTGAACTAGGCGAGATGTTAGAACCCCAGCACCCGTTGCTAGGGCTGTCCCCCGTAGGTGACATAATCATCAATATCGAGCACATCAAACCACGAGGTAACATCCTCCCGTTTGGGCGCGAGTTTTGCGTGATATTCGTTAAAGTATTGCCGTCCCTCTAAATCGCTCGGGGGCCGATTGTCCTGATAAGCCGACCAAGCCAATATATTAAGCAATGAGGGCTTGGTCGTTGATGTTTCGGTGATCCACTGCAGGATTTCCGAATCAGTCTTCCCGAGAACCAATTGCGCTTTTAGGTCATCGCCGTTGATTCCCGCGACCAACAGGAAATGTTGATCTAATGGGCAATTATAATGAAATTCGCCATTCGTTCCGTTGATCGTAGCACGACCCTTGTCGAGCATTCGCGGCAAAATGACATATCCCCCCAAGCGAACCCTTGCTGACCGAGGAGGACGTTGACTCAAATCCATCGAGTAAATAGCCATGAGTTAGTCTCCCTGTGTCGTTGGAGTTTCGGACGGCTCTGGCGTCGCGGGTTCTGGCGTCGATTCCACCACCGGTGAGACCTCCACAGATTCCGTGGCAACGACATCAGTCGATTCCTTCGTCACGACAGGAACTTTTTTTGAAACCGCTGCTTTGGGTTCGGGTCGTGTGATGGGTTTGATCAAGGGACGCTTGGCTGTCTCGATCAATCCGGTTGCGAATTCGATGACGTGACCTTGATGCACCAACCAATGAAGATTGCTCACCAATGCCGCCATTTCAGGCGAAGGCGGTGTGGCGTCGGACACAGGTGTTGCGGTAACTGATTCTGCTTCGGACGATGGGGTTGCAACCACAGCCGTTGCGGTTGGTTCGAATGCTTCGATCAATTTGCGTCGAGTGCATTTCGGCGTTGCATTGATCAGGTCAACAATCTTCCTCATTCCGTCCGAGACCGGTGTGGCCTCCATATCTAGGAAGTTCGGACGAGCCACCGCAACATGAGTCACGGTTTTGTTGACTTTGAAGAATTGCAATCCCTGCCTTGCGAACTGCTGGCTCAGATGATTCACAATCTTGATGGGGAAACGGGTCTGGTCATCAAGAGAGTGCCGGATCATTGCTTGCAGGGGACGGCAAGGTTGGTTCGAAATGTTGGAACCTAGGATGGTGTGTTTGTCTGCGATCTTGATCACGTTTGAGGCGTGGGTAGAACGGAAATGCTGTTGCACCTCCGACATACTCCCCAGTTTGACCTCCTCAGGAATATTGAGAGCTGTGAATTCTATACGAAAACTCTGCTCCTCAACCCACTTCTTCACCACCTCTTCGTCCTTGACGATTTTGATGCGAGATTTGAAAGCTTCAAACGGCATGCGTGCAAACCGTTCGGTATGCAGCTTGCGCAATTTATTTTGATAATCGTGGTAATTCGGTGGTCCAAGAATCACGCCACTCACACTGCATTGGGCGACAAACGTATAAACTCCTTTAGGAGCATCGGTGGGTAATTTCTCCGACGAATAAAATGTCGCAAAATGGTTGCCCAGCGCGTGCTCGACTGCGTCCGCTTCAGAAAGCCACAACGTATCATCCAGACTACAAATAAACAGATTTGCAGGCGGTTCCTGTGGCGTTGGTGTCGATTCTGAAATCGACGCACCCTCCTCCTGGGGCCTAGGTTTTTCAACTCTTCGTTGGAGCGCATTGATCTGGATGCGATATCGATCCACTTTTTTCAGCACCAAGTGAGCGATGTCAAAAAGAGGATAAGCCCGACCTGTGAGTCGGATCTGGCGGGCGAGAGACTCCACCCCTTTATCTTCGGGGATAAACGAGACATCAAAAGGCAACGGCGGGGGTAACGGCTCTCTTCGTTCGGGAAAACTATCCCGACGTGGACCGCGGTCATTGCTGAACCCTCCCTCTCTACGAGGTCCACGGTCAGACCCAAAAGCCGGTTGGATACGTGGGCCGCGATCAGCCGCAGGGGGTCCATCGCGTCGCGGTGCTGATCCGCGATCATTGCGAAACCCACCATCGCGTCGTGGTGCTGATCCACGATCATTGCGGAAGCCACCTTCACGGCGTGGTGCTGATCCACGATCATTGCGGAAGCCACCTTCACGGCGTGATCCCCCTCCGCTTTCTTCAGTCCCCGTGTATTTCGAGTATTTGTTCTTATCGGCGGGCTGTTGCGCCCAGGCCGGTAAAAATGTCAGATCCAGATCAAGTTCGAAATCCGGTTTGTTTGTTTCCGGTGATGTGCTCATTCAATAATTCAGGAAGGGAAAACGATCCCCAGTTCTGATGTTCTATAATTCGCGTCAACCATGCGGTGGGAGATTCTATAAAGCAAGCGAAGGATTTATAGGTTCACTCGGCGAATTCCAATAAGTCCCCTTGCGAAGCTCAAATGAACGGGCTCTGGCAACTTGCGTGAAAACGACAAAAAACATTCTTGGCGGAATCAGCTCTCCCGCTTTAATCTGAAGCGTGATGCCCCTCAAATCCAGTTTTTGGTTTTCATCCCTTTTATCGTTCTGCCTTTTCTGTGCGGTGATGCTGGGAGGATGGAGAGAAATCATGGCACAAGGGCAGGGTTCCCAAGCCTTAGGTCGGCGGGCGTTTGATCAATCCGTCAAACCCATTGTGGCAACGTACTGCCTTAAATGCCATTCAACGGAGAAACAAAAAGGGGATGTTGATCTGGAAAAATTCAAATCTTTTTCTGATGTATTTAAATCTCCAAAAGCTTGGCAGCACACCCTCGAGCAGTTGGCCTTGGGTGAGATGCCCCCCAAAGACAAGCCGCAACCTACCCCTGAAGAATCAAAACGATTGGTGGAAGCGATCAATTCAATGTTGAACCAAGTGGCCCTCGCTCGCAATGGTGACCCGGGACCCGTGGTGCTACGCCGCCTTAACAACGCCGAATATACCTACACCCTCCGTGATTTGACACAGGTTGCCACCCTAGATCCGGTAAAGGAATTTCCGACCGATTCTGCATCTGGTGAAGGTTTCATGAATGTCGGGAACTCTCTGGTCATGTCGCCAACTCTAGTGAGCAAATACATGGACGCCGCCAAGGAAATCACGAAGCACGCCATGCTCCTGCCTGATGGAATCCGTTTTTCTCCCAGCACCTCATCGAGCGATTGGAGCGATCAGACGTTGGCCGATATTCGCAGTTTTTACGCCCGATTTACGAAGAACGGCGGAGGAAGCGCAGTGAATTTGCAGGGGATCAAATTTGATACAAAGGATGGAGGCGTGCTTCCGTTGGACACTTATCTTGAAGCAACCCTAGTTGAGCGAGAGGCCATCAAATCGAATCGGAAATCGATTGTGGATGTCGCACGAGAACGCAATTTGAATGCCAAATACCTGGGTCTTCTCTGGGGCTCCCTCAATAATAAAACTCCATCCGTATTACTCGATCAGATTCGCGAGGAATGGAATGCTGCGAAACCCGATCAATTGGCACCCCTACTGGCCGTGATCAACCAATGGCAGGAGGCACTCTGGCGATTCACGACGGTCGGCCATATCGGCAAGCGGGATGGTCCGAAAGCGTGGCAGGTTCCTGTCACTCCGCTGGCAGAAGAAACGGAGGTCAGATTC
>CAMBHS010000033.1 GCA_945867235.1 Akkermansia muciniphila
CGGACCAAGATCACTCTGGCTCAAGCGGAGTTAGGCACCATCTTGGATCAGGATCGATTGGCATTTGACTTTGAAAGCCTGCGATTGGATCTCAATCGTGAACTGGTGAATATCGAAGCAACTCGCGCTGAATTGACGATCATGGACAAAAGCGTGAAAGCCTTGGAAAAAGGAGTCAAGGATCTTGTAGTTCCACAACTTATGTTAGAAAATTCATTACGCAGTCGCGATGGATTAAGTGCAAGACTCCAGGCTTCCCAAACCCACACGGCTATCTTGGAAGCCAAACTGAAGGATTCACGTTTTTTTACTGAATCCTTTGCTTCGAAGACAAAAAATGCCCGTGCCACAAAATTAATCGAAGAAATTGAAAGCGAACGGGAACAACTCAACCTCAATGTTCAAGGAAAGATTATTGTGCGTTCACCTGTGAACGGAAGGGTAAACACCATTTCAAGGTATCCCGGTCAAAACATTATCGCAGGAGAATCTATTGCTGACATTGTCAGCGAAGAAACGCCTCGGATCATTGGATTTCTGCATGCTCCCCTGCCCTTTGAGCCGCAGGATGGTATGGAAGTAACGGTTCGTCGCCGCTCAAAAATGCGAGAACAAGGATTAGCGAAGATTGCGGCGGTAGGACCGCAAATGGAGCCGGTCACCCAGGCTTTGCTCCGACCAGGAGTGAATTTTGAAATCGCCCTTCCCATTGCAGTCAACATTCCGAAAGGGATGAAACTGTTTCCGGGCGAATTGGTTGACCTCATCATCGAACAGAATCGTTAAATCGATTATTCGTTCGTTCGGCATTCAATCCTCTCCTTAGACTTCGCGTGTTTTTGATGGTCGCAGTTTGAGGAGTGCTCCCAATCCGCAGACCATCATCGCTGCCACTGCATAAACCGGAGCTTGAGGCTGAGATGGAAGCAGCCACAAGGCAGCTGAACCGATGGCTGGCCCACCGAAAAGACCAACCCCCACTGCGGCCTCGTGAAGCCCACCATGCTCGCCCATGGTCTCGGAATCGTTCATGGAATAGTATAATGACGAATAATAAATAAGGCCGATGCTCAATCCAAAGATTACTTGGACGAGTGCCATCCACCACAAATTGTTGAGGAGAAGAATTCCACAAAATGTCGCACTGACTAGGATATAACAGCTGATCAACCATCCGAATCGATAATGCCAACCCGTCCACAGGCCGAGGATGATGAACGAAAGCAATCTTGAGAAAAGCCAAATGGAACAATAGACACCTGCCCATGCGGGCGAAAGATGCAGGCGTTGAGCCAGTTCAGGTATCAAGGGAATGATCGCACTTTGCGCAATGTAGGAAAACGGATTGGCGACCCAAGCGAGAGTTTGAAATCGCCCGACGATCTCACTACTCGCTTCACGTTCGACTTTTTCAGATACGGGTGCAGGAAAAGAGCCAATCCCTTGAGGTAACCGGTTTCGGAGCCAAGCAACAACCAACAGTTGAATGACGTGTAGCAGAACTGGAAGCCAGAAAATAGATTTCGAACCGAGGTGGCTTTTTATCCAACCACCACTGAAATAGGCGAGAGCACCTCCGGCAGCCCAGACGATGTTGTAAATCGCGATCATCTTGGGTAGGGACTTATTGTTCTCTTTTTCACAAGCCATGCCTTCAAGAGAAGGCCAGGTAAAGCACATGCCAAATGTCCACAAGGCCATCGTCAAGCTGAGTGCAATGACAGAGTCGGCAAAACAACCGAAAACCAGCGCACTAATCATCAAGCTAAATCCCAACCTTAAGGCAGCATAATAACCGTGCTTCTGGGCATATTTACCGCCATACAGGGAAGAAAAAACAAAGATGAACCCGTTTAAAGCTCCGAACCGCAGGTTATCATAGGGTCCGAATCCGAATTTTTCCTGGAGAAAAAAGAAGACATAGTTAAAGAAGTAGGCCGTCGCAAGAGCGTTGAAGCCTTCGAGTGTAAAAACCCAAAATTTGAATTGGCGCAATTGAATCATGAAAGAGTTGGATCGGAGAGGAAAACGTAAAGTGAGTCACCAGATTAGAACTGGCTTCCTTCCGATAATGCTTGGCGAGCATACCACCAGACAGCTTTCGTCAGGGGCGGTTGTAAGGCTTCAAGATCGGTGAGGTCGCACCAACGAATATCATCATGTTCCTCGGTTGCCAGCGTGGTCGTTCCACCTTTGACCCTTGCGAAGTAGATCATTCCGATATGTTCATGCGTATCACTGATTCGGTGAATATCAAGAAACCGAGGAGCAATCAAGGCGCGCGTGCCAAGTTCGGTGGTGGGAGGCCGTTCATCGATCAGTTCAATGTCTAGACCAGATTCTTCTCGAGCCTCCCGGATTGCTGCGATTTCGGGATCTTCATCTAGTTCGATGTGTCCTCCCAAAGGCAACCATCGGCCTAATTTTTTATGGAGAATCATCAGCACCTTGCCGTGATGCACCACAAATATCGCCACCGTAAAATCTATCGCAGCATGTATGTGTGCCATGGCGGCGAACTCTGAAGATTTGCAACGCGACTGCCAACTGAAAAATGCAACGGCAGAGTCTACGGGCAAGAAATCTGGGATTGCCAATTGCGTGGTTCGTCGGCAACTTGAATTGAGATTGTCTAAACAAACTACAACCAAGCCTGAGGATGATCTTCCCGATTCATCGACTAATTCAGGCAGAACGGACACCTCGACACATTTTCCCCTGCTCCGCACAGAAGGGCTTGTCAAAAGTTACAGACGTCGCCGCGTTGTCAATGGGGTCAACATTACGGTGCAACCTGGGGAAATCGTCGGTCTTTTAGGCCCCAATGGGGCTGGAAAAACTACTACTTTCAACATTGTGGTGGGGGTTGTGAAACCAGAGGAAGGAAAAGTTTTTTTTAGGGAGCAATCCATCACTGGGATGGCGATGCACCATCGGGCACGACTTGGAATCGGATATCTTACGCAGGAACCATCGGTATTTCGAAAACTCACCGTTGAACAGAATGTGCTGGCGATTTTAGAAACATGCCAGTTAACACGTCGAGAACGCGACGTTCGATTACAATATTTGTTGGAGGAACTCGATTTGGCTCGGTTGGCTCAGTCAAAAGCCTACCAACTTTCTGGGGGTGAGAAACGTCGACTCGAAATAACTCGGGCGTTGGTAACAACACCCAAATTATTACTTCTGGACGAACCGTTTTCAGGGATTGATCCAATCACCGTTTATGAAGTCCAAAAAATACTCAGACGACTTCGAGACCGAGGATTGGGAATTCTGATCACGGATCACAATGCACGCGAGACATTGAAGTTGGTGGATCGAGCCTACTTGATCAAAGGAGGGGAAGTGCTTATCGAAGGGTCAGCCAACTTCGTGGTCAACGACCCGAGAGCTCGTGACATATACCTAGGACCTGAGTTTAACATGTGAATCTATGCAGCACCGACCTTCTACCATCGTGCGTGATAAAGTAAGTGTTGAAAAGTTCTTCAAGGAACACAACACCTCGTTGGGACTGAAACTGGTGGCTGGTAAAAGCGGATTCAATCGAATCATCCGTGAACCTACGGTGAACCGTCCCGGGTTGGCATTGGCGGGATTCAAAAAATATTTCGCCAACAAACGCGTTCAAGTCATGGGGAATGCGGAGTGCCATTTCATCCGATCATTATCTCCTGAACAGCAGACAAATTGTTACCAAGTAATCATTCAAAACCAGGTGCCCTGCATCGTGTTTTGTCGTGGTTTACGCCCCAATAAAGTTTTGCTCAAACTCGCTGAGGAAAGAGGAATTCCCATTTTCACCACACCACAAATAACGATGAAATTCATCAGTGTGGCAACGCTGGCTTTGGAGACCATGTTTGCTCCTCGCGGAACGGAGATGGGGTCGATGGTGGATATTTTGGGGGTCGGTGCAATCATTCGTGGGGAAAGCGGAATCGGTAAAAGCGAAAGTGTGCTTGCCCTGATTGAACGGGGTTACTCCCTAGTTGCTGACGACATCACAAAGGTAACCTCGATGGATGGACAAACGGTCATAGGAACTTCCTCCGAGCTGACTCGTAACCATATGGAAGTGCGAGGCATTGGCATTATCAATGTGGCATTGATGTTCGGTGTAAAATCGATCCGGCGGGAGAAAAAAGTTGATTTGGTGATCTGCCTGAAGAATTGGAATGAGGTGCCCGATGTGGATCGCTTGGGTCTCGACGAAAAATACATCACCATCTTGGGCGTCAAAATTCCGGAAATAACCATTCCAGTTCGACCGGGACGCGATTTAGCTCGCCTCATCGAGGTGGCGGCATTCCAAATGAAACTTAAAGCCTCAGGTTGTAATCCAGCTCAGGAATTCAATGAAAGACTGCTCAATAAAATGGCGGCATCGGCTTCTTGAGAAAGTCCAATGTTTTTTACCTATCGCATTTTGAAGCACATTTGAGAATAAAGAACATTTAGAAAAATTCCGGTGGCTAATTGGACAATTTTCAACGATAAATCCGACCTGTAATGAGTGCGTCACAAAAAAACATACCTTCCGGAAAGGAGATTACCCACCAATTGACGGTAATCAACAAGCTAGGGGTTCATGCGAGACCAGCAGCGATGTTTGTAAAGGTGGCTAACCGTTTTGAATGCCAAATACTTGTTGAAAAGGATGGCGAAACGGTCAATGGAAAATCCATCATGGGTCTTATGATGCTTGCGGCTGGCCCTGGTTCTAAACTAAAGGTTCACGCTTCAGGGGTGGATGCAGATGCTGCCGTAGCCGAGTTGGATGCCTTGCTCCAACGCAAATTTGACGAAGATTGATTGAATTTGGATCGAGAATCCGCCCCGGATCCAATCCAGTGTTCGGTTCATGTATTTGCATTAATTCTTGGACTTCAAACTCACAGCCACTAACTCTGATTTTCCCTTCAGATAGAGGATTCCTGACGATAATGCAGGATACGCACGAAGTCCGTTTCCGGTAACTTGCGCTTGTGCCAGACGTTTATATTTTTCTGGAGATGCATCCAATAATCGAATCTCACCGGTGTCCAAACTGATGATCAACTTGCCATCCGCGATCAGAATTGTTCCGCCTCCGATGTTTTCCTCACGCCAAACTAGTCTGCCCGTGCTCAGGGCGATGCAGGTTAAACTCGGGCGTTGCTCCTGCCGACCATCAAATCCGTAAAGGTGACCTTGATGATGGACACTTGTGGCGTAATGATTCGAGAGGACATCATCCGCAGACCAAATTTTATCGAAAAGTCCCTCGGACCACTTGAGGAGGATCGCTCCTGTATTATAGCTCGTGGAAAGAAATATTTGTTGGTCAATTACTAAGGGAACTGCGGCATTGACCGAAGCTGAGGTTCGAGGGTGCCATGGGTGAGTGGCGAGAACTTTACCATCATTGGGTTGTAACAGAACGAGCCCACTACGGGTGAAAAATGCGGCCAACAAATCGGAGCCAAACTGCCCAAGCACAGGCGATGAATAGCTCGCTTCCTCTTGGGTAGATTTCCAAACCAAATTGCCGTTAACTTCATTGAGCGCAATAATTCCAGCCCCTTCTCGTCCCCCTATATTGATCAACACTAGACCGCGAGTGACCAAAGGAGAACAAGCCATGCCAAAAAATCCCTTTGATGCACCGAATTTACTTTTTGTGTCCAATTTCCACAAGACCTCCCCCGACTGAAAATCAATTGCGGAAACCAATCCTTCGGCACTCATTTGGAAAATACGATTTCCCGCGATTGTTGGAGTCGCTCGTGGACCTTCGTCAAAACCAAAGTCATCCACATACCTTGTGGGGAGTGCCGTTTTCCAAATAGTTAAACCCGTTAGGGCATCCATGCATTCAGTGACTTCCTCGTTCCCTAACCGATGAGGAACCACTAATCGATTAGACACGACCACGGGACTTGCGAACCCTTGCCCAACTTTGCGTCTCCATAAAACACTTGGCCCTTCCTGTGACCACGCGGAGGCCAAATTCGTTTCCTTGCTCGCTCCGTTTCGAGATGGTCCTAGGAGTTGGGGCCAATCAGCAGCAGAAATGTTCAAACACGCCGAACCAAAAATCACGTGCCATAAAGTGATTGCAATACAAAATTGAACTATCAGAGCTAGGCGTGTGTCGAAATACCTCACGGATTCTTAGGAGTTAGGGTTACCTTATTTTTAAGGCAGTTGATAGTGTCAAGTTTACGAACCGGTATGAATGTCGATTAGGTTGTGGGAACGCTGATCGAAGTCAATTGGAGAAGAATAGAAACTTTGGTTTTATACATTCACCTATTGTCACAAGACCAAGAGAATAAGTATTGTTTATTGGAAGGATAGCTGAAAACCTGTGCTCGTTTTTGAGTCAAACTCAGGAATTATAAAGTCATTATGAGTAATGGAATTAGTGCAATCACGGAGGAGGTGCAACGAGCCGGAGAATTTGTCCAACCTCTCTTTAATGAGTTAGGCAAAGTCGTTATTGGCCAAAAGTATTTAATAGAAAGACTTTGCATTGGACTATTGGCGAATGGGCATTTGCTATTAGAAGGCGTGCCAGGATTGGCGAAGACATTGGCTGTAAAAAGTTTAGCTTCTGCACTGCACCTTAAATTTTCCCGTCTGCAATTCACACCCGATATGTTGCCTGCCGATGTGATCGGGACACAAATCTTTACGCTTCAAACGGGCACGTTTACTACAAGGCACGGTCCGATTTTCGCAAATCTTGTTTTGGCCGACGAAATCAATCGGGCCCCAGCAAAGGTTCAAAGTGCATTGCTCGAGGCGATGCAAGAAAGACAAGTCACCATCGCTGACAAGACCTTTCCGTTGGATGATCCATTTCTCGTCCTTGCGACGCAAAACCCTATCGAACAGGAGGGAACCTATCCATTGCCTGAAGCTCAGGTGGATCGATTCATGTTGAAGCTCAAGATCAAATATCCTTCACGTGCCGAGGAACGTCAGATTCTCGATCTCATGGCGAAAACAGAACGATTACCAACAGTCCAAAAGGTAGTTTCTGTTGAACAAATCAAAAGAGCCCGCACCATTCTCAATGAAATATACATGGATGATAAGGTGAAGGACTACATCGTGGATGTCGTGTGTGCCACTCGTGATCCTGGCGAATACAATCTCGACCTTAAAGACCTGATTCAAATGGGTGCTTCGCCTCGTGCTACCATCGCGTTGACATTAGCAGCGAAAGCACATGCTTTCTTGCGGGGACGCGGTTATGTAACGCCGCAGGATGTCAAAAGCATTGGAATGGATGTCCTTCGGCATCGCGTGACCGTCACCTACGAAGCTGAGGCTGAAGATAAGACCAGCGAGTCCATCATTCAGAAAATTTTCGACGAACTTCCTGTGCCATGATCTAAAGATTGGAGGAAGGCACACTGGGAAATCATCCTTCGCCTCATGATACCTAGAGAAGTTCTAAAAAAGATCAAACAGATCGAGTTGCGCACCAACCGACTTGTGACCGAATCCCTGGCGGGTCAATACCACAGCGTATTTAAGGGACAGGGAATGAACTTCGATGAGGTTCGCGAATACCAACCCGGTGATGAAGTGCGCACGATCGATTGGAACGTGACGGCGCGGATGAATCATCCATTCGTCAAAAAATTCGTGGAGGAACGGGAACTCACGGTGATGTTAATTGTCGACGTGAGCGGCTCCAATCTATTTGGCTCTGGTAATCAAACCAAACGCGAACTAGCGGCCGAGATCGCCTCGGTGCTGGCATTCTCCGCCATCCGAAACAATGACAAGGTGGGATTGTTGTTATTCAGTGATCGTGTTGAAAAATTTATTCCGCCTAGAAAAGGTAAACGGCACGTTCTCCGAGTCATCCGCGAGATCATGGTATTCGAACCGGAACATCGGGGAACCCATGTTGACGAGGCGTTGCAGTTTCTATTACGCGTGACCAAGCATCGCAGCATTGCTGTTTTACTGTCCGATTTTTTAAATCCGTTACCTCCAAGTTTATTGCGCCAAGTTAACCGACGACACGATTTGGTGGCTGTCCATATTGAGGATGATCGCGAGTATCTTTTGCCGACCTTGGGATACATCACTCTGAGGGATGCCGAATCAGATGAATTGGTCGAGATTAACACAGGAGATTCTCGTAAACGACAAGCCTTTGTGGAACGAATTGAAAAACTCCAGGCTCAAAAAATGCGGACGCTCCAGACAGCCGGTGTCGATAGCATCAAGCTGAGAACGGGGCAACCGTATGCGGTTCCTTTGGCACGTTTTTTTGAATCTCGCGAACGTCGCCGACTACGAAGCTGATCATTATGGCGCTTAAAACCAATTCCGCTTTGGTGATCCAACCGCCAAATCAAGGCACTGCTACAAACAGCATGGAATTGCGTCCAGCAAAGCCACTGGAGCCGATTGGAAGCCCTTGGCCGTTTATTTTTGCAGGGCTTGTTTTCTCCATTATTCTGGGGGTTTTGATTTGGAAGTGGTGGAATAAAAAGCGAACACTTGTTACAAAATCTGGTGTCGTAATTCCTCCCCATCGAAGAGCTAAAGATCGATTGAACAGGGCACTGCAATTGTTGGCGGATCCCTACACATTTTGCACCGTGGTGTCTGAGGCCATTAGAATATATCTTGAGGAACGATTCTCCCTGCACGCACCCGATCGAACTACCGAGGAGTTTCTTCATGAACTTCACAAAACAAATTTGATTAATGAGCTTCAAAAAGAATTTTTGGAGGACTTCCTGCGTCGATGCGACATGGTAAAGTTTGCACAACACGAACCCACCGAACCTGAACTCCTTGAACTGCTCGAATCCGCATTGCGTCTAGTTGATGAAACTCAAAGCGTTGAGATCAATCCCACAACTCAAGCCGAATCATGAGTTTTTCATTCGCATATCCATGGGTTTTGATTTTATTGGTCGGCATCCCGATTCTCGCTTGGCTCAAAGGTAAAGCGAATCGTCAAAAAGCTGCGTTCCTTTATTCGTCCGTTCAACTGGTTCGTGGCATGACGAATTTAAACCGATCCAATGTGGGGAGAATGCTCCTACGATTGCGATGGATTTGTTTAAGTCTGTTGATACTCGCTGCTGCACAGCCACGAATTCCGGAAGGTGAAGCAAAAGTCAACGCCAGCGGCATTGACATCGTTCTCTGTCTTGACCTTTCAGGCAGCATGGCTGCTGAAGATTTTGAGCTTAATGGAGTGCCAGTCAATCGATTGGTGATCGCGAAAGATGTCATCCACAAATTTGTGGAAAAAAGAGTCAACGACCGCATCGGGTTGGTCGCTTTTGCCGGAAAGCCTTATATCGCAGCACCCATTACACTTGATCATGATTTTCTTCTGCAAAATCTAGATCGCTTGGAACTTGGCGTGATTGAAGATGGCACTGCGATCGGATCCGGACTTGCCGCCGCGCTGAACCGAATCCGAGAATTAAAGTCAAAAAGTCGCATCGTGATCCTGATGACCGATGGGCAGAACAATGCTGGAAAAGTTCCGCCGATCGCCGCTGCCGAAGCTGCGGAAGCACTCCATGTCAAAGTTTACACCATCGGAGTGGGAACTCGCGGAACGGCCTATGTTCCCTATGTTAATGCCTTTGGTCAGCGATCTAGAGCGACTCAAAAAGTAGATATCGACGAGGATACTTTGACGAAAGTAGCTCAACGCACAGGAGGCAAGTATTATCGAGCGGACAACACCGCTGCTCTCGGCACCATTTACGATGAAATCGATAAACTGGAACGCACTGATTCGGAAAGAAAGAAATTCCAGCATTATCATGAACTTTTTCCATGGTTTATCCTCGGTGGCTTGGTCATCTTTTTGCTTGAGGTCATTCTAGGGAATACGGTTTGGCGCAGACTCCCTTGAACCTATGAAATTCGCCGAACATTCCCTGCTTTGGATCGGAACATTCGCTCTAGTGATTTTGGCACTAGCACTGTATGGGTCGTGGCGCCGCAAACAATCCCTGCTGACGCAATTTGTAGACAGCCAACTTCTCCAAAAAATGTTGGTTGGGATAGACCCCCGTTGGCAAAAAGGACGACTCATTTTAATCGTTGCGGTGTCTGCATTTCTTTGGCTCTCCTTAGCACGCCCACAGTGGGGTGAGGACTGGCAAGAAGCAACGCAACGCGGCCGGGATATCTTGGTGGCGATCGATACATCCCGCAGTATGTTGGCGAACGATGTGATTCCCAATCGGTTAGCGCGAGCAAAGATGGCATCACTCGATTTAATGAGTTTGGCTCGCCATGATCGACTTGGCTTGATTGCCTTTGCAGGGAATGCTTTTGTCCAATGTCCATTAACACTGGATGAGGACGCATTCCGCCAGAGTGTCAATATTCTCGACACTGGAATCATCCCACAAGGGGGCACATCAATGACAGCAGCCATCGAAGCCGCATTGGGAACCTTCAAAAACGACGAGGGAGATAATCACAAAGTATTGATTATTCTGACAGATGGGGAAGATCACGAGGAAGGAGTAAAGGAGATCGCAATAAAAGCTGCCAAAGCCGGATTGATCATTTTCACCGTGGGGGTCGGCACTCCGGCAGGGGAGTTATTGAGAGTGAAGGATGATCAGGGTAAAGATTCATTTGTAAAAGATGACCAAGGAAATGTAGTCAAATCAACGCTGAATGAATCCCTGCTTCGTGATATTGCCAGCGTCGCCAAAGGGTTTTATATTTCGTTGAGAGAAAACAAATCCATGGAGGTTCTTTATGAACAAGGACTGCGACCATTGCCAACCACAGAGTTATCGAGCAAAATGGTAAAAAGTTTCCACGAACGTTACCGATGGCCATTAGCACTTGCTGTGCTGGGTTTGATTCTGGAGATTTTTTGGCCGGAATCGGGATTACGAAAACGAAAACCAATGACGATAACTGCGGCAATACTTCTGTTTTTTCTAAAAAACGCGGATGCAGCTTACGCCTCGCCGAAACGAGCTCAACGCGATTTTGAAAAAGGGGAATTCCGAAAGGCTCAGGATGAGTATGACCGCCTCCTAGCGTCCGATCCAGAGGACAGCCGGTTGCAATATAATTCGGGAAACAGTGCTTATGCTGCTAAGGATTATAGCACGGCAGCCAAACGCTTCGAAGGGGCATTGGCCGCAAAGGACAAAACACTGCAACAACATGCCTACTACAACTTGGGTAATGCGGAATTTCGTCAAGGGATGCAGGAAACAAACCCCGAACAAAAACAACAACAGTGGGAACAAGCTTTGCAACACTTTGAAGAATCATTGAAGTTAGATCCCAAGGATGAAGACGCGACCCACAATCTGGAACTAGTTCGAAAACAGTTGGAAGAACTCAAAAAACAACAACAAAACAAACCGGATAAAGAAAAATCGAAAGATCAGGACGACCAGAAAAACGAAGATAAAAAAGATTCTAAAGATAATCCTGATCAAAAGAACGAGTCACCCGAGGATCAAAAGAAGGACGGAGACAAACAACAGCCATCAGAATCCGACAAGAAGGATCCATCACAGGATAATAAGCCCGACAACAAAGAAGATAATTCTCAAGAGCCAAAGGAGCAAAAAAAGGAGGATTCAAGCAAAGCAGAGGAGGATAAAAAACAAGCTGAAAAACAAAACTCTTCTGAACAAAAAAACGACGAACAATCCGAGGAAGCTTCGGATGAGAAATCAGCGCAATTAGGTCAGATGACTCCGACCCAGGCTCGTCAAATGTTGGAGGCACAAAAGGGGGAAGAAAAAGTCATGATTTTCCTTCCTGCCAAGGATGCGAAAAAAGCTTCTCGCGACCGAATTTTTAAAGACTGGTAAGAGTGAATTCATGCGATTCTTAAGACTCCTTTCCAGCATATTATTATCCGGATTCAACTCACCCATGATCCGTTTCAAGACTTCAGAATGGAAACTTTGGGTTTTGGTGTCGGCTTTGATTGTAATTCCCATTTCGGCGGGAACTTTTCAAGCCACTCTCGACCGTGACCAGATTGCAGTTGGAGAGTCGGCAACCCTTCAGGCTATTCTTCAAAATGAGGAATCTAAAAGCGCGCCCACCCTGCCACAAATTCCAGGGCTCACGATTCGACCCACTGGAACGAGCCAACAATACTCGATCGTAAATGGTCAAAGCACTCATAGCTTGATTTTCGGCTTCACCATCACCGCTGCTAAAGAAGGGGCTTTTACGATCCCTGCAATTACCATCCGCACAGAAACGGGGATAAAAACGACGCGTTCTTTGACCCTTAAGGTCACCAAAGCGGAAGCAATTAACGCCGGTGGAAAACTCGCCTTTGCCCGAATCACGATTAGTAAAAACGAGGTTTACGTCGGAGAAGTGATTCCAGCTGAGATTCAATTTTTTGTGTCGACTGAAGGAAGGAATTTACAAGGTCCACAAATCAAGGGAGATGGCTTCGTCATCAATAAGTCTCTGCCACATACGCAGAGCAAAACTAGAATCAATAACGACATGTATACCATGTTGGTTTTCAAAACGGCCATCACCGCAACGAAGGCGGGTAAGATCGCATTCGGCCCAGCTCAGTTCAACCTTGACCTGCTTATCCGACAAACTGGGAGACGAACCGGCAACGATGCATTGGCGGAATTTTTTGGTGGAGCAGCCACCTATCAGGAACACACGATTTTGAGCGACACGGTCACGTTGAATGTTCTGCCATTACCTAAACCTCCGACTGATGCCCCCTTTCTGGGCGCAATCGGTAATTTTTCAATGAAGGTTAAAGCGGCACCCTTAGTGGTTGGGGCGGGTGATCCGATAACACTGAAAATCGACTTTCATGGAAAGGGTTCACTAGAGGCCATGGCAATACCTCCGCTCGCATGGGATCATTTCAAAAGCTATCCTGCGGTCGGCACCGTTCGCACTTCAGATGCATTAGGCCTCGAAGGGGTAAAATCATTTGAACAAGTCGTTATTCCCGATGGGGTTGAAGCGAAGAGCATTCCAATCATCCGTTTCAGTTATTTCAATCCGGAGAAAAAATCTTTTGTAATTCTAAGCAATGCAGCGGTTGCACTGACCGTAAATGCCTCGCTCCAGCCCACCGCCCAGGCCACGGTGGTGCAACCCAAATCTGATGAAACAGGAAAGCCTATTTCAGAGGATTTAATCCATATTAAACCAGATATTGGTCAACTCCGATCCATCAGTCCACCGATGGCTGATCAGCCTTGGTTCTGGGTTATGAACTCGCTTCCCTGTCTAACTTGGTTGGGATTTCTTGCTTGGTCAAAATCGAAAGAACGCAAGCTTAACAATCCCCGCCTGCAACGTCGGTTGCAGGTGCATAAAAAAATTCGCGACGGTTTGCATCAACTAAAACAGACGGAAACTCAACAGGATGCAATTAGTTTTTACACATTGGCATTCCGACTACTGCAGGAGCGAATCGGTGAGCGATTGGATATTCCCAGTGCTTCAGTAACTGAAGCTATTGTGGAGGAAGCAGCAGAATTCAACGGAACAATGGACGACGAGAACGATCTGAAGGTTGAGTTGAGTCAGCTTTTTCATTTGTGCAATCTCGCTCGATACGCAGCAGCAAAAAACGGACAATCCTTGGAAGTTGTTTTATCCCGCTTAGAAAAAGTTTTAACTCAATTCGAACATTTGCCAAAAAATAATTCGATCGCAAATCGATCTCTTCTTCCATGGCTTATCCCATTTATCTTCAGTCTTGAAATGGGAGTTTTCGCTGGTTCGAATGAAATATTCAATGAGGCAAATCGCGCCTACGAACAGGGCAAATACTCACTAGCTGTTTCTCAATATCAGAGCATCGGAACGAACCAGACATCCCCTGCTCTGCTTCTCAATCTTGCGAATGCAGCTTGGAAAAGCGAACAACGCGGATTAGCAATTGCCTCGCTGGCTCAAGCGGTACAACTGGCTCCGCGCAATTCTGAAGTCCGCGCAAATTTCGCTTTTTTGCGAAAACGCGTTTCAAGTCCAACTCCAACCATCAGTGAAAAAGTTGCTGCGCAGGTGAGTTTTAATGAGGCTGCAGGATGTTTCGTCGCGAGCAACATTCTTCTTTTTTGTATTTTAATTCTGCGACAACGAAGCCCTGGAAGGTTGATTTTTAATGCCCTATTGTTTGCAGGTGCTTCATTTCTTGTGGCTTTCTTATTGCTGATTTTTACATTCTCTGCACGCAACTCTCGTGTCGTGGTGATGGTCAAGGAAGCCTCAGTCAAGTTTGGCCCTGTGGAAGAATCCCAATCCGCCTTCAGTGCGCGAGATGGCACTGAACTGCGTTTGGTGGATCGACGCCAAGATTGGATCCAGGTTGTGGACGCCGCCAACAAAACCGGGTGGATTCTTCAGTCTGAAGTTGTAATTTTACCCTAAGGCAGGGGCTTGGATTCTTGAAGTTCTTTTGTTCGCCAACCGAAACGCCTGCCAGAGTAAGATCACTCCGATAAGATAAATTACGGCACATGCTCCAATGGACTGGCTCATCCTACCCATTTGTTCCGCCTCGGTGCCACTCCCTGTGAACCATCCCACTGCCAGCGGACCTAACGCGCCCCCTCCCCAACCGACCGTATTCATGATCCCTGCGGCAGTGGCACGAGCCTCTGGCACGACGAAATCATACAGCCCAGCAAAAATGTTCGCATCGTAAAACCCCTTGCAAACTCCAAAACCGACCATAGCAACCATTAGCCATGAAACCTCACTCGCTCGACCGACACCCCACACGAACGCAGACCCGACGAGAAGTCCACCCATCTGAACAATAAGTCGGCCGCCCTGTTTTTTAACCGCCAGATGATCGGCTAACCAACCCCCGAAAGGCACCACTAACGCACTTGCTAAATGGATAAACAACGTCCCACTCAAACCCGCAGCGGCTAGTTTGAAATGAAATTTTTGAACCAAAAAGGTTGGAGTCCATGTCAGAAATATTGTTGCCACGAAATTCGCACAGAGGAATGCGAGCATGATAAATATGCTGGCTGGATTGGACAAAAGCATGGCGAGCACTTGGCGGAAACCTAGCGGAGTCGTAACCGTGGAAGGATTATCAGTGGTGCCGGTTGCATCAGAACCCAATCGACCCGGTTCCCGAAGAGTCTTAACCAATACCAATGCCAGAATCGTTCCCAAGCCTCCGAATAAATAAAATCCATATCTCCACCCTGCAGAGGCCGCGATCAATGCCCCAATCCAACTTCCCAATATGGTTCCGGCATATACCCCTGACTGGTGAAAGCCCATGGCTCGCGAGCGAGTTTCTTTCCCGTGATAACTGCTGAGTAAGGACATCGAGGCTGGAAAATAAAAGGTTTCTCCAAATCCTTCCAATGAACGAACGGCGACAAAATGCCAGAGACGCGAACAATGTGCCGTCATCAAGGTGACCAAACTCCAAAAGATACAGCCACCTAGAATCAAGTTTTTACGGGAAACTCGATCTGCAATCCAACCCGCAAACGGTGCGCCGGCGGCATAAACCCACATAAAAGACGAACCGATCAGACCGAGTTGAGCTTTGGAGAATCCGAATTCCTCCTCAAGCTTCGGAAACACAGCAAAAATGGCCTGTCTGTCAGCGTAATTAAAAAAACATACCAACCAAAGCATCCCGACGACCCACCATCGGTATGAATTGGAGGATTTTTGGGATTTCATTTGATCAGATTAAATTCCATTGAACAAACAGTTGTCGAAATTGTTCCACCAAAGATTTGTAGGCAAGTTTCGTTGTTTCGGAATAACTCGATTTAGGAACCCCAATCTCCAACCCCCTTGCTTCCATGCCTGCTGCCATGTTGATAGGAAATGGCAACGCCTGACACACCTGACCCAATTCCTGCAACCGCTGGGAAGCCAGTTTAGCTCCGGCAACATTCCCCATTTGGAAAGCACGATACACCTCAACCAAAAGTTCTGGCGCGATATTCGTAAGCCCTCCTATGCAACCTGTGGCTCCGAGTTGTAACGCTTCTCCAACCCGAGAATCCCAGCCAGTGAGAACTGGGAAACCATGTTTTTTGGCACACTCTATCACTTCCACATGCCGTTCAAATGCGTCACCGCTTTGTTTGATACCAGTCACCGGAACGCGGGAAGCGACCCCATCGATAACTGCAGGGGTCAATCGTTTTCCCGTTAGTTCTGGGAAATTATAAAGGACGATGGGTTGCTTGAGTTGTTCCCCGATGTTTACAAAAAACTCCGACAAATCCTGATCTACAGAGGGATAAAACCACGGAGGCATGACGGAAACCCCAACTGCGCCTGAATCCTGTGCGTGCCGCCCTAATTCAACGATATCATTGGTTCTCAAATCGCTGATATTTGCCATCACCTTGAGAGATCTGCTGTGTTTCACCACAACTTCCAAAGTTCGTTTCCGTTCAGAAACCCCCATTCGGACGAAGTTCCCAGTGCTACCCAATGCGAGGACACCGACAACTCCAGCGTTTTCGAGTAGTTCGAGATGCAACTTTAATGCAGACTCGATTGGGTTCCCTGCATTGTCGGTGGGTGTCCAAATGGCGGCGTAAATGCCTGCTAACGCTGGCTTCGAGGGTGAGAAGTCGATCATACTGGGGTCGTGAAACAGGAAAAATTAAGGCAGAGTTGGAAAACTTACCTTAAGGCTGGAGGTTTTGTCGGAGGACAAGCGAATATTACGTATGCGCCCCGTATCATCGAAGGAACCAAAGCCTATCAATCCCTCTACAAAAGTTTGATCCTTGGCTCGCATAATAGGTTTTTGCATGTCATCAAAAAACACGAGAATAGATCCATCCTCGATCCTTCGCTCCACCTTAACTTTGTGCCATACATCTTGACCCCAATCGACTCCTTTGGTCGTTTCGGTGGCGATATTGGTGCGAGGCTTTTTGTTCACAATAAATACATTATGAGCATTGTTATCAGCGGCCGTAGCCATATGGACGTAATAGAATTCCGTCGGCGATTTGAATCCAAAAAACAAACAGAGATCGCGATGCCCGTATTCTCGACTCGTTTGCAATAATTCGGCTTCAATAACAAAAGAGCCCACCGAGAGATTGGAAATTAACGCGATATTGAACGGTGAACGAACCGCTGGCTTGTATTTACTTTGTGAAACAAGTTCCAAGACGCGAGAGTCTTTTTCCTCAACAAACTTCCAAGCAGCAGGGTCACTAAAAACCCAACTTTTAGTTTCCAATCCACCTGACTGATTTGAAGCGTAAACCAGTTTTAATGGAGTGGGCACGGTTGATAATGTCTCCGCGATCGACACTCGCACACAGATCAACAGTGCAAACAACCACGACCCAGAAACGGTCAAACTCAGCCTTCTTAGCATGTTAAACCTTATTAGGAACCTCAAAACCCTTGCGATAATCACGGGTGAGCATCGCATTGGCTTTGTTATTATTTGTAAACCGCTCCGTTTTCGGATTCATTTTCAAAATGGCTCCCAACTGGATGCTGGTTTTACCCAGATCCACATTGTTGGCTCCAAGGTGTTCGCCAAGCTTCGCAAGGCTTTCCGCTGCTTCCGGTTCATTTTTTAGCGCGTCTTTTACCTTGGCAGGAGTTGATGGGCTCCCCATACGGTAAGAAATATTGCCCGTGTGGCATAATGCGCTTGAAAGGTGTCCTTCTAAAATATCTGCATTAAGATCACTCAATTTTCGACTGCGCACGGCTTGAATAAAATTCCCGTGGTGGCTGGCTTCACCTTTGAATTGTTTAATCAACTTCCCACTATTATCGTAGGCGGTTGCACTGCTGTAACTGGGGATGACCATAGATCCGTTTTCGCACTGGACAAGGACTCCTATGGAGGCTCCGCGAAAGTTATCCATTTTATCGCCATTTGTTTGAGCTGGTAACCCTCGCACCTCGAAAATTAACGGAGCTTTGGCATAATCATGATAAATGACCTGTGTGTTAGGCGTTGTTCCATCATCCACATAACCAAATCGTCCCCCAAAGCTGAACACACGCGGCGAAAGTTCCGTCTCTCCTAATGCCCATCGTGCCAGATCCATTTGATGAATCCCCTGGTTTCCAAGATCACCCGATCCCGTCGGCCAGACCCAATGCCAGTCATAATGGAGCTTCGTTCGCATCAGTGGTTCTTTGGGTGCAGGTCCACACCATAAATCATAATCCACGGAGGCAGGAGGGTGTTGAGCCCCCGTAACTTTACCAATCGATGCACGCCGCTTGTAACACAATCCACGCGCCCATTTTATTTTCCCAAGTCCTCCATCATGCAGAAATTTTATAGCCTCACGCATTCCAGGATTCGAGCGGCTTTGGGTTCCTGTTTGAACGATTCGTTTGTGCTTTCGAGCTGCTTCGACGATGCGGCGCCCTTCCGATACGTTATGGCTGACGGGCTTCTCCACATAAACATCCTTGCCTGCTTGAACCGCCCAGATCGCCATTAATGCATGCCAATGATTGGGAGTGGCAATGGATATGGCGTCAATATCCTTGTTTTCAAGAAGCTTACGAATATCGGTGTACGTGGCGATTTTCTCGTTACGATCCTTGAATTTCGAGGCCTCGCGATCAAGAACCGTTGAATCCACATCGCATAACCCTACGAAACGAACTCCTGGCAATTTGCGGAATCCTTCGATATGACTTTTTCCTTGTCCATTAAAGCCAACGACAGCCAAACGGATGTCAGAATTAGCTCCTGTGGGTTGGGACCACACAGATGGGGATAATGACAAGGCAGTGACAGCGACTGCACCTGAACTTAAAAACTGACGGCGATTGATTGGGCTCATAAGCGATACAAATCAGTTCTTTTAGAGAACGCCTTTCATTCTCACACCACAGAAAGCTTCGGCAAGAAAAAAGAACTCAAACATAATTCTTTTTGATGGCACATGAGTTGATCCTCCAACCCCGTCAGTAGATCAAACTAGGCGTTTAACAAATTGTTCCATGCGATCCAGTCCTTTCTCGATGTTGGCGAGACTGGTTGCATAGGAAATACGCAGGTATCCTTCGGCACCAAATGCGATACCTGGAACAGCGGCAACTTTCTCCTCAGAAAGTAATCGCGCACAAAAATCGGCGGATTTTAGCCCAAGCTTAGAAATATTTGGAAATAGATAAAACGCTCCCTTGGAATTCACACAAGTAATTCCGGGCATCGCATTGAGACGCTGCCACGCATAAGTGCGACGCTTTGCATATTCACCCAACCAGATGGGCAGATGGGCTTGAGAGCCAGTCAATGCAGCGACCCCTCCCTTTTGTGCGAACGACGTAGGATTGCTCGTGCTATGACTTTGAATGGCATCAATGGCTTTGGCAATGGGTTCAGGCGCCGCTAAAAAACCTAATCTCCAACCTGTCATGCTCCATGCTTTGGCGAAACCATGCACCACGATGGTATGGTCGTAGTGGGCTTGACTGAAGCTAGCGACAGACTTGTGAACGGCGCCGTCATAGAGCAAATGTTCGTAAATTTCATCGCTCATGATCAGCACTCCATTTTCGACGCAGATATCTCCAATCTCCTTGACCTCCTCCGGGGTGTAGACACTGCCCGTCGGGTTGCTTGGCGTGGTTAAAATAAGTAGCCGGGTGCGAGAAGTTATTGCTGCCCTGAGTTGGGCGGGAGTCATCTTGAACTCTGTGGTATCCGTTGTTTCCACAATGACCGGAGTCGCACTGGCCAGCTTCACCATTTCGGGATAACTTAACCAATAAGGAGAAGGAATGATGACTTCATCCCCTTCTTCGCAGGTCGCGAGAATTGTGTTGTAACATGAATGTTTTCCCCCGCACGAGACGATGATTTGGTTGGGTTTGTAAGTGAGTCCGTTTTCGCGTTGGAATTTTTCAACTATCGCAGCACGGAGCTCTGGAATTCCACTGCTCGGGGTATACTTGGTGAAGCCGTCTGCCAATGCTTTAGCAGCAGCATCTTTGATGTGCTGGGGAGTGTCAAAATCAGGTTCTCCTGCCCCAAAACCCACGACATCCAACCCTTCCGCCTTCATCGCCTTGGCTTTGGAATCGATAACCAAAGTCAGCGAAGGTGACAGTGAGGAAGCTCGGTGTGAAATCTTATAATTCATCGGCATCAAATTTATCAGGGGGCACCAAGCGGGCAAGATGATTTGCGGTTCGACCAGCACTACGATTCAGACTGGAGTATTGAGATCGAGGGTTGAATCGCAAAAGAATCGCGCTTGCAGCAATGAGGTGGTTTTTCTTACAACCCTAAGTGTGTCCGCAATCAGCGCAAAAAATATTTCCAGAATAACACATGGATTTGATCCGATCGAATTTTTGGAACGAAGTTCGGCTTGCGTGAATCGGGCTTTGAGTGAATTTCTTCCCAAAGCCCAAGTAAAACCACGCACCATTCACAAGGCCATGCGTTATTCGCTTTTTGCAGGCGGCAAACGGATCCGACCAGCGTTATGCCTTGCAGCTGCGGAAGCATGCAAAGGCACTTGGGAACTTGCTTTACCAGGGGCCTGTGCGGTGGAGTGCATCCATACTTATTCCTTGATCCATGACGACCTGCCCGCGATGGACAATGACGATTTCCGTCGAGGGAAACCGACGAATCATAAAGTTTTCGGTGAAAGCATTGCCGTCTTGGCGGGAGATGCGTTGTTGACACAGGCGTTCGAAGTGTTGGCACAAGCAAAAACCACGTCGCGCTACAATATGAGTATGCTCGTATTGGAATTGGCAAAGGTTGCGGGGTCGCAACAATTAATCGCAGGGCAAGTTTCAGATATTGAAAACGAAGGAAAAAAGGTTTCGCTTTCCGAGCTGCGTTTCATACACGAACGCAAGACTTCGGCGTTGCTTTGTGGCTCGTTGCGATTAGGCGGAATGAGTGCCAATTGCTCCCCTGAACACCTGAAGGCATTGTCGGATTTCGGACACAATGTGGGCCTCGCGTTTCAGGTCATCGACGACATATTGGACATCACCCAATCGAGCGAGCAATTGGGCAAGACTGCTGGAAAGGATGAAGCATCACAAAAAGCGACCTATCCCTCCATTGTCGGCATTAACAAGTCACGCCAGATCGCTAAAAAATTAACCTCCAAGGCCTTTAGTGCATTGAAACCATTCAAAGGCAATGCCGTCGCATTAGAATCACTTGGCGATTACCTGTTAAACCGAGAGTGTTGAAACGGGAGTTTGTTTTATCAAATAATCCTCCGGTTATAAACGGATCAAAAGGTTCGATATTGTCCTTTCTCCTCTGGCTCACAAGTGACTCACCTTGGAAGTGAATTTAACGGTGATTATATTGTTTATCACGGATAGCCTACTATGATGAATTCCATGGTCGCTGTTAAAAAACTTTTGCACACCCGATACCGCGTCAATGACTTGGAAAAAACCATTTCATTTTACATTACGGTGCTTGGTCTGATCGAAATCCGTCGTCACAAATCTACGCGTGGTTCTGAGTTGGTTTTTCTTAAAGCCCAAGGCAGTAATGAATTAATCGAAATATGCCATTACCCTGCCAGTGGACTTGTCGAGGTGCAACCAGACCTCACCCACCTCGCATTTGAAGTGGAGAACATGGAAGCGTTTGGTCGTCACCTTTCATTATTGGGTCTGGTATTTTCAGATGGGCCGCATATGCGAGAAGACGGGGGCGGAATCGCTTTTGTAGATGCCCCAGAAGGGTATGAGATAGAACTCATTCAGCGGAGTCAAACCATCGCGTGTGACTGAACAAATAAATATAAAACCCCGGATTGAATTACGCTTTACCGGAGCAGACTACCATTTTCCAAGACCCACCTTGATCATGGGGATTTTGAATGTCACACCAGATTCGTTTTCAGACGGAGGAAGGTATTTTAATACAGATCACGCCGTCACCAAAGGAATGAATTTGATAGACTCGGGGGCTGATTGGATTGATGTAGGCGGTGAATCAACGCGACCCAACGCAACCCCTGTTCCGATCGATGAGGAAATAAGACGCGTCATCCCTGTGATCCGAAAGTTGCGCGAAAAAACGAATTCGATTATTTCCATTGATACTCAGAAAGTGGAAGTGGCCAGCGCGGCCTTGCAGGAAGGAGCACAGTTGGTAAACGACGTCAGCGCGAACCGGGTTGATCCCGCGATGTGGAAACTGGTCGCAGAAACTCGAGCAGGTTACGTTGCCATGCATATGCAGGGAAATCCACAATCCATGCAAAAGAATCCAACTTATACGAATGTGGTGGATGAAGTGCACTGTTTTTTCCTAGAGAGAATAGAATGTCTTAAAAGATATGGAGTGACAATTGAACAAGTAATTCTGGATGTTGGCATTGGTTTTGGTAAATCCTTGGCGCATAATTTGGAATTAATGGCGCAACTTTCGACATTTCAGACTTTGAACCGCCCCCTCCTTTTGGGAGTTTCAAGAAAATCCTTTATTGGTGAGGCGACAGGCAGCCCACTCCAAGAAAGACTTGCGGGCGGATTGACGTGTGCTTCATGGGCGATACAAAATGAGGTTCACATTATCCGAACCCATGATGTCGCCGAAACGCGACAAGCAGTGAAAATGACCGAAATATTGATCCAAACGAAAAACGTGCGTGGTTGATTTGCTTTATATTTTATGGAGACCGGTGGTGGAAATTGTGGTTCTTGCCACGACATTCTACTACGCATTTTTATTTGTCAGGGGGACTCGAGGGTGGCCCGTGGTGATTGGTTTTTTAGTGATGATCGGACTCGCCTTCGTCACGAGCGTATTAAAGCTGGATGTTCTAAGCACCTTTCTTCGTTCGTTTTTTGCGTTTTCAGCTGTAGCTGTGCTGGTGCTTTTTCAACC
>CAMBHS010000034.1 GCA_945867235.1 Akkermansia muciniphila
GGTTCTCCAATTTCGTTCCCGCATGGGAAGTGACGGTGATTGTCTGCGATTTATTGCTGACCGCTTCTCCGGAGGTGGCAAAGCCTTGCATAGACATTACGTTCGCACCGAACCGCAACGGCCAGACCAGGCTCCAATTGGTCACACTACTCCATGACACAGGAGCATCAACCCCATTGATCCGGATCGTCTTGACGTCAACAGGAGCCGAACCCGCGAACACAAATGAACTGGCGTCCGTGCTGAAATCATTGCCTGCCAGAGTAGTGACGGCCAGTGGAACACTGAGGTAGGGCGCCAGAATGGGGGTTACGGATTTGCGACGATTTTCGATGTAGGTCTTGATCGTCGTTGGGGCTGTCACGCCCAGTTTATTCGCTGAGAACGCCGCGTATCGAGCATCAATTACAGGCGCATAATTCGTGGCAAGAAGAGGCCCGTTCATGGCATCCACCAAGGCTCTTAAAAAAACTCGCTTGAAGGGCGGGTGATTCATGAGACGCCCCAACGCGGTATCTCCGACGATGAAAAGGTCGCTGGTTGACGGGGAACCATATCCGCCAATCCCCAAATCGATATTCAGATCCCATTTCAGCAATTTCCAACGATCATTTTTCGGCTTGTAGGCATACATGTTTTGCCCACTACCGTTCAACCAAGTATCCCAATCTCCAACCAATCGTTCAATGGCTGCCATCCGCATCCATTGTTCGACATCGATCAATGATTCAATCTTTGTGGTGTATTGGGAACCCGAGGAGGTGGTTAGCATCGTGTCCACCAATTGAAACAACGTCTCATAATCATTGGGATTATCTACTCCCCCTCGCTTCTGCCAATTCCATCGGTATCTCGCAATTTTCTTTTTCCCTCCGCTTATATAATTTGCAATCGAAGCTCCGTTCGCTTCAGAAAACTGCGTGCCGGCCTTATCGAACTCGAACCATGTCGAAATTTTATAGAGGTCACCGTCTGAATCTTCCGGGAACCATTGCCGCAGGAATTCCGCCCCGGGAACCTGCAAATCCTCGAACACCTTTCCGCGTTTATTTCCATTCACATACATCGTGGCGAAACGAGCATAGTTGAATGGCAATCCCATTTTGCGCATCATCCAATAGGAGGTTTGTTCCCGTTGCGCCACCTCATCATCACCGCCGTTCCCCGGAGCGTGCATCTTGGAAAAATCCGTTGTTCCGAGTATTTTATCCTCATTCGGCAGTTGAAAAATATAGCCGCATTGCGCGCTACCAGCAGGGCCGTTGTAACCCGGACTGTGCCCTGGACTGCCACTGTAGTAGGCTCCCGCTTCGTAAACCACACGTTCATCCCCATAAACAATAGTTCCATCGATCGGTTGATTGCTCAGTTTTTCACGCACGGTCCAACGTCTCACCGAGGCATCGGTGAGCCAGAGCCGATAACTCCCCAAAGTGTTCGTGGGATGAAGTTCCCCCACCCTCACCAAACCCTCGCGTCCGTTGGGAGGAAATCGACGGGAACGACCTTGTTCATCACTGGCCACAACATGAAAGGCCAGCGTTTTACCACTTGCTTGGGAGGGCATCAGACCGGTAAAAAAACCGTCGCCAGCCACGGGATCGGTGCCGGCTCCATTGTCCAGCATCGTGGATGTAAACAGGTTCGTTGCCGGATCCACTCGATAAAACAAGGTGACGTTTGTGACCGCTGCAGACATTCCTACAGCCTGCAGGCTGACCTTGATCGCAAACCCTGGTTCAGGCAGCACAGGGCGATGCGTGAGCGAATAGATATGGGGTGCAATTTTTTGGGACAACACAGAATTTGCCACCCCAGGCGACCCAAGGTTTTTGGGGACTGTCAATTGAGCCGCCGCCTCCAAATAATTTCCCTGCAAACGAAGCAATATCTGCGGTGAACCCCGGAGCCATCGAGCCTGACCACGGATTTTCCCTGTGGCACCGGTGGTAAACCCAGTCCGCAAATCACCCCGCAACCGGTTCGCGCTGATATCCCCCCGATGCGATGACCTTAAGTGCAACGCTCGACTGCCTTCAACTCCGCTACCTTCCTCCAACGTGGACCTGTCGTGAGTGCCTTGGAATAGCCAGTAGTTGGTTCCGGTTTCAAAATCCCCGTTGAAAAGATAATTGGTAGAATTCCCACGAATCACGGAGAGGTTGTCCACGATGCACTCTCCAACATCCTGTAAAAGAATATGGAGGGAATTAATGGTTCCTACCCCAAGATCAAGATTCCCACTGGATTCGATTGCGGTCCAAGGAGCCTTCGCAGTTTCATCACTATCCCCCCAATTGACCGACCAACGACCAGTCTCTTCAGGAGAACGCCTTTCAAGACTGCTCCCGCCGCCGTCGGCCCACATCCCCCATGAGGCGCCGACCCCGTAGGTCACTTCATCCTCCACCACCCAGTAGGTTTTTCCATTCGCTACTTGAGGATAAGCCAACGCCACTCGTTCACCTGCACCGCTCAAGGCTCCATTAAAATCTCCTACCACTCTGGAGGGATCTAAGGTTGGATAATTAGTGAGGAAATGAGACCGGTTTTTGGCCACCACGAGGTAACCGCCCGCTGCCAAGGAGGTGTTCAATGGAAATTCAAATTCGATCCCAGCCATCAACCGCCAACCGTCCAACGGGACGGCGACGTTGCTGCGGTTGTATAATTCCACAAATTCATCCGCAGAATCGCCGCTAATAGGATTATACATCATTTCGTTGATCACCACGGAGCCGACGTGCAACTTTGCGTTGCTTGCACCCGGGGTTGAAACATCCAGATTAGCCACCAAATCCCCGCCATTGGGGGTTCGACCGCAGGACTTCCCGATCCCCATCGGAGGGTAGTTCAACACATCAATAATCCGGGAACGCGAGGGATTCCAGAGCACCAGCCATCCTCCTTCCGGTTCGAGTTGGAATCCAAGTTGATCTTCGGAAAATGTTAAAAAACCTCCCGGTTTCAATACGACACTGGAATCAATGAAGAAATTGTGTTGGGACGAATCATCGGTGATCAAACATCCATTGAGATCGACGGTGGTTAATCCTGCATTGAATAATTCGATAAACCCTCCGACAGGATTGGGTAAACCAAACGGTGAAAACCATTCGTTGAAACTAAGCCCTCGCAACCCTTCGTTTTCCAATGTTTCCCAGCGACCCGGTGATCCACCCACCCGATCACTCGCTGCCCATGCTTGGGGATCCCCTTCGCCATAGGAAGGGCGCACCATCGATAATGAATGCCCCCATCCATCAGCCGCCTCTGGCCAAGGATCCCTCGTGCCATAATTGATCTCAGCTTGCACCGCTCCCAATTCGTTGAGCAATCGCAGGGTTGCTTCGGTATTCCCTAATTTGCCATTCCAGGGTCCAAACACATTTGTTAAACCATATACTTTTGCTAAATCCGATGGAACCCGAGCGACGACGACCGTGGAACGTGCTGGGACCATCGTCCGCCGTGGAAAAATGAATTCGACTTCACCCGCAAGTTTGAATCCGCCCAGATCCTCCACCCATGGGGAAGAATTATACAACTCGATGAATTCCAAATCTGCCCCTTCGGGACCTAGGGCAGGATGATACATGATTTCGGAGATGACCCATGGGCCTCGGCGGGTGCTGGGCCCAGCCGACTCAAAAACCGCCGCCCGACCGCTGGAGGAAACACCCCAAACACGCTCCACCGGGATTAGAAGCAACAGGACGGACACTAAAATACGTATGAAAAAACACATGCTGGCTATGTCCTCAATTTCATGTATCCCTTGCCGGGCATCAAGCACTAAGCCCCTATCATGACCGTATTTTTACAGTCGCCATTTTGTCAGGGGTATATGAGGATTGCTTCTTGGAATCAGGGCTGAGTTTTGGAAAAAACATTCCTTGCGTTCCGCATCACGACTCGGTAGTGTTCCAACTCTTTTGTGAGTCGCTGGGATCGTGGTTTCCTCGGCGGCGTAGCGATTTATTACGGGAAAGTGTTATATTAAAATATGTCAGTCAAAATCAGAATGAAGCGGGTCGGCACGAAGAACACCCCGGTATTCCGTATTGTTGTGGCCGATAGCCGCAGTCCTCGTGATGGAAAGTTTCTTGAAGAGGTTGGGACCTACCAACCGCTCCAAAAGGGAAACAACGTGACCCTGAAACTTGACCGCGCCGATTATTGGATGTCCAAAGGGGCACAACCCTCCGATACCGTCGCCAGCTTTATTCGCAAAGCGAAAAAAGCGGCTGCAGCAGTCGTATCCGCCTAACCTCCTAGTATCGAACAACCATGCAAGCCTTTCTGGATGACGTGATTAAGGCACTGGTTGATCAACCTGAGGAAGCCAGCATCACTGCTGTCGAACGCAACAACATGACGGTGTATGAGTTGCGTCTCCATCCTGACGACGTTGGAAAGATCATCGGGAGACAAGGAGCGACCATACATGCCTTGCGCAACCTGCTTTTGGTGGGTAGTGCCAAAAAAGGCTTAAGAACCACTTTGGAGATCGTCGAAGACGGCATCCAAAAAAACCAACGCGTCACTTAATTTTGAAGGGCTCGCGCCGCACGCGGCGAATGGGCTGAATGACAGGGATGACCGCATGAAAATCGATGTGATCACCCTCTTTCCCGGGATGTTTACCGGGCCGCTTGATGAAAGTATCATCAAACGGGCGCGAACGGAAGGTCGGTTAGAACTGACTCTCCACAATCTGCGGGATTATACGCATGACCGACACAAGACCGTGGACGATAAACCGTTCGGCGGTGGTCCGGGAATGCTGTTGAAACCGGAGCCGATCTTTGAAGCAGTAGAAAATTTGGCGGGGGAAGGAACGAAAGTGATCCTCCTCGGTCCAACGGGGCGACCCTTCACTCAAGCCATCGCTCGTGAATTATCGCAAGAAAAGCATTTGCTGTTTCTGTGCGGAAGTTACGAAGGAATTGATGAACGTGTGCGCGAGCATCTCGCTGATGATGAGTTATCCATCGGCGATTACGTGCTGACCAACGGCAATTTGCCAGCCATGGTCATCATCGATGCCGTGGCGCGGTTGCTGCCGGGAGTGCTTGGCGATGATGAAAGTTCCCATGAGGAATCGTTCACGAATGGGTTGTTGGAATACCCTCATTACACAAGACCCGCCGAATACAGAGGGATGAAAGTCCCCGACATACTTTTGTCAGGGCATCATGCAAATATCGTGGCTTGGCGTGAAGAACAATCACGCCGACGCACACAAGAGAGCCGTCCAGACCTGCTGGTGCAGCAGGACGCAAGTCAGTCCGCTCAACCGGAGTAAGTTTATGAATCAAGTAATACAGGATAAAATTGAATCGGAGCAATACCGCAAAAACGCTGAAGTTTTCGCGGTTGGCGACAGCGTTCGCGTCCACACAAAAGTTGTCGAAGGCGACAAGGAACGTATCCAAGTGTTCGCGGGTGTTGTGATTGGTCGTCGTGGGCGGGGTCTCAACTCGACCTTTACTGTTCGACGCATCAGTTACGGCGAAGGTGTTGAACGTATTTTCCCCGTGCACTCCCCTCGAGTGGATAAAATCGAGGTGGAACGCCAAGGTGCCGTGCGTCGCGCCAAACTCACCTACCTCCGCAAACGCATTGGTAAGGGTGCTGTTTCCGTGAAAGAAAAAGAAACTCGTACTCGCAAAGTGGCGCCTAAAGCGGAGCCTAAGAGTTAATCCGATTTCATTCTAATGATTTTACAAAGGTTCGCCACAAGCGGACCTTTTTTGTTATCCTCTCGGGTATGCATCTCTTCGAAAAACGCACGCGGTTAAATGTTTCCGCCGAAAAACTCTTCGCCTGGCACGAACGCCCTTCGGCGTTTGAGGAACTAACTCCCCCATTTATAAAGGTTCGCATTCTCAAACCACTCAAGGCTCTGCGTGACGGTGAAGTGACCTCCCTCCAAATCCAGTTGCCGTTCATGCCCATCACTTGGGTCGCTCGCATGCAAGAGATCATTCCCGGTCGCCAGTTTGTAGATGTCCAAGTGAGTGGTCCATTTTCCTATTGGCGACATCGCCATCTGTTTGAGCCGGAGTCTCCCGACAGTTGCTGGATGCGCGACTCGATCGATTACACCATTCCAATGGGTTTTCTCGGCAACCTTTTCAGCAAAAAGATCGATAAAGATTTGCGCCGCATGTTTGATTATCGCCACGCCAAACTGATCGAACTTTTCGGAGCCTGAAATCTGGATTCTCCAAACACGGGGGGCAGAATTGCCGCTCGCCCAAAGGGGCTTTGGAAGATTAACCTTTGTGAATCCTAATGAGCACAACGTGCATCATTTTTAATCCAGTTGCTCGGGGCGATAAAGCTCGGGATCTTTTCGATCATTTGAAGCGGCGTTGTGATGGTATCGTTCTTAAACCGACGCAGGCGCAGGGTCATGCACGTTCCCTGGCTAAAGAAGCCGTGGAGGAAGGATTTACCACCGTGGTCGCAGCAGGGGGAGATGGAACGATCAATGAAGTGGTCAATGGGCTTCTCGATGCCGAGGATGGATTCGTCAAAACTCGGCTTGCAGTGTTGCCGATAGGGACGATCAATGTGTTTGCTCGGGAGTTAGGCATCCCCATGAAATGGCGCGATGCTTGGGACCTTCTCCAAGGAAATCGCGAGATCGAAATTGATGTTCCAAGTGTTGAATTTGCTGGGCCGCAAGGAATTCAAAATCGCGCCTTTGTTCAACTGGCTGGCACGGGTTGGGATGCGCGTGCCGTGGAATTAGTGGACTGGGAATTGAAGAAAAAGATCGGGTTCTTTGCTTATGTCCTGTCCGGATTTAAGGCTCTGGGAGAACCCGCCGCTTCCATCACCGTAAGGACATCAAAGGACGTCGCCACAGGAAATCTGGTTGTGATTGGTAACGGCCGATATTATGCCGGAAGCTACCCTGTCTTTCATCGAGCGAACCTGTCGGATGGGTTGTTGGATATTTGTGTTTTTGAAGAGTGCCGTTGGTCCTGTGTCCCCCGCTACACATTAAAATTCCTGATGAACCAGATGTTCAAACCGGGAGCCTATACCTACTTTCAAGCCGCCGAAGCCACACTCTCGACCGAGACATCCGCAGGGCTACAACTTGAAGGGGAACTGGTGGGGCGATTGCCCGCCCGTTTTTATATAAACCCCAAAAAACTTCGCGTAGTCGTGGGGTGATGATGAATCCGTGAGGATCTGTTCAAGGCTTCGGTTTGCTGTCGGTCGGAGGGATTATTTTTGCTCTGGTTTGAACGCTCGGCCACGCACCCTCGGTGGCAACGTGTTTTAGGAGAAAAGCCTGAAGCTCGGCAGTGTCTGCGGTAAGTACCACACGAAATTCATCGGCATTCGCAGGAACCTTCACATGACGCACTGCTTTAGGATCTTTTTCCAACAGTTTTGCCAACCATTCATAATCCATAGTGACGACACTCAGCACTTGGTTGGTTAGATCCAGTTTCGCGATGTAATGGGGAGGGATGATCTCCTCAGATTTGTGGGGGACAAAATCAAGGAATCGCTGGGCACCCAATTTGAACACATGTGTGTCATGTTGTTCCTTGGATTCATTGTTGATCGAAAGAATATAACGAGCCTTCTCCGTTGCGGAGAACGTCCACACTTCTTTTTCTGTGGTATCCGTGGATTTCCAATCACCTACGAGTTCGGGAAATTCCACCAAGTCCTTCGCGGTATAGAAGGGATAGACCGAAGTGACAACGCAACCTGCGAAGCACCAGACCACCGTGAGAATCGAGGCGATTATTTTTTTACGCATAAAGATCGAATCCACGCGGGAATTGATCGTGTGAACTCAGGAACGGGGTTTAGGGTTCAGGATTTTTTCGCGACCTATTAAAAACAGAATAATGATGATCGCAGCGAAGGGAAGCAGGGAGAAAAGGTCTGCATTTTGTCCGTGGTAAAACGGATTGTTCGCCGCCGCCCATTGGGTGATCCGCAGATCGAACGATTCAAAAAACCCAGCAGAGATGGCGATCAATATGCCCGCGATCGCTCCGCCAGCAATGTATCCCGAGGCTGCCAACACTCCGGGGGAACGGTCGGCATCTGCGGCGAGCGCCACTTCATCAATTTCCTCGTGAACCGCTTGGAGGTGCTTGCGGCGTTTGCGGTCAATATACCAGCGGAGGACACCGCCGATGAACATAGGGGTCGTGGTGGAAATGGGGAGATAGACACCCACAGCAAAGGCGAGCGAAGGAATCCCTGCAAGCTCCAGCACAACGGCGATCATCACTCCGAGAAGCACTAGGCCCCAGGGCAATTGACGATCTAGGATTCCTTTTATGATGTAGGACATGAGGGTCGCTTTCGGGGCTTGGTATTTCTGAACTTCGCTTCCGTCAGGTCGTTTGGAATGAACTCCGTTGATGCCGGGATCCACCAACCAAACCGCAGCCCCATTGGCGTCAACCAGATACTTGCCCGCAGGCCCCCCCACCGTATCGGTCTTGTGCCAGACGAGATAACTGTTGTTATCTTCGCGAGCCTGAGAACCCTTCAAGGATTCCATACGAGGTTTTTTTGGAATCTGGTTCTCGGAAACGCGAAGGCCGAGGGCAACCTGGGCTGCTGGCACATAAACAGTGCCAGAATTATTCAACACAAGAAGGATGGGTCCCAGTATCAACGAAGATGCAATGACTCCCACAAACAAGGCGATTTGCTGGTATTTTGGAGTGCCTCCAACAAGAAAACCCGTTTTCAAATCCTGCGAGGTCGTTCCCCCATTGGAGGAGGCAATACACACGATCGCTCCGACCGAGAGTGCCATGACGTAATATGTTTGCCCCGTCCACCCTAACGCGAGAAAAATCAGGCAAGTCAAAAGGAGTGTCGCGACTGTCATCCCAGAGATCGGATTCGAGGACGACCCGATTTCACCCGTTAACCGCGAGGAGACGGTAACGAAGAGAAATCCGAAAACCACAATCAACAAGGCACCCAAGGGGTTCATTTTCAATGTTGGCACGAGTGTGATCGCGGCAAGAAGAAGAATAATTCCGATGAGAACCCATTTGAATGGGAGATCGACATTTGTACGGTCTGCCGCCGGTTGGGTCCCTGATTTAACACCACTAAAATCTCGCAATCCTTCGCGCATCCCACGCCAGATGGTTGGTAGTGCGTGGATCAGGGAAATAATTCCACCCCCCGCAACGGCTCCTGCTCCGATGTAAAGAATGTAGGCGGATCGAATATCATTGGGGGACATGTCCTTGATCAGTTTGCCACCAGGAGCCAACACGGAGGTCATCCCTTCTCCAAAAAAACGGATCATGGGGATCAAAAGCAGGTATGCCAGAACGCCGCCCGCAAAGGTGATACCCGCAATTCTTGGCCCGATGATATACCCGACGCCGAGAAGTTCTGGAGAAACCTCTGCGGCGATGGAGCCCGATTGGAGGGGGGCTCCAAATATTTTCTCGGAGACTTCCTTCCAGCCTTTGAGAGCTATGTTTCCCGTTTTATAGGCCAAGCCGATTGCGAACCCGACAAAAATGGTCATCGCGCTGGTGGCACGCAAAGCAACTTTCGTCCCGATGCCGGTTGATGCCGGTTGATGTTGCAAATGGGCCGCAATGGATTCTTCGGAGGCACCTGCTTTGAGAACCTCGGCGCACGCGGTGCCTTCAGGATATTTCAAGGATCCGTGCTGTGCCACGATCAGGGCTCGCCGAAGTGGAATCATCATCAATACCCCCAGCAGGCCTCCCAATAAAGCGACAGATAAAACACGCGTCACCTCCAAATCAAATCCGAGTATGAGGATGGCCGGCATGGTGACACCGACTCCGAAAGCGAGAGATTCACCGGCTGAACCAGCCGTTTGAGCGATGTTATGCTCTAAAATTGTGGCGTCCTTCACCCCAAACCGAGTGGCTATCTTAAATAAGGTCAATGAAATCACCGCCACGGGAATCGACGCAGAGACGGTGATCCCTACTTTGAGAACCAAATAAAGGGAGGAAGCACCGAAAAGCATGCCAAGCAAGGTGCCAAGGATCACGCCGCGAGCGGAGAATTCGCGCAAGGAGGTGTTGGATGCTGGGATATAGGGCTCGAAAGCCACAGGAGATTTAGCGGCCATACTTATGATCGATTGGATATTAGGATGTCATCTTAAAGCCGATAAGCACTAAGGTCAATCGCCGACTGATTTTGAGCTGGGCTCATTTTTGATTTGTCACGGCGTGAGTTTTACCTTCTAACCACTCCATGCCTGAATGGTTAAGCGTGATTATCTTGGGAGTCATCGAAGGAATTACTGAATTCCTGCCCATATCTTCAACCGGTCACATGCTGTTGGCTGAGCATTTTCTCCCACATAAACAATCGGATCTTTTCCTCGCTGTGGTGCAAACAGGAGCAGTCCTCGCCGTGGTGACTGTTTTTGCAGGTCGTGTGAAGGATTTGCTGATGCGGTGGTATGAACCGGTTCATCGCGATTATCTCCTGAAACTCGTGGTCGCATTTTTTCTGACCGTTGTGGGGGGGCTCATTCTAAAAAAGATCGGGTTTAAACTCCCCAAGGAAGTTGCACCCATTGCATGGGCGACGCTTTTAGGCGGGGTGTTGATTCTCGGTGCCGAATGGATCTTGCGAGGGAAGAAATTAGTCAACGAAGTGACGTGGACAATCGCGGTGGCGATCGGTGTGGGACAATTGATCGCCGTGGTTTTCCCCGGTTCTTCGCGCAGCGGCACGACGATATTAATGGCGTTGGCGATGGGATTATCGCGACCGGCAGCGGCAGAATTTTCATTCCTCTTAGGTATTCCCACGCTGCTATCCGCCGGGGCACTGGAGGTGATGCAACACCTGAAGAACCCTGCGGGGAAGGAAGTGGTGCATTGGGACATGGTGCTGCTCGGAACCGCCGTCGCAGCCGTCGTCGCTTTTGCCGTGGTGAAATGGATGTTGGGTTATATTCGCACCCACACATTCGCTGCCTTCGGATGGTATCGAATCCTGGCCGGGGCACTCATCCTATTGCTGGTAAAGTGATCTGAAATCACGGGCAGCGAAGTGCCTCAGGGGATTTGTTGTCCAATACTTAGGGAGAGGCGGTATCCGAAATAGGCTGCGGTCAACAACAGGGAAAACCCGGAGAAATGAGCCAAGCGAAGCAGCGTTTTGTCGGATAATTTACCATGCCCACGCGACACGATGAAGCTGAGAATTGAAAACCAAATCATGCCCCCTATAAAATTCCCGGCACCGCAAACTACTTTTGCCCGCAGATTATTGGCCACTAATCCGTGGGAGATAAAGTTGGTGGACATCGCGACCCAGTAAAGGAGGACGGCGGGATTGGCAAGCACACGCACGAATCCGATCATGAACGCGGTATGGGGATGAAACCGTTGTTCGATGCCTTCGACCGGATGGGGAGTGCGCGGCAATTCGCGTGCCCGAAGGTATTTCCAACCCAGGATGATCATGAGTAGAAAACTGACTGACTCGATGCCCACACGGAAATAATGTGAGTCAAATAGTTGGGAAAAACCGGCGAATGCGATGCCAAAATAAATGATATCCATCGCCATCGCACCTGCGCCGATCATCAAGGCCCACACCAACCCTCTTTTGGCGCCTTCGTTCAGGATCGTGACATTGATAGGACCCACGGGAATGCAACCTAAAAACCCAAAGCCCACACCCGTCAGTAAGGCTCGCACCAATGAGTAAGTATCTTCCATTCTCAGTTTTATTTACTCACTGTGTCTGACCCTGAAGAATGCAAATCATGTTCATCATCATCATCAGCAATCTCTTGTCGCATACGACGAGAAATATGTGGGCGGATAAATCCGTAAACAAGGTAGGAGGTAAAGAAAATCGGGAGAACAATGGGAAGGACAAGATCATAGGAGACCACTGCCAAACAAACAATCAGCGTAACGACTACCATTTTGATAAAGGGACGGGTCGCCTTCATGTCGATTTTTTTGAAGGAAGGATACCGTACTTCACTCACCATCATGATTGACAGGAGGATCATGATAACGGGCAGAGCGTAGCGCCAATTACCGACACCGAAATTACGATCTTCCCACCACAGCATGAACAGGGTCAGCGAGGCAACCATGCCCGCAGCTGCGGGGATTGGGAACCCTAGGAAATCACTCGAACCGCGTCCTGAAGAGAGATTGGCCAAACAGTTAAAGCGGGCGAGACGAAAGGCTCCGCAAATCAGATAAATGGAGGCGATGAACCAACCAAAGCCCGGGTGGTTAACGAACACATCTTTCAGGACGATGCGGTGAACCAGAAAAGCGGGAGCTACGCCAAAGGAAACGATGTCTGCCAAGGAGTCAAATTCGCGCCCGAATGGGCTCTCTGCACCGCCCATGCGAGCCACACGTCCATCGAGAAGATCAAAAATACAGGCGAGCAATATCAACCCAATTGCCACACGGATGACCGAATTAAAATCAGGGGATCCCACGTTGGCTTCGACGATCTTGGTCAGGGCCAGAAATCCGCAAAAAAGATTTCCTGCGGTCAGCAGATTGGGCAGTAAGTAAACCTTGAGACGACCTTGTTCGTCTCCTGTTTCAATCCTTTTGTCTTTAGCCTCGAGCCGCATTATAGCTGATCCTCTCGCTGACGATTTTCGCTTGGGTCCGTTGAACCCATGTATCTGCCATCATGATTCGACGTGATAGTTCCAAGATCGATCGACACTCAATTCGTATTCCTGATGTCTGGCTGTTCACACATTTGATCACTTAGAATAGTTTACCCTGCTTTAAAGGGTTGGAAAGTGATTTTGCGATCAGGTGCCTGCGGAATGTTCGACAACAATACCGATGGTGGACTTCCCTTTTTTACATCCCTAGGATATGTCGAACTCCGATAACGCTGTGAATAGTGTGAAAAAACAACCGCAAAATCGATTTATTGAATTCAACCGCCCTGTTCTCTGGGCAACATGGAGTTGGCTGGTGCTGTGCGGGGGACTCCTGACCGCTAGCGCCCAGGAATTCAATGGGGAGGACAAGGCTAAACGGTTATGCACTCTCTGCCATCTTTATGCGGATCCTTCGGTGCTGGATCAGGCAACGTGGAGAGACGAGGCGTTGCCTTTAATGGCTAAAATGCTGGGGATTAAATCGAGCCTTGGCACCACTCCGGAAGGTCAACAAATGCTCAAGGACTGGGAGGATATCTGCAATTTTATTTATACGAGTGCGCCCACCAACGCTCTGGAGCAACTGCCGCACACTTCGATCGATCTTGGTTTGCGCCAATTCCAACCGGTGCCCTCTGCCTACCGTCCCCAGAACCCAGCAACCACCCTCCTCAAGGTTGACCCGATCCGAAATCTTATCTTCGTGGGCAATAGTGATTCGCAAAAATTGGATGTCCTAGATTTTCGAGGAAAAATTCTTTCCAGCTTGGCTCTGAGTAATCCGCCGGTGGCGATTAGCTTTGAATCGAATCTTGCCTACATCACCCAGATTGGCTCCGTTGGGCCTTCCGATATTCCTTCGGGCAGAGTCTCGACGGCGACTCTGACCTCCAATCGATTCACTGCGACCACAACAATCATCACGAATCTTCATCGGGCAACGGACACGGGTTTTGCAGACCTTGATGGGGATGGGGATTTGGATTTGGTGATCACCACGTTTGGACATAATCTCGGGCACTTTTCGTGGTTTGAAAACACAGGTCAACAGGGTTACGTCGAACACCGTCTTATCGATCGACCGGGAGCGATCAAGGCGTTTGTTCGAGATATGAACGGAGACAAACGTCCGGATATCGTCGTGCAAATGGCGCAAGGCAAGGAAGGCATTTTTTTGCTGAGCAACCAGGGCAATAAGGAGTTTATCGAAGCTCCATTGCTCCAGTTTCATCCCGCATGGGGATCCGCGTCGTTCGAAATGATCGATTTCAATGGCGACGGGGCGTTGGATCTTCTAATCGCTAATGGGGATAGTGGCGAGTATCGCACCTGTCTGCGGCCTTACCACGGTGTTCGCCTCTATCTCAACGATGGCCGGTTAGGGTTTAAACAGGCTTGGTTTTATCCGATGAACGGTGCCTACAAAACCATCACATTGGACTTTGATGGGGATGGGGACCTGGACATCGCCGCGATCTCTTATTTTCCAGATTACCAGAAACACCCTGAAGAAAGTTTCATCTATTTCGAAAATCAGGGAGGCCTCCAATGGAAGCCTTTTAGTTTCCCTCAATCCTATTCCGGCCGTTGGATCACGATGGACGCCGCAGATATCGATGCGGATGGAGCGGTGGATATCCTGCTTGGAGCCGCCAACCGCAGCTCCTTTGTTGTCCGTTCCGATATCAAAAAGCTCTGGGAAACCAACAGCACCGCACTGCTTGTGTTAAAAAATCAGAAACACAAATTGGGACAAGGAACTCAGAAAACACCGTGAGTTAAATTAACGAAAGCGTTCCTGTAGTCCGGGTATTTTTTATGATGATTACTCCCCTCGGAGAATCTCTAACGGAGGGCGGTTCATCACTCCCCAACTCATGATCAGTCCGGTGGTCATGGTGGTCAGGCAAATGCATGCCATCGTTACGAACGGAGCAAGCAGGGGTGGGTGAAAAGGAAGTTTGAATAAATAAAAGACAAGAGCTCCTGCCCCACCCAACGCCAACACGACTCCAGTTAAACTCGCGCAAAATCCAAGCAAGAAATACTCGATCACAAGGATTTGGAGAACCTGCCATCGCGAGGCTCCGAGTGTTCGCAGTAAAATGCTCTCCTGCATTCTCTGATAGCGGCCTGTCAAAATTGCCGAAATCAAAACCAGCAGTCCGGTCCCGAGAATGAAGGACGCCATAAAGCGTACCGCCACCGAAACTTTGCTCACTACCGTATCAACCGTTTTGAGCACGAGAGTCAGGTCGATCAAGGAGATATTCGGATAGTTTTTGACTAACGCGTGTTGCATTTCGGCTCCAGCCTCCGGAGTGTTACTGCGAGTCGTGATGATATGAAAGGCAGGTGCCGCTTCCAATGTTTTGCTTGGAAACACCACAAAAAAATTGGGAGCCATCCGCTTCCAATCCACTTTGCGCAAATGCGCCACATGAGTGGCGATCGACACCCCTTGCACATCGAATTCGAGATCGTCCCCAAGGGTCACCGCCAAATCTTTGGCAATCCCTTCCTCCAATGAAATTGGGATTGAATCGCGAATCTTTTGGGAGGGCCAAACACCAACCACAGATTCCTCGCTATCGACCAATTGATCCCGCCAAGTGGAACGAAACTCACGCCGCAAAACCCAGTTTGGAACTCTGCGGTGATCAGGTTCCTTGAGCAGATCTCGTATCGCGCGGCCTTTCACAGAGGCCAACCGCATCGTGACGACTGGCGCTTGTTGGAGCACTTCCATCTGGCGGTTTTTTAAGAGATTTTCAACGTCGCTTATTTGATCGGTTTGTATGTCAAACAGAACCGTATTGGGCTGACGACCCTTTCCTGCGGGCAGCAAATCTATCAACAGGGTGTGTTGAACAAGATACATCGTCAGCAGGAGGAATGTTCCTAATCCGAGTGAGAGCATCAAAAGCAGGGTTCGGTTATTGGGGCGGTGCAGATTTGCAAAACCTTGGCGCCACACATACGGCCAGGAAGGGGTGATGGCTCGGCGTGCCAAACTGATGAGCAACTTCGCCACCAATGCGAGCAACCCAAACGCGACAAGGATGCCCCCTGTGAACGCCAGTCCATGATACCATCGCGTGCTTTGCCAGAGCGAAAATCCTGTGATCCCTAATCCCATGATGCCAAAGAGCAACCATTGTAACGGGTCGCGATGGTGAGAGACAGCGGTGGTCGCTCGAAGCACAGCCAGCGGTGATACGCGTCGCAAAGGCAGAATCGGCACCAGCGCAAATAGGACGCAAATCACGAACCCAGCACCCATGGCTCCTAAAACGGAAACCCAAGCAATGCTGTATTGAATTTCCAAGGCAACAAAATCCTGAATCACACGAGGTAAAAAAAACTGGATCACCACACCGAGAATCCCGCCCATGATCGCGCCGAGTAACCCGAGAGCCATGCCTTGTGCCACGTAGATTTGAAGTGTCTGATTCGCACTGGCTCCCAGACACCGCAAGACGGCAACACTGGGAACTTTCTCTTTAACATGCACATGAATCGCACTCGCCACCCCCACCCCTCCCAGCAGCAGGGCGATAAAGCCGCCCAAACTGAGAAAGGTTTGCAGGTGGTTCATTGATTTGCCGAGGTCACGTTTCCGATCCTCCACTGTTTCCAATTCCAAACGAAGTTCCTTGAATGGGGCTCGTCGCTTTTTTACAAATTCCTCAACGAGTGTTGCCGGTGGATATTTGATAAACACCTTAAATTTAGCCAAGCTTTCAGCCTTGATGAGTTTCGTTTTGGGGATCTCTGTTGCGGGTATGTAAACCCTCGGCGCGATTGTGGTAAAGACCATCGCTTCGCCCGGTATTTTCTGGAGAATGCCCACGATAGGAAGAATCAACTCACCCAGTTTGATCGGATCCCCAACCTTGGCGTTGAACTGTTTCATCAACGATTCTTCGACTAATGCTCCCGGGAGATTTCGGAATATTTCACCTGCATTTGTGGGAAACGTCTCGAAGGCTCCGTAAAATGGAAAGCCTTCTGTCAGTCCCCTGATCTGGACAAGTCGTGTGCCTTCGGAGTTCGGAAATAAGGCCATGGAAGAGAAGGAAACCTCGCGTGCCTGTTCGCCACCGAGACCCTCGATCATTTGCTCAGCGCGTTCTGATAAAGGTTGTCTTGAGGTAACAACGAGATCCGCCGCCAGCAACGATTTGGCCTGCTCTGCCACGGCTATTTCCAAATTATGACCCAGCGAGGTGATGGATACCAACGCCGCAATCCCGAGAACGATAGAGCAGGAGAAAAGAAATAATTTACGGCGACTGGCCCTACTGTCTCGCCAAGCCATCAACCAAATCCAACGATTAAAACTCATCGCGTTTTCCTTTTCAGAGTGGGTCAACCCTTCGACCACCCCTCAATGTAATAATTTGATCGGTCATCGCCGCTAATTCGAGATTGTGCGTCACAAGCACTAGTGCCGTTCCCGACGCTCGGTTCAGATCGAACAAAAGATCGATTATTTTGCCACTCGTTTCCGAATCAAGATTGCCTGTGGGTTCGTCTGCGAAAAGTATTTTGGGACGGTTGATAAATGCTCGGGCGAGTGCCACCCGTTGCTGTTCACCACCGGATAGTTGGATCGGATAATGATCCAGTCGATCCCCCAATCCGACCCGCTGCAACAATTCGACCGCTCGGTGGTCCGCACCTTTTTCGCCGCACAACTCGAGAGGAACCATGACATTTTCCCGAGCGGTCAACGTGGTCAGGAGTTGGAAATTTTGAAATACAAATCCAAGCAACTTATTTCGCAATCGTGCCCGACCATCCTCATTCAGGCTATGGACGGCGATTCCATCGAGATGCACGGTGCCCTGGGTCGGTTGATCGAGCCCTGCGCACAATCCGAGCAGGGTGGTTTTCCCACTGCCGCTCGGGCCGACAATCGCGCAGGTGCGCCCTCGACGCACATCAAAAGTCACCTCGCGCAGGACGGTGAGTTCCCCTCCACTGGTGCTGTAGGACTTGGTGAGCGCGTTGACTCCCAAAATAGACTCATCATTCATGTTCGGTTCCTATAATTCCTAGGTGCTGTCCTAGGATTGCAATGGGTTTCTGCACCTCAATATCAGCGGGCGTTAACGAGGGCTCGATGCGAATCGAAAACCCCACGCAAACTTCGCGACATCGCATCCTGCAATCCCTGCAACTCTTGATAAAGGGACGCATTTTTCAGATTCGGAGTTGCCGTTTCAGATTTGTTTAACTTAACAAAAGCGTCGGTGATTTCATGAATCTCGACTTTTTCACCCTGCGATCGCCGCCAACTCCAGATGGCCTGCAACGCCGCACCATAAGCCGCGCCTTCGGATTCTTTGAGCGTTACGACTTCGGCTTGAAAAATGTCTGCCATGATCTGCCTCCACAACTTGGATTTTGCTCCACCGCCCGTGGCTCGAATCTGAGAGGCTTTCACTCCCAATGTTGCCAAGCGTCGCAACCCGTAATTCATCCCGAGGGTTACCCCCTCCATCGACGCACGCGCAAAATGGTGTCCGGTGAAAGTCTGTGCGTTGATTCCCAAAAACACTCCCGTTCCGTTGGGAACATTGGGAGTGCGTTCCCCTTCGAGATAAGGCAATAACAGTAACCCGTCCGATCCCGCCGGAGCTTTCGCCGCGATTTTTTCAAAGCCCTGATGTTCCACGCCAAAATCTCTTCGCACCATTTCCGTCGCCACAGTTACATTCATCGTGCAAAGCAAGGGCAACCATTGATTGGTCGAATCGCAAAAAGCCGCAATCTCACCCTTGGGATCGATGACCGGTTTTGCGGCGCAGGCATAAATGGTTCCGCTTGTCCCAAAACTAGCCGTCACGACCCCTGCTCTCGTATTTCCCGTGCCAATCGCGCCCATCATATTATCTCCGCCGCCCGCACTCACCCATGTCCCCGGTGCAAGCCCTAACTCCTTTGCTGTGGTTTCTTGCAACAAACCTGCCGGGGCATCGCTCTTGATCAGTTTCGGCAGAAAATCAGCGAGGTTTTTATCGATCGCTTTGACGGCCTTCTCAGACCAACGGCGATTGCGGACATCGAGTAACGCGGTTCCACTGGCATCACCAAACTCCATGGATTTTTCGCCTGTGAGCCAATAATTGAGATAATCATGAGGCAAAAGCACGCTCTCGAGCCGTTTATAATTTTCTGGCTCGTGGTTTTTCAGCCACAAAATTTTTGAAGCTGTGAACCCTGGTAAAACGGCGTTGCCAATCGTTTTTATTGCCTCCTTCAATCCCCCCAATCGGGTCATGATTTCTTCGCACTCGGCGCTTGTCGATGTGTCGCACCAAAGTTTTGCGGGCCGGATGACTTCCCCGTTTTCGTCGAGCGGCACAAACCCATGCTGCTGCCCGCTCACCCCGATTCCTTTGACCTCTCCCGGCCGGGCTTGAGCCAGCTTCAACGCTTTTTTAATCGCTTTCGAGGTTGCCTCTTTCCAAGTGTGCGGATGCTGTTCCTTCGCTCCGAGGGGAAGGCCTTCAATCAGCCCGTAAGCGACTGCGGAGGCCGCCAAAACCTTGCCGGTTTTTCCATCAATCACCAAGACTTTTGTCGATTGAGTTCCGCTGTCCACACCAATAAAAAGTGATCGCATAGGGTCAAAAGGAACAGGTCTTTTCGATAAAACGCAAGCTCGCGACTTAATTGAAGCACGAGGCTATCTTTTCCATGGCTCTCAGGTAGCATGAACCTATGGATCATTCGCCCGGATTCCTTCAAATCGTCAACGAAGCACGCTCGCACATCACCGAGATCACTCTCAAACAAGCTCGCGCACGGATGACATCCAACCCAAAAACTATTTTGATCGATGTCCGCGAGGACAACGAGTGGAGCTCCCAACATGTCGCGGGAGCCATCCACATCGGGAAAGGGATTCTGGAACGCGACATTGAAAAATTAATCCCTGATACGCAGGCGGAGATTATTATGTATTGCGGCGGGGGTTTCCGTTCCGCGTTGACCGCCGATGTCGCCCGGAGAATGGGATACAAGAACGTCTTCTCCCTTGTGGGAGGGTTCAAAGTCATCGCCGAATCGGATTGGCTTTTGGAGTCTGGAAATCGATGAGCACCGTTACCTCCCATCTCAAGAGTCTGGATTATTCCGTTGTGCAGCAGTGTATGCATTGCGGACTTTGCCTGCCGACCTGCCCAACTTATGACGTCACCAAGTTGGAACGCAACAGTCCTCGGGGACGGATCGCTTTGATGCGAGCTGTCGCGGACGACCGGCTCGAACCGACCCAATCCTTCGCAGACGAAATGTATTTCTGCCTCGGCTGCCTTGCGTGCATGACCGCCTGCCCTGCAGGGGTCAATTATGCGGAGCTTTTTGAACACGCCCGAGCCGAGGCTGAACAATCTCAGGTGAATAAGTCCCCTCAACGCAGGGTCATCCGAGGGTTCACCCTGAATTGGTTGTTCATGGATCATCACCGGCTCCAACTCTTGGGGCTCGTCATGCGTCTGTATCAACAATCGGGGATGCAAAGTCTGTTTCGTCACAGCGGGTTGCTACGTTTATTCCCAAAACGCTTGCGTGAACTCGAGTCCATGACGCCCGAGATCCAGCCGTTTTTTTCATCCGACCTGATCGCACCGATCACTCCACCCACGTCCTCCTATAAATATCGCGTGGCTCTGCTGACGGGTTGCGCACAGGATTTGATTTTTAGTGATGTCAACCGTGACACCGCCGAAGTCTTGGCACGCAATGGTTGCGAGGTCATCACTCCGCCGGACCAATCCTGCTGCGGGTCGCTGCATGCTCATAATGGAGAATGGAATCTTGCACAAAGTCTCGCCCGGCGAAATATCGATCAATTTCCACCGGAACAATTTGACGCAATTATCACAAACGCCGCCGGTTGTGGTTCCCATCTCAAGCATTTCACCAGCCTGCTCAAGGACGATCCGCGTTACAAAGAGCGAGCCGAATTGTGGGATAAAAAAATCAAGGATATCCACCAATGGCTGGCTGAGATTGGCATCCAACCGCCTCCGGATCGCTCCATGCCTGCACAGACTGTCACTTATCATGAAGCCTGCCACCTTTGCCATGGTCAAAAAATCACCTCCCAACCCCGCACCCTGCTCAAGGCTATTCCCAATTTGGAACTCGTTGAATTGACCGAGAGCACCTGGTGTTGCGGCAGTGCCGGCATCTACAACATCATCCAACCTGTAATGGCGGAGGACTTGCTTGTTCGTAAATTAAAGCACATCTCCACAACCCACGCCCCCATCGTTGCCACCGGCAATCCGGGTTGCCTGTTGCAAATCATGAACGGGGCAAAACAGCGGAAGATGAACCTACGCGTGGTGCATCCCGTAACACTTTTGGCCGAGGCCTACCGACACAGCGAAATGAATTGATCCCTCGTTTTTGTGAAAGACACTACACCTCATAGAAATGACGGATTGGGACCTCGCTATTTTTATTATTTTTATGCGTTCACTTGCTGAAATTCACGAAGCACTGGTTCATCCCGGGCTCATCGCCGTGGTTCGCGCCAATCGACGCGATCAGGTGATCCCCTTGACTCAGGCTCTGTTAAACGGCGGCATCCGTGCGATCGAAATCACATTAACAACCCCCGACGCGATTGCTGCGATCCGAGAGGCCTGCCAAGTCTTTGGGTCCACGGCGTTGATTGGTGTCGGGACAGTGCTCGATGCGACCACAGCCCACGCAGCGATGGATGCCGGGGCGGAATTCGTGGTCAGCCCCATCACCAAGTCCGAAATCGCTCAGGCCGCACGTTCCCGGAATCGCCTCGTGATGCTCGGTGCCTTTACCCCGACAGAAGCACAGACCGCTTACGAGGCTGGAGCCGATTTCATCAAACTTTTTCCAGCCGAGGGGCTCGGATCCTCCTACATCAAATCTCTACGCGCACCGCTTCCCCATCTCAGAATCGTCCCCACGGGCGGCGTGGATTTAACGACGATCAAATCATTTTTTGACGTCGGTTGTCCCGCAGTCGGTCTCGGTTCTTCACTGATCACCGCTCAAATCCTGGAGGAAAATGACTGGCTCGCTCTTACCGAACGCGCCCGAACCTTGATTCGTGCTCTCGATCCCGTCACGAAACCGCAGCATTAATTATTTTATGAACAACAGTTTTTTGATCCGTTGTGTCCTTGCGTTTCTTTGCAGCCTTATCTTTCCAATCACCCTCTCCGCCGAGAGTTTACCCAAAGCCCGCGACGTGCTGGATCGCTCGATCAAGGAGATGGGGGGTCGCGAACCGTTTCTCAAACTTTCCTCCCAATCCGCCAAAGGCCGATTTGAATTGCCCGCACAAGGGTTGAGTGGCCGTATCGAATTAAGCGCGGCGAAACCTGCAAAATTGTTCGTCTCGATTGAATTAGGAGGACTGGGGAAAATTTTGAGCGGATATGATGGGCATTCGGGCTGGATGATCAACCCCGGCATGGGACCGATGTTGATGGAAGGCAAAATGCTCGAACAAATGGTGGCTCAGGCAGATTTTTATGCGGCCTTACATGAATCATCCCTCTTTGCGTCGATGCAGACGGTGGGAAAAACAAATTTCGAAGGCCAAGACTGTTTCGAATTAAAATTGGTGCGAAAGAACGGGGATGAAATCCGAGAATTCTACAACATGAAAACAGGATTGGCTTATGGAACCATCGCCAAGGTGGAATCGCCCTTAGGAGCCGTGGTGACCACGACGGTTTTGACGCAATACAAGAAGTTCGGGGACATTCTGATGCCGACGCGAGTCAACCAACGGATGTCAGGGATGGAACAAGTGATGACATTCGACCAAGTAGAATTTGATCAAGTTCCCGAGAGTCGATTTGATTTGCCCAAAGAAGTGAAAACCTTGGTGGAACAAAAAAAAGCCACTAAAAAGTGAGTTTACACGGCTAGCACATCAAAGAGTGATCCCAAGCTCGGAACTCACGGCGGATTCATCTGCCCAACCGTTCGGCATCAGCGTGGTCAGCGAGCCCATGAACCCCCCTCGTGGGAAATGTCGGAACACTTTTTCTCGGTCTTTAGAGCAGTGGACGGGTCTCCGTCCTAATACGCTCCGGGGTGCATACCACAATGGTCGAGCCGCTAAAAATAAATTCTGAACCCATGTTTATTTG
>CAMBHS010000035.1 GCA_945867235.1 Akkermansia muciniphila
GGGGATGTGTTTGTTGATTTTAAAACAACAAACGGGACCGCTATTAGCGGAGTCAATTATGACGCGACATCGGGAACCTTGCATTGGGCGAATGGGGATATTGTTCCAAAAACGGTTCAGATCAAGTTGCATGCCAATGATATCATTGATCCAAATCGAGTTTTTGGATTGGTTCTCATCAATCCAATTATAAATGGGTTACCTAACCCCGACCTCCTCGGGAATATTCCTGCGGCCGCCGTTCAAATTATCAATGATGATGCTGTCGGCCAATATGCCTTCAGCCAAAGTGGTTACTCGGTGGACGAAAATGCTGGTTTTGTTGACATAACCGTCCTCCGCAAGTTGGGTCAGTCAGGAAAAAGTTCCGTGCAATATACCGTAAGCAATGGCACGGCGACCGGTGGTAAGGATTTTATCGAAAGCTATGGAACACTCCTGTTTGCAGCGGGTGAAGTCAGCAAAGTTTTCAGAGTTACCACGATTGATAACAGCACTGTTGATGGTGAGAAAACAGTTACGCTGCGACTTTCTAAAGCGACCGATGGATCCACGATAATTAACCCAAATTCAGTATTGACCATCATTGATAATGAACTGATTCGTGAACCCGCTGGAACGGTGGACACCACGTTTATATCGGAGGGAACGGACGACTTTATTTATTCCATGCTGTTGCAACCGGACAATGACATCCTTGTGGCCGGAGATTTCAAGTTTATCAATAGCATCGTTCGGAACCGGTTGGCTCGTTTGAATGCCGATGGAGCCATTGATTCCGAATTCAACCCAGGTCAAGGCGCCAGTGGATCAGTTCGCGCATTAACGCGAGATGAAAGTGGAAGACTGTTGATCGGTGGATTGTTCACCAATTATAACAACGTAGTCAGGAATTTCGTTGCAAGGTTGAGCAACGATGGATCGCTGGATCCAAGCTTTAACCCCGGTGCTGGGACAGACAATCCGGTTTATACGATTGTCGTTCAGAATGACCAAAAAATACTGCTGGGTGGTGACTTCGCATCCTTTAATGGGGAAGATCAAAGTGCAATAGTAAGACTCCAGACCAACGGGGTTGTTGATGCTTCCTTCAACATCGGGACAGGTGCGAATGGCACGGTTTACACCATGGCACTGCAGAGTGACGGGAAAATCCTCGTCGGAGGAGATTTCACAACCTTTAACACACTCTCAAGTTCACGATTGGTTCGATTGAACCCAAATGGAACCGTGGACTCTTCGTTCAAAGTTGGGCAGGGATTTGATGCGTCCGTGCGATCCATTGTTTTGCAGAGCGATGGTAAACTTCTTATCGGTGGATTATTCACCCGATTCGGAGCTACTGAAGCAAATGCTATTATCCGCCTCAATGCCGATGGTTCTCAGGACGCTTTGTTTGATCCAGGCCTAGGTGCGGATGGTCCTATCAATGCGATCGCAGTGCAAGTGGACGGTAGGATTGTGGCCGTGGGAGATTTTACACGATTTAATGGAATCCTACGCAACCGCATTGTGCGCCTAAATTCCAATGGGCATTTGGATCCAACAATTAACTTTGGCACGGGGGCGAATGCGAGCATTTCATCGGTCGTCCTGCAACCAGACAGGAAAATTGTTGTAGTGGGTGGATTTACGGAGTTTAACAGTGAACCCCAATCACGAATTGCCCGACTTTACGGCGGGTCGATGTCTGGACCTGGGAAGGTGGAATACGCATCAGCAAATTATAGGATCAGTGAGACCAGCACGAATGCTGAAATCATGGTCGTTCGCACAGGTGGAACCACGGGGATTTTGAATGTTCCATATATGACTCAAGCCATGACAGGAACATCAGGGGTTGATTATCAGGACGTCTCTGGAGTGCTGAAGTTCGCGGAGGCGGAAACCATCAAGTTTCTTATTGTTCCGATCACCAATGATAATCTGATCGAACCAGACGAGAACGTGCTTCTCTCGTTGGGAATTCCAGACGCGCCGAATTCAGTTATACAGGCTCAACTAGGGGAGCAACCCACAGCGACGTTAACGATTGAGAGCGATGACAGTGTTCTCTCATTCTCACAGATCGACTTCGCAATCAACGAAAAATCTGCATTCGGCGCAGCGGTTATCTCTGTGACACGACAGGGTTCTTCTTTGGAACCGATATCAGTGGACTACTTCACAACGGATGGTCCATTTAATGGGTCACCTGCGAGGGCGGGTATCGACTACACAGCGACCAAGGGAACACTTTATTTCGCAAAGGGTGATACCAGCAAGTTGTTCATGGTAAGTGTGGCAGATGATTCCCTTGTTGAAGGGATTGAGGTCGTGTCCCTCACATTAACAAATTTAATATCCCCAAGAACAAACTCAGCCGTTCTACTGAATAATAAGGCTTCCCTGGCGATTATTGACAATGACTTTGCTCCTGGAGAATTAAATTTCGGGGCACCTGAATTCTCGGTCAATGAGAGTGCAGGATTTGGATCCGTGACGGTTCGACGTTCGGCAGGGAGCGCAGGGGTGGTTTCCGTGAGTTACACAACGAAATACGGGAGTGCGACACCCGGTAGCGTGAATGATTATGATGATGTCACAGGAATAATTTCCTTTGTTGACGGGGAATCATTTAAGAGCTTTAGGGTTCCGATCCATAATGACCTTCTGGTTGAAGGAAATGAAACGGTGATCATCACGATTACCAATCCTCAAGGAGGCGCGTTCCTAGCAGGTAATGAGATTGAATTAACTACCGTTCTGACCATCGTTGATGATGACTTTGGTCCCGGTAGCCTTGATGATGGGTTTAACCCCGGTGCCGGTGCGAATGGAACTGTCCGAGCTATAAAACGTTTAATTGACGGGACGTATTTATTAGCCGGAGATTTTACGACCTATGACACGACCAACCGAAGCAGGATCGCCCGGATTCTATCCAATGGGCGACTCGACCTAGAGTTTCTCGCTGGAACTCAATCAAAACCGGGCGTCGGGCCCAATGGACTCGTGGCTTCCATTGCCAGCCAGAGTGATGGACAGGTGTTGATCTCCGGCGGGTTTAGCAGCGTGGGAGGTCTTCTGAAAAACCGGATGGCGCGACTCGGGAATTCCGGACTACTCGATTCAGGGTTTAATCTTCCTCTAGGATTCAATGGAGAAGTTTCAACCATCGGTATTCAGGAGGATCGCAAAATCCTAATTGGTGGAAAATTTTCCTACGCCAGCGCAGCCGGCTTCAATCACATCGCCCGTTTGAATACTGATGGAACGGTAGATTTAAGTTTCGTTCCTGGATTGGCTGCGAATGGGGATGTCAATGTGGTGGTAGTTCAAAGGAATGGCAAAGCCTTGGTTGGCGGTGCATTCACTCACTTTGACGGAAAGTCCCGTCCAGGTTTGGTGCGTCTCGATTACGATGGATTGGTTGATCCTACGTTTAATAGCGGTGTTGGATTGAATGGAGCTGTCAACGATATCCAGGTTCTTGATGACGGCCGGATTCTTTTGGCAGGTGATTTCACCAGTTACAATGGAACGCTTCGCACGCGTGTGGCACGTCTCAATAGTGATGGAACCTTGGATATCAGCTTCAACAAGGTTGGCGGTCCCAATGCGGTCGTTTATGCACTGGATCGACAAACGGATGGCAAGGTGTTGATCGGGGGAGATTTTACGATCGTCTCAGGCCAAGCTCGTAATCGCGTGGCTCGTTTGAATGAGGATGGGTCTATCGACAAAGAATTCCTGCCCGGCGATGGTGCGGACGCGGCGGTTTACGACATTATTTATGATCCTGTCACCACCCGAGTGACGATTGCTGGAGCCTTCAAAACCGTGGATCACCAGCCTCGCAATGGTGTGGCTCGATTTAACGGGGACAAACGCATGATCCCAGTTGAGGCTATCACTTTGACGGTCATGAAAGAGGAGAATGGCGCGGTCAGGCTAAAGTTTAGCAGTCAAGAAGGCGTGAGTTACGCTCTCGAGACCAGCACCAGTCTAGTGTCTGAATTCCGCGAAATCCAATCAGTGACGGCCAATGCCATATCCACTGAATTTACAGACAGTCCGGGAGAAGAGTCCGTCATATTCTACAGAATTCGACGAGTTTCGCCGTAGGCTTGAGTTCCGGCTCATTTCATCAGGACGCCGAAAGGCGTCCTTTTTTTATAGTTCAATGGGTGGATAGTTCTACCAAGGTCGGTCGATATCTGGCATATATGTTGCTTCTAGATAGTGGCAAAATGGTAGATCGGTTTACATCGTAAGGATTGAAGATTGGCTATAAAACATCGGTAATTCTTGGCACCAAAAGTATGGTTTCAAATCTAACAAAAACACGGCATTGGAAGGCTTCGTTCCGAGTGTGTTTTTGTGATCATTTCAAATGTTCGCAGGAGGATTTTGAAAGGATGGTTTTTTTTAAGGCTCTGCCTTTTTGGGCAATTCCCATTGCTAAATGGTTGTTGTTGAGAGACCCGAGTATATTTCGCGAAGATTTTGAAGCAATTCGCGAAATAGCAGGAGTCAAAACAGCAGGTATATTCAAATCTGAAATGAATCGCTTTCACGGACGGAATATCCGGGATAAAGGCTGGATTCGTGGAACTTTGGGTATTCGGCTTTCAGCAAAGCGATTGATCCGGTTAAAAAACCAAATCGTATTTCGCAAGCATGGCACAAGCCGTCTAAAGGATGACCAATTTGTCGTTGAATAGTTCTGCCAACCATCAATAGAAGAATCTATAAGAAATGGTCGGGACGGTGAGATTTGAACTCACGACCTCGTGGACCCGAACCACGCGCGCTACCAGGCTACGCTACGTCCCGCGACCGAGTGAGTTTGTAGCCTGCCTTTCATAGTGAAAGATTGCAACCGGCATATTAATTTTACCATGATTCTGGAAACCGTAATGTTTTGACGCGAAAGAGGAGCTTCGGCAGCGTAGGTAGGTGATTGGAACCTTGGTAAATGTGGGTGCGATTCTTATAGGGGGTGCTTTGGGTTTGGCGCTCTCCAAAGAACTTTCCTACAAAACACAGCACCGTTTGAAAATGGTATTGGGGGTCTTTATCATTTACGCTGGGCTTAGCACTGCTTACCAAGCTTTTCATGGTCCTTTAGGGCATTTTATCAAGCAATTCATCGTGGTTATGCTTGCGTTGATCGTTGGTAATTTGATTGGGCGGGCGTTGAAATTACAGCAGGGGGTTAACTGGTTAGGACGCTGGGCGAGGGTGAAATTTGATTCGAATGTTAAAGATGCCAATGCTCCCAACCGATTCAGTGAAGGATTTGTGACCTGTTCACTTCTTTTTTGTGTGGGTCCCATGGCTGTTCTCGGGTCCTTGCAGGATGGGCTTTCTGGCAAGTTGGACACACTGTTACTCAAATCATTATTGGATGGGTTGGCTACTTTTGCGTTCGTTCGCACGTTTGGTTGGGGGGTGCTGCTTTCTGCGATCCCGGTGCTTGCTTACCAAGGTTCGATCACATTGGGAGCGCGAGCGATACAGCCTTTCATTGCCGATGTGGAGATGATGAATGCCATCAACGCCACTGGCGGTTTGTTGGTTCTGTGCATCTCAATGTTGGTTTTGGACGTTCAAAAAATCCCCATTGCCAATTATCTTCCCAGCCTTGGAGTGGCCGCATTATTAGCGAAGTTTTTCTGGCCTTGATAAACCGATAATCTATTTGCACATTCCTCGAAGTAATTTCAACGTTGTGGTCTCGGGAATGAATTCAAGTCAGAGATTTTGACTATGAAAAATTTAAGACTCGGAGTGATTGGGTTAGGGAACATGGGAAAATTCCATGCGGATTACCTTGTGCAGAACAAGGTTCCACGTTGCCAGTTGACAGCCTTGGCAAGTTCATCACAAGAAAAGTTGTCGCGCTATCCTGGGGTTCGGCATTTTAGTTCTGGGGAAGAATTAATTTCATCAGGAATGGTGGATGCCGTATTGATTGCGACTCCTCACTATTCCCACACCACTTTGGGTATATCTGCATTTGAGGCGGGGTTGCATGTGTTGGTGGAGAAACCCATCTCAGTTCACAAAGCCGATGCGGAGCGTCTCGTTGAATCTGCCAGAAGGACAGGTCGAGTTTTTGCGGCGATGTTTCAACTGCGCACGGAGCCTCGTTATCAAAAGCTGAAGAGTCTTATTGATTCAGGGGAGTTGGGCGATTTGGTGCGCGTAAATTGGATTATCACCGATTGGTTCAGGACGGAGTCCTATTATTCGAGCGGCGGATGGCGAGCAACGTGGAGTGGGGAAGGGGGAGGGGTGTTGCTCAATCAGTGTCCTCATCAAATCGACCTGCTGCATTGGCTCTGCGGAACTCCCCAGCGGGTGCGCGGGTTTTGTCAATTTGGTCGTTATCATGACATTGAAGTTGAGGATAACGTGACGGTCTATTTCGAGTATGATAAGGGAACCACGGGTTTATTCGTCACGAGTACAGGGGAGACTCCTGGGACGAATCGTTTAGAGATTGCCGGGACGAAAGGCCGTGTGGTTTTGGAACAAGGACGTCTTACTTTTACACGCAATGAAACTGATATGCAGGTTTTCAGCAAGGTTGCAAAAAGTGGATTTGCCCGGCCAGACGTTTGGAATATTGAGATTCCCTCGGAAAATGCACAGCACCAGCATGCGACTGTGGTGCAAAACTTTGTGGAGGCGGTTCTGGATGGTTCTCCTTTGATAGCCCCTGGTGCCGAGGGATTAAAATCGGTGGAGTTTGCCAACGCCGCGCTCTATTCAACGTGGACGAACCAAACAGTTTCCTTGCCATTGGATGGAGCCAAGTTCGAGTCGACTTTGCTGGAAATAATATCCAAATCCACGCACCAAAAACGCAAATCCACCCCGAGTGTCGCCACCGACTTTGCGTCCTCATTTATCCGTTAGTTTTAATTATTATGTATTTCACAGGCATCGGAGATGAAGCTGGGAACTCGATTGATTCTCAAATCAAAGCCCTGAAAGTTCTTGGCTGGACGCATTTGGAGGCAAGGAATGTGGAGGTGGATGGGTTTGCAAAATCCAACCTCCATGATCTTCCAGATCCCGCGTTCGACATCGTTGCGGATAAATTGGAGGAGGCGGGTATTCAAGTTTGCTGTTTCGGTTCCGCGATTGCGAATTGGGGAAAAAAGATTAATGAGCCCTTTGATTCTTCGTTGGCAGAGGCGCGACGAGCGATCCCACGCATGAAGCGGCTGGGCACCCATATCGTGCGAATCATGAGCTTTGCAGTGGATGAAACGGAAGATCAACGAGCAGCGGAGAGGTTTCGCCGGTTGCGTGAATTAACAGGTATGTTTCGTGATGCAGGGTTGCAGCCGTTGCACGAGAACTGCATGAATTACGGAGGAATGGGATGGAAGTTCACGCAGGAATTGTTGAGTGAGGTGCCAGGGTTGAACCTATTATTTGATACGGCAAACCCGATTTTTAATGCGGACCGAATCCAACCAAAGCCTTGGCCCAAGCAAGATCCATGGGAATTTTATGACCATGTCAAAGACCATATCGCCCATGTTCATGTAAAGGATGCGATATGGAACCCAGCAAAAAACGATGCTGATTACACTTACCCAGGTGAAGGAGACGGACAGGTGCGGCGAATCCTAACCGATCTTTTGGGCCGAGGATATGATGCGGGAATTTCGATAGAACCGCATCTCGCCGTTGTTTTTCATGATGCGTCGGTTCAGTCGAACGAACTCAAAATGTTTGAGACCTTTGTGGAATACGGTCAGCGATTGATGAAGATGGTGAACGAAATCAAACCGACGTGAAACGACGGTTTGATTTCAAAAAAAGACTAATTCAAAACGATCCCTCGCCGGATGTAAGTCGGGACATCGATGTCTTCACCGTGATGGATGGTGGGTTCGCTTTTCTCGAACCTCCCTTTCGATATAATTTCTAAGTTTAATAATTCCTGCTTCATCTTGACACCGGATTTTTTGCGTGCATGTCCGCCTCGGGCGTTTTGTTGTTGAAACAGGAATTCGGTGTTTTCCGGTGTTGTTTCAGGAGGCGGTCCCTTAAACCGAGACTGTGAAAGAAGGACTGTCGGTTCGTCAAAAAACGGGGCTTCAAAATCGCTTTTACCCATTTCCATAGTTGAGGATCGAGAATGGTTCGCGGGCTGGTTATGCGAAATCCCAGGAGTAGGTCGGGAGGCGATGATGGTGAGCCGAATCGTCCCGTGGAGGGCAGGATCAATGGCGGTACCGAGAATCAATTGACCTTCGCAAACGCGACGATTGAGTTGATCCATGATTTTGTTTACGTCGGCAAGGGTGAGATCAGAACCACCGATCAAACTCACGAGCACATCGCTGGCTTCTTCGAGCACTCGACCTTCATCCAATAGAGGACTCGCAACGAGACGTTCGACGACCTCGCGAACTCGGCCTTCTCCACGAGCTTCCACCGAGGCAAACATGCTTTCCGTGTGGCGATCCTGGACGACGGATCTCAAATGGGCAAAATCCACATTGATCAAACCGGTGCGATTGAGCATCTGCCAAATCCCCCTGACTCCCTGAGTCATGAGGTCGTTGCTGAAGTTGAAGGTGTCATTCACCGGAGTGTTTTCATCAAGGAGTCGGAAAAGCTTCTGGTTGGGCAGGCAAATCACGGCATCCGCTGAGGACTTAAGTTTGAGCAAACCAACTTGCGATTGTTGGGCGCGGCGGTTTCCCTCGAAATCAAAGGGAAGCGTAACGACAGCGAGAGTCAATGCCCCGGCATCCTTTGCGAAACGAGCCACGACAGGCGCGGAACCACTTCCGGTTCCTCCTCCCAAACCAGCCACTATAAAAATAAGATCAGCATCCTTACAGAATTGCCGTAGCATTTCTTCTTGATCCTCTGCGGCAGCTCGCCCGATCTCAGGATCGCCACCGGTTCCCATACCGTGTGTTCGGCGCGAGCCCAAAACCAATTTTTGAGCATTTGTTTCGAGAGTCAGGATTCGACTATTGGTGTGCAGTATGAGGGCAGATAGAACACCGAGATCCGAACGAAGCATTCCAGCAACCGCATTGCTACCCGCACCTCCAACGCCAATGATTTTGACGGTTAAAGGCTGCAACGGAGCAGAGTGATCATTTTGTGGTGTAGGTTCTTGCATAGGGTTTCAAGAAAGGTTGGCTCAACTTCGGCGGAAGATCTGTTTAATAGTTTGGGTCAAGGTTGATTGGAATCCTGGTTTTTCTTGTAATCGTTTGCGCGTTTCGAACGATCCAAAGCGAACAAGACCGATTGCAGCCGCAAACTCCGGTTGATCCAGTGCTGATTTTAGGCCGCTGATCGAATTCGTTTTCCCAATGCTCACGGGTAGGTGGAAAACTTGGTTGGCAAGTTTTTGAATGTTTGGAATGCGAGCACACCCTCCGGTAAGAAAAACGCCTTCACGAACATCATTGAGGAGGTCTGCTTGATCCAGTTCGTTGGCAATAAGTTGGAAGATTTCGTCGAGTCGTAGAGACATGATGCGTCGCAGGTGTTCGAGGTTGATCGTTTTTTCTGCAATGCCGTGATCATTGGTGAGAGTAAGGGTGTGACCTCGAATCTCGGGTTCGACCAGAGCGGACCCATGTTCGATTTTAAGCTGTTCCGCCCGGCCGAGAGGAACCTTGAGGCCATAAGCAAGATCGTTGGAGAGATGGTCACCGCCTACCGCAATGATCCCTGTGTGTTTGATGATGCCGTTGGAGTAAACCGCATATTCCGTCGTGCCCGCGCCCATATCAATGACGATGCTTCCCATTTCCTTCTGATGGTTATTGAGAAGAGCGAGGGAGGAGGCGAGCCCACTGAATACAACATCTTCGATTTCCAATTGCAGGCCTTTTACGGCGTGGATCGGAGTTTGTAACCGATTAAAATTTCCATGCACCACATGGATATCAACCTCAACACGGGTACCTAACATGCCGACCGGATTGACAATGCCATCCTGACCATCAACCAAGAAATGTTGGCGAATGATGTGTAAAACTTTGTTTTCTGTCGGCAGATTGATGGCGCGCGCGTTTTTGATGACATCCTGGACATCGTCCTCGGTGATCTCGCGATCTTGTGATGCCACCGGGTGAAAACCTCGGTTATTAAACCCTCGAATATGGCCACCGGTCACGCCGAGATACACACTACGAATTTCTGTATCAGCCATCTGTTCAGCTTCACCAATGGCATGGCGAATGTCTTCACCTACGATGGAAGCGTCAACAACTTCGCCTTTACGAACGCCGCGAGATTTAGACTGGCCGACCCCAACAATGTTGAGGCTGCCAGAGTCACTGATCTCGCCGACGACTGCGCAAATTTTGGAAGTGCCAATATCCAGACCAACTATGATGGGAGTGGTTTCAAACATGTTTCTTCCTAGGTGACAGGGGTGTATTTAACTTGGGCTTGAGGGGGAGAGCCTGCGCGGGATCGAGCCAGCGCAGTGGGACATAGTTTTGAACGGCGAGGTCGAGCGAACCGATTACTTTCAGATTCAGAGTGGCCCAATCGTGAACCGTCTGCCAGCGGTGCAACTGAGGGACAGGGTTCTGGGTGCTAAAAATGATTTCACTGCCTTGTTCCGTTATAACGCGCAGCGTTTGAGGGTTCGAGACATCAATGGAGAGGATATCGATCACCGAGGCGAGGGGAGTCTTATCGAATTCGACAACCCAATTCAGTGCGGCCCTCGCTTGTGGAAGCGCGATTTGTTGCCCTACAGCAGCATCGGTCGAGAGTAAGCCGACAAGGGAGGGGAGGGGACGTTTTCCTGATTTGGTCAAGAGGTCTGTTGTCCCTGAGAATCGAGGCATCACATATCCTTCGGCATCAATGTATAGAACGACCGATTCTAATTTCTTTTCCGGTTCCGTTGTTCGGTAAAGACAAAGCTCCGCCACGGGAACCCGTTCAGTGATGCGAAGCTGGATTTCCGACGGGTGGCGGCGAATGACGGATGCACTTGCAATGGAAGGAACCAACATGAGTTGTCGTCGCACGCGAAAAAGATCGATCGCCATCAGATTGTCCCCTTTTTTTACCCCGGACAAACGCTGGATCAAATCGGCGGGGAGCACTCCATCCGTTTCTGTGGAGATTTTTTGAATGATAAAGGCAGGGTTCGAATAGACCAGTTGGTCGATCGCAAAGCCCCAACCTTTCCAAATTAAAAACCCGCATAACAGGAGGATCATGGAAACTGCCAAAGGCAATCCCGTCGAGCGCAGGCTAAACTTATAGCCATGCTTCGACCGAAGTTTTACGTCGAGCAATTGCGCTCGTTCATTACGACGGTTTTTTCTAGTCCCAAACCACATGGTTACCTTGTTCGCTCAAGGGCGAGATTGATCATTTTTTGACAGAGTTGCGCGTAATTGAGTCCAAAAGCGGCCGCTGCTTTTGGGAAAAGGCTCGTTTCGGTCATGCCGGGTAACGTGTTTACCTCCAAGACAATGGGTTCTCCATTTGGCCGGACCATAATGTCCACACGACCATAATCTCGTCCACCCACGGCGTGAAAAGCGGACAACCCTGCGTGTTGAATACCGGCACTGATCTCCGAGGAGAAAGGAGCCGGGCACAGGTATTCGGTCGATCCGCTGGTGTATTTGTTTACGTAATCGTAAGTGCCCTGTTTCGGGCGAACTTCCACAATGGGTAGGACCTGATGATCCAGAATTCCGACGGTGGTTTCGCGACCAACTATCCGTTCTTCGACGAGCACCTCCTCATCGTGCTGGAGGGAGAGTGTCAGGCCTTCCTGAAGTCCCTCGGCATGATCCACAAATTGTAGTCCGACACTGGAACCTTGGTGAACGGGTTTGATTACTACCGGCGGTTTGAGGTGGGTGGGCCAATGGGTAGTGGGTTCTCGAAAAACTTCAAACGGAGCCGTGGAAATTCCTGCGGCGAGACAGGCTCGTTTGGTGAGCACTTTATCGAAAGCCAAACGGCTCGCCACACTGCCACAACCCGTGTAGGGGATCCCTCTACTATCGAGGATAGATTGCACGGTTCCGTCCTCACCATAGGCTCCATGTAATGCGAGGAAGACGACCTCGGTTGTCGGAGGCAGGTCTCCGAGGTTGTCCTGTGGATCTATTTCAAAGACAGTGTGTCCCAACCCGCGCAGTGCGGAAGCCACGGCTTTTCCACTGCGAAGCGAGACTTCCCGCTCTGAAGAGCATCCTCCTGCCAGCACTGTGATTACGCGGTTATGCATGGTTCCCCAACGGATATCGAAGTGTTTAAACCGACGATTTGAACCTCGATTTGGAGGTCGATCCCTCGTTCGGATCGGACTTTCTGTTGAATGAACTCGATCAAGGATAAAACATCATGTGCTGATGCAGTTCCATCGTTCACGATGAAATTTCCATGGATTTCAGACACGGAGGCTCCCCCGATTCGTTTTCCTTTCAATCCCAATTCTTCGATCAATTTGCCCGATGGAATCGTCGATGGATTTTTGAAGATGCAACCCGCACTGGATTCGTGGGGTTGTGTTGCCCATCGCTTCTGGTTTCCTTCGTCCATGCGTTGCTTAATTGCCTGGCGATCGTCCACATTGCCATGGAGAGTCGCACTTAAGGCCACATGGTTTTCAAAAAATGCACAATGTCGGTAGCTGGAATCAATCTGATCTGCGGGCAGCACATTGACAATCCCATCCATGGTCATGAATCGAATTTCGCGGGTGACTCGAAACATCCACCCTCCCATGGCACCGGCATTCATGCGGAGTGCGCCACCGACAGAACCTGGAATGCCTTCCAAAAATTCTAGACCCGCGAGACCGAGATCGCGTGCCTCGTTGGCCACGCGTTTTAAGCGGACTCCTGCTCCACAGTTGATTTGTTGGCCTTCGTGGTTGGTTTGAGAGAACCCGGGTTTGTTTAGACTGATAACCAAACCGGGAATTCCGCCATCACGAATTAGGAGGTTTGATCCCCGCCCGAGAAGCATTACAGGAATATGATTGGATTTGGCAAACTGAAGGACGCTTCCCAACTCAGATTCGTTTTCAGGTTCCAGATAAAACTCAGCCGGACCCCCGACCCGGAGTGTCGTCTTGCGAGCTAAGGGTTCGCCCTGTCGAAGGGTGGTTTCCGGCGATACCAGGGCTTTAAGTTGGGAAAAAGTGGAATGAGAGTCGGTTGAGGTCATAGTAACTCGACTCCGTTGTTCCTTTTCAGCCATGGTTGATGGGCGAATTCTACCTCGGGCAAGGCAATATCTTGAAGAACGCGGTTGGCTATTTTTTCTGCAGAATCGGCATGATGCCAAAGAGCGAGTGCCTTTTTACAGGCGTCACGACGCATCGGATCATGGAGAAGTCCCAATAAAGCCGGGAGCACAACATCACTCGTCATCTTGTCTTGTGATATTAACAATGCGGCACCCGACTGAGCCAATTCGTTTGCATTGTAATACTGATGGTTGTCCGCAGCATCCGGATAAGGAACGAGCAGTGCCGGTAATTGCATGGCTGCAAATTCAGAAATCGAGGAAGCTCCTGCTCGGCTGATCGCGACAGACGCTGCACCCAATGCCAGTTCCATTTCCGTGAAAAAAGGGTGGATGGCCGCCTTGATTCCCGCTTTTTGGTAGGCAGCTTTTACAGCCTCAAAATCTAGTGAACCCGTAAGGTGCAGGAATTGGAGATCAGGGATGGTGGCTGTTACCATCGGTAAAATTTCTGTGAAGCTTTTATTGATCCCATGAGCTCCTTGACTTCCTCCGACGATCAAGAAGACGGGGCGATCGGGGTGGAGGCCTAATGCCATGCGGCAGGCTGCCGCATCAGTTTCCTGGAACTGAGAACGAACGGGTGTTCCTAGGAATTCAACAGATGGATTCCTGAGGCGCTGTGCTGCGGAAGAAAAGCCGACGAAGGCATGGTCAACCCAAGGAGCAAGCCACCGATTCGCACGACCGGGAATCGCGTTTGCCTCGTGAAGAAAAGTGCTCGCCCCACAAAACCGTCCCGCCACAATCGGTGCCGCACTTGTGAATCCTCCCATGGCGAGGATTGCACTGGGTTTCGATTTTTTAAAATAAGCACGAGCCAGTCGGAATGATTTCAGAAAGCCACGGACAAAACTTAACTGGTTTTGACCAACCAGTCCCACGGCGGGCCACGACTGAATTTCCATCCCTTGGACACCTCGAACCGCGTGTTGATCGACCTCTTTTTCTGAAATCAGAAGAGCGATTCGGCACCCACGAAGTTGCAGAGCTTCCGCGATGGCTAGACCGGGGAAGAGATGTCCCCCAGTGCCACCGCAAGCGATGGCGATCAACGGATATGAGGAAGGGCTTTGAATCATGCCGAGAGTTCGCGACTTGTCAAAGTAGAGATGGTTTTGGATGAGTTTTCCGTGGTGGATTCATCGCCGTTTTCAGTGCTTCGGAGTGCAATGCTGAACAGGATGCCCATGCAACTCAGGGTCATTAGCAAACTTGATCCCCCGTAGCTAATGAAAGGCAGAGCTAATCCTTTGTTCGGTAACGCTCCAGTGACAACGCCAATATTAATGAAGGCTTGCAAGCTGGTCAAAAAAGTAATGCCGACGGCGAGCATGTAACCAAAAGTATCTCTGGCTCGCATGGCGATAAAAACTCCACAACCCATGAGGACTAAAAATCCAATCACGGTCCCAGCAGTCGCAACAAGTCCCAGTTCTTCTCCAATAACAGAAAGGATGAAATCTGTGTGTCCCTCTGGGACGAAACCTAGTTTCTGGCGTCCGTTGCCTAACCCCAAACCGGTTGTTCCTCCGGAACCAAAGGCCAGCATCGATTGCCAACCTTGGTAACCTTTTTCCGTTCGAGTTTCCTCTTGGTGCAGCCAACTATAAATGCGTCCCCCGCGCATCGGATCATTCAAGAGCGAGAATACGAACAGAGCGACACCCAGTGCGCCGATGGGGATGAGATGTTTTAATTTCACACCAGCCACAAGGAGCATCACCCCGCAAACAGCAGCGAGCAATGCAGTGGTTCCGCGATCGGGTTCAACGAATATCAACCCCAACACGATTCCGATGATTAGGCTTGGTAGGATCAGGCCTTTAAAAAAGGAGGACATGTGGCGTTGAAACCGATCTATATAGGCGGCAAGTGCGATGATCAGACAAAGCTTGGCAAGTTCGGAAGGTTGAAAAAGGGCGAACCCGAGATTGAACCACCGGCGACTGCCCCCACGTCTCACGCCGATACTTGGAATAATAACCAAGATCAACAAGATGATTGAAATGACCAATAGAACCCATGCATATTTTTTGAAAATGCGATAATCAATTCTCGCCAGAAAAAATGCGGTAATCAACCCCGCACCGCACCAGATGGATTGCATCATGAGCAGATGCGTTCCGTCTTTGGCTGCCGCTGAGCTGTAAAGCATCACCATTCCCAACGCCAGCAATGAGCCCACATTCAACATCAGGATCGTTGTGACGGCTTTCATGGGGCTAGCAGATTCCAAGAGGGTTGCTGTGCTCAATGGACAGCAACCCTCGTGAAGAATGGATTATTGAACTCCAGGCGTTGGCACAGGGGCTGGTTTTTCTGCGGGAGTCGCTGGGATTTTCAGCTTTTGATTGGGGATCAATCGAGTGGTTTTCATGCCATTCGCGGCTTTGATAGCGGCCACCGTGGTGTGGTGCTTCTTGGCAATGGAAGTCAACGTATCGCCGAGTTTTACCACGTGAACCGCGGATGAGGCTGCACTCGAATCCGAGGTGATGCCTGGCAATAATTCCCCGGGTCCTGCGGTAGGTTCAGGAGCAGGTATGGATAGTTTTTGTCCAATTTTCAGTCGTCTTGGATCGAGATTGGGATTCGCTTTGACCAGCAAGTTCAATGAAATGCCGTGATCCTTCGCAATTTTCGCCAGAATATCCCCTTGTTGCACGGCGTATTCTTTCACCGTCGGGACGGGGATCAAACTGGGGTCAACAATGGGCGGCACTGACCCTAAGGGGATAGGTCCACCCGTGACGCCGATGGGTGGAGCCGAGGTGGCGGCATTGCCCAATGTGGGGTCGCCTGCGCCGCCGATCGTTGCCGAATTGGAGGAGCTGGAATAGAGATTCGTACCTGCGTCAAACGGAGGCAGCGATAATACATTCGTATTCGTATCTGTTTCGGCGGGGCGATTGTCCCTCTTGCAGCCCTGCATCAGCAGTAGGCCAAAGAAGAGAACATGCACGGCGATAATGGAGACGACCCAAATTCGAACGCTGGCAGCTCCTTTCAGAGCTTTTTGGCTGAGCGAACTTTGAGGGAGGAGTGGACTGGGAGTTTTCATTTTATTGAGTGCAGACTGTGGTTGGGGTGGAGTGTTTCGCAGGGTTGTGTTGAGTTCTTGTATAAAGACTGAGCCGTGCGATCGATCGTGACAATCGCGGCGGCTAATTTCGTTGGATCGTTGGAATGCAAGGTTACTTTACTGGACTTTCGTTGGGATTGGAGTCGGGGAGATTCTGGTCACTGGCGGTTTCTTTCCATTGCTCTACTGCCTGCTTAAAAACTTCTCCTCGATGTTGGTAATTCTGGAACATATCAAAGCTGGAACAGGCTGGCGAAAGAAGCACGACGTCACCCGTTTCCGCATTTTCAGCCGCACCACGCACGGCTTCGTGCAACGATTCTTGCAGGGTACAGGGAGTAAACAAGCTCCAAGCAGCACGAAGTTTTTCTCTGCATTCTCCGAGGAGAAAAGCACCCTTCACGCGTCGCGCTAAGAGAGGTCCAAGGTCATGGTAATCAAGCCGTTTGTCGCGCCCGCCCGCAATCAACCAAACATTAGGCTCTCCGCCGCGCCCTTCTGCGATGGATTCAATCCCCTTGCGAACCGCCTCGACGTTCATCGCCTTGGAATCATTGATAAACCGCACCCCATTCACTTCGGCGACCAACTCGAATCGGTGCATACCCCCAGGGTGCGTTTTAAGAGCCTGAACCATTTCATCCAACGGGAGTCGCAATACGTGTCCCACCGCCAATGCAGCCATCATATTTTCAGCCTGGTGCGGTCCGTGTAACAGACATTGATCCATGTCCAGCAATGTACCCGACCAACCTGGCAATTTGCTGATGAGCAGGCTCCGATCTAGATGGAGGTCTGCATGTCTATTGGCGGCGCTGAAGGTGATGATTTTGGAAGGAATAGGTAAATCCAATGATCGAATATGAGCCAGAGCTTCGCTTTGAATAATCGCCCAATCAAAAACCTGTTGATTTTGGAAAACGCGTGTCACCGTTCTAACAAAATTGGCCATTCGATCATACCGATCCATGTGATCGGGTTGAAGATTCAGCAACACCGCGACGCTCGGACGAAAATGTGCAATGCTTTCGAGTTGGAATGAGTTTACCTCCAACGCGGCGAAATCAAGATGGCGGGTTTTTTCGGCAATCGTACAGACGGCTTGGCCACTTCCGCCCGCTGTGGCGACATGGCGATTGGCCTGAAGCATCATTCGTTCGATTATCGCAGCCGTGGTCGTTTTGCCGTTGGTTCCGGTTACGGCGATGCTGAGGCAGAAGTATTTTTGAGTTGCCAATTCCAGATCACTGACCACTCGTAAACCGCGTTGCAGCAGCTTCTGCACTAGGTTTTCAGTGCGTGAGAGACTGCTGCTGAGAACAACTAGATCAAAGGGTGACTGCTCAAGTTCATTTTCGTTAGTGATGACCTGCACCCCTTCTTCGTTCAACGCCGCGAGTTCGGCGGTTGATAAAGGAAAATGGTCTGTGTCGAAGGCGAAAACTTTGGAGCCTTCAGCTCGAAGTAAACGGCAGGCTGCCTGACCGCTTTCATCCAATCCGAGCACCAAGACCAATTTGTTGAATAAATCCTGCATGGTTACCGAATTTTTAAGCTGCTCAATGCGACTAGGGCACAGAGGATGCCCAAAATATAAAAACGAGTGACGACCTGTGATTCATACCATCCCTTTTTTTCAAAGTGATGGTGCAAAGGGGCCATCAGAAACATTCGTTGCCCCGTACCGGTGCGTCTTCGAGTCCATTTGAACCATGACTGCTGAATCATAACTGAACCGGCTTCCGCCACAAAAACACCACCGGCGATAAAAAGAATAAAGGGTTGATGAATCAACACAGCCATAATTCCCAAAGCACCACCCAACGCCAAGGAACCTGTGTCCCCCATAAAAATTTGAGCGGGATGACAGTTGAACCATAGGAATCCCAAACCTGCTCCGATCATCGCAGCGCAAATGATGGTTAACTCTCCCGCGCCCACGACATGGGGAACTTGCAAATAGGCTGCAAATTTGGCGTTGCCAGCGATGTAGGTGAGGATTAAAAAAACCACAGAAACAATCAAGGTGCAACCGATGGCCAAACCGTCCAGTCCATCGGTGAGGTTGACGGCGTTCGAACTTCCCACGATGGTCAAAGCACTCAACAGGATGCCGATTCCAGCAACCCCGGTCAAAACAGGGTGTTTGTAAAAAGGCACCATTATCTCCGTCACAAGTTGGCGAGTTTGGGGAAGGTAATAAAGGTAGCAGCCGATAAATACTGCCAAGCAACTTTGGATGATTAGTTTAATGGTCGAGGTGGCTCCAAGGTTGTTCTGTTTGGTGATTTTTGCGTAATCGTCGTATAAACCCAATCCAGCGAGAACAATCAATGATAACAGGGTAAGGATCACCATTTCGTTGAATTGCGCCCAGAGTAATGCCGATATATCCATCGACAGAACGATGAGCACTCCACCCATGGTTGGAGTCCCTTTCTTGCTCAGCACGCGACCTTTCAATTCGCCTCCCTCTTCGGCTTTATCGAGATAGTTCTGACCAAATTTTAATTCCTTTAACATTCGGATCACCAGCGGACCGAGGCACCAACTGACCACGAGAGCGGTGATGGTTGCCGCCGCGGCTCGCAAGGTTATATAGCGGAAGACCCTCAGACCAGAGAAGGCGTCCTCCAAGCCGTTTGCTTTGGCCCAGTCGATCAGGTAGATGGATAAATAGTAAATCATCGTGGCACCGCTAATGAAATTCTATCTCCCTTTGTCCTATCGGCAATTGATTGTGTATCCTTCATTGGCTAATCAGATTATGGACGATCCGTTCCAATCGGGCTGAACGGGATGCTTTCACTAAAACGACATCTCCATCCATCAATCGGGATCTAATGATTGGGCCTGCGATTTCGACCGAATCAATGGATTCCACATCCTGGAGGCCAGAGATTCGGGCTGATTGGCCGATGCCGAGAGCTTTTTGGCCGATCGTAAACAAAGTGTCGATGGGGGTGTTAGCGGCGAATCGACCGACCTCCTTATGAGCCCATTCGCTGTGAATGCCTAGCTCAGCCATCTCTCCGAGCACAGCGATCCGCCGGCCAGGGCAGGGGTAATCCCGCAAAGTTTCGAGTGCTGCCATCATTGAATCCGCATTGGCATTGTAAGCATCATTCAAAACCGTCCAGCCCGGACCCGGTTTGATTTCCAAGCGCATTTTAGCCCCCCTACATTCGGCTAGGCCGTTTCGCAACTCGACACGACCCAGTCCGAGTTCCTTCCCAACCCCAATCGCTAAAGCCGCGTTGACCGCCTGATGGCGTCCGATTAAATTGATCTGGTATTCCCCTTCGTAATCGAGTTCGTGAGCAACTAGGTTGAAGGTCGTTCCGATCGCGTTATATCTGACATTTTCGATGCGCCAGTCATTTGATGGGCCGAATCCAATCCGGAGGATGCGGGCTCGTGTGCGGGCGAGAATCGATCCTAATTCTGGGATGTCACCATTGACAACAAGAACCCCGTCAACCGGTAGTTTCTCTGCCAACATTCCTTCCTCTTGAGCTACAGATTTGATCGTGTCAAAGAATTCCAAATGTTCCATCCCCACGGAGGTGAGTATGCCGATCCGCGGTTGGATTAATTCCAACAACGGTTCCAATTCTCCGGGGTGGTTGGTGCCCACTTCCACCACGGCAACCTGATGAGAGTTATCGAGACGCAACAATGTTGCTGGCACGCCCACATCATTGTTAAAACTCCCTTCGCTCGACAGAGTCACCAAGGAATTCCTGAGTGCTGAAGCAACTAGTTCCTTGGTTGAAGTTTTTCCGTTGGATCCGGCGATGGCAATAACAGGAATTGAAAACCGACGACGATAAGCCCCTGACAATTTTCCATAGGCCTGACGAACATTTTCTACTTCGATGTAGGAAAGTCCGGTGGGGCACTTGTGAATGTTGTCCGTCGAGATCAACGCCGATTCAGCTCCGCGCTCAAAAATTTCTGCCAGAAATTCATGTCCATCAAATCGTTCCCCTTGGAGAGGGACAAACAGATCCCCCGCTTGAACCTGGCGTGAATCTGTGCACACGCGGTGGATGGATGCGGAGGACGATCCTCTGCGCAACTGTCCTGAGCAGCTCTCGGCGATGAATTGGAGGGTGAGGGGTTGCATTAGTTGTAACCCGCTCGAACCCAACTTGGTTTCGGCGATCGTAACATTTTTCCGAGTGGCCTACTGTGTGTTATCGAAATCGAGGTTTTCTGTTTCACTTGGAGCACCGCTTCACGTGCATTATCGAGGTCATCGAATGGGATAATCGCACCTGCTATTTCTTGAACATTGTCATGCCCTTTGCCTGCTATCAGCACAATGTCTCCAGGTTCCGCCGTGCGGATCGCGGACAGGATGGCCGCAGATCGATCCAGTTCCATTCGTGCCCCGTCATTCCGGCGAGTGGCATAACCTCCCAAGACTTTTAAGGCGAGGTTACGAGGGGATTCGTGTTTTGGATTGTCGGAAGTGATAATGCTAAGATCGGCTCCTTCTGCCGCCACTTGACCCATGGCTGCACAATGATCCTGACTGCTGTCCCCGGGGCAACCGAAGACGGTGATCAGTTTTTTTGGTCCGAGTTCCCGCAGTGTTCCGAGAACTTCTTTCAACTCTGCTGGGGATCGTGCTCCATCGACGAATACGGACCAACCCGAGGAGTGCCTTAAGGGTTGAAGGATTCCAGGGGCTGTCAATTGGCGGACACTCTGGATGATTTGATTTGTGCCAATGCCCACTGCTTTGGCGCCAGCGATTGCTGCCAGCATATCCATCAGATTTCCCCTTCCAACAATTTGGGTTGGGCAAGGAAATTGTTTCTGATCCGTTTGAAGCGTGAACCGAGTCCCATCGCGGAGTAAACCTATGTTAGCTGCTCGCACTTGGGCTCGTTCTGAAAAGCCGTAGGTATATTGAACCTGAACCTGTTCTCCTCCTCTTAAACGACGGCCGAAGTCGTCCTCCAATCCCAGCACTACAGGGATTATGGTCTTGCGCCCAGAATGCGCCAATCGTTCAATAAGTCTAACCGCAGGAATCTCCTGATCGTTTTCGATTCCCCGCGTAATTACCATTAGGTCAAAACCCAGTTCGCCCAGTCGATGGGAGCCAATCATTTCAGGGTCAAGTTCGATGACGCAACTCGTCATGCCAGATCGAACGGATGAGGCAAGGATTTGTTGATAATCAAGAGACTCAGAGTGGGGCGTGATACCGGGTAAAATTCGTGAACCTATTTCACAACGAATGGAACTGATCAGAGCTGTTGCATGCCCAGATTGTTCCATGATTTGCTTTAGGAAAAACGCTGTGCACGCCCTGCTTTTTCCTCCGGTGACGGCGATGATCTTGAGTTTTCTTTCGGGATGTTGAAGTAACCGTGCACTCATTTTGGCGAGTGTATTTCGGGAATGGCGAACTTGAATCTTCGCGGCTCGGTTACGGATCATGCCGTTCCGTTCGCTCACAATGCCTACGGCTCCTTGTTCGATCGCCTGTTCGATATGTTCATGCCCGTCCTGATCCCGTCCTAAGATGGCACAATAAACCATGCCCGGGCTCACCCGTCGCACATCGTAGGTTACCCCTGTTACAGCACGGTTGAGATTTCCATCGAGGTTTACGATATCCAGACCGACCAGAAGCTCGTTGAGAAGCATCATCGTCCACCCCCTTTTGCAACGAGTTTTTCCTTCGGGTCAAGCTCGGGTGGGATTGCCAAATAATTGGCTGTTCGCTCAGCAATACGACGAAAAACGGGTGCTGTTACATCCCCGCCATAATGACCGTTCTTGGGTTCATCCATCATCACCAGAATGCAAAGTTCGGCATCATCAGCCGGAAAAAAACCTACGAAAGAGGTGTAGTATTTCCCCGGGACGTATTGGTTATTGATGGCTTTTTGTGCGGTGCCCGTCTTGCCAGCGACCGTGTAAAATGGCAGTCGGGCTTTGACAGCGGTCCCATTGGTGCTCACAACTTTTTTAAGAGCTTGAACCATCATACGAGCCGCCTCGGGACGGATCACCTGCCGCACGGGTTCAGAAAGGTATTTGACGACGACGTTGCCTCGCTCATCCTCCAAGCGATCCAGCAGTCGGGGTTTCATGAGTAACCCTTTGTTGGCGATCGCACTCATTGCCATGGTTATTTGCAGGGGAGTGATTGCGATCTCGTGCCCCATCGGAATGCGGCTGATGGAAAGTTTATTCCAACGTGGGAATGGATGGACGATGCCGATTTCCTCCATGGGAAGTTCGATACCCGTTCGGCGACCCATTCCGTAATCCTTGATGTATTTGCTTAGGGATTCTCCGCCTAGTTTTTGAGCCACTTTGAACGCCCCGATATTTGACGACTTGGCGATAACATCCTCAACCGATAACAACCCATGACGTCCGTGATCATGGAGCCACTTTCCAGCAAAGAACGTTTTGCCAAATTGACAGTCGATCGAGTCCGTCAG
>CAMBHS010000036.1 GCA_945867235.1 Akkermansia muciniphila
GATCGCGGGAATAATGCTGATCTCATCACCAGGGTTGATCGGGGTGTCTTGATTTTGTAAAAACCGAATATCCTCCTCGTTCACGTAAACATTGACAAACCGTCTCACCGCTCCTGATTCATCCAGAAGCCGTTCCTGAATGCCGGGAAACCGAGTCTGTAACTCCTTGAACACTTCGCCCATGGTCGATCCTTGAACCTCCACCAACTCCTCATTATTGGTGAGCTTCCGTAATGGGGTGGGAATACGAACTTTAGCCATATGTTTTACAAAGCAATATTACTTTTGGTTTCGATATCCAGCAGAGCCTCAAACTCTCTCAAGCTGGGACGTATCTCTCTTGGACGCCCCACGTGACCCACCACGGCGTCGAGTGTTTTCAGACCGTGGCCGGTGATGCAGAGGACTGCCGAATCATTCGCCGGAATTTTCCCCGAAGCAATTAGTTTCTTGGCAACACCCACCGTGACGCCCCCCGCCGTTTCTGCAAAAATCCCCTCGTTCTCCGCAAGCAATCGGATGCCATCTCGGATTTCCTCATCCGTCACATCATCGGAAGACGCACCCGTCTCCTTCATGACTTTCAACGCATAAAAACCATCTGCAGGAGTGCCAATCGCCAGGGACTTCGCGATGGTATCGGGCTTCACGGGTTTAAAGAAATCAAGTCCCGCTTTCTGTGCCGTCGTAATGGGGGAGCATCCGGTCGCTTGCGCTCCATGCACCTTGTATTTGACGTCCTTAACCAAACCTAACTTGCTGAATTCCTGGTAACTTTTGTGGATCTTGGTCAACAGCGATCCCGATGCCATGCAAACCACCGTGTGCTGGGGTATTTGCCAGCCCAACTGCTCCATGATTTCAAACCCCATACTTTTGGATCCTTCAGCATAATAGGGGCGCATATTGACGTTTACAAAAGCCCACCCAAATTTGCCGGCAATCTCCGCACATAATCGGTTCACCTCATCATAATGCCCTCGAATTGCAATCACATTGGCTCCGTAAACGAGTGAATTGATGATTTTACCCTGTTCCAAATCCGCAGGGATAAACACATAGGATTTTAATCCAGCCGCTGCGGCATTTGCAGCCACCGAGTTCGCAAGATTACCCGTTGACGCGCAGGCCACGGTCGTGAAACCCAGTTCGCGAGCGCGACTTAACGCCACGCTCACCACTCGATCTTTGAATGAAAGTGTGGGATAATTGACGGTGTCATTCTTGATCCACAACTCACGAATACCCAATTTCTTGGCGAGTCGATCGGCTTTGACGAGAGGGGTATAACCCACTTGGGTTCCGACCGTTGGTTCGTGGGCGATCGGCAGGAGTTCTCGATATCGCCACATCGTTTGTGGTCGAGATTTGATCGCCTCGCGTGTTAAATTCTTTTTGATGCGAGGGTAATCATAAACCACCTCCAGCGGACCAAAATCAAACTCACAAACATGAGTCGCTGCCAACGGGTATTCCCGGGCGCACTCTCGGCACTTGAGTGCCTTCATGAATCCGTCGTGCTTCTCCATAAACATTCCCAATTATAAAGGTTCACCGTCGTTCAGGGGCACAAAAAACCCCTTCTCATTCAAAGGAGGAGAAGAGGGAAACAAATCCAAACGCTCTCTTCTCATCTTCCCCACGGATTTCTCCGTTGGCTGGTTGGCACCTAGTCGTCAGATTCGCTTCTCTGACCGGTTGCCGTGGCTTCAAAGGGCCAGTCCCTCCACCACTCGAAATGAGATCGCCCGATTAAGGACGATGGAATGACTATTCAATACGACTCCGTCCCAGTCAAGCCATTTCTGGGATTGAAACTCAGTCGGGCGTTGACGCCGGAATGCGTTTTGTTTACATGGAATCCATTGAACGTGATATGGCGATAAAGATTCCCAAGGTCATGCGTGCGGTGGTTTATCGAGGGATCAACCATTTGCAAGTGGAGCAGGTGCCGGTGCCTCGGATCACACGCTCGGAGGTTTTGGTCAAGGTGGCCGCATGCGGTGTGTGTCCGACCGACATCAAGAAAATCCAATATGGTATTTTGGAAGCCCCGCGCATTTTCGGGCACGAAACCGCTGGCACCATCGTAAAAATGGGCGCAGGAGTGACCGGTTGGCGGTTGGGTCAGCGAGTAGGGCTGCACCACCATATCCCTTGCCTCAAATGTCATGCGTGTGTTCGGCGAGCTTTTGCACAGTGTTCTCTCTACAAAAAAACGGGAATCTCCGCTGGTTTCAAACCCTCTGGAGGTGGGTATGCAGAGTATGTCCGCGTGTCAGCCTTTTGTCTGCCCGGGTTGGTGCCCATTCCCAAGGCCTCCACGTTTTTGGAAGGGGCGATGTTGGAACCGGTCAATACCGTGCTCAAGGCGATTAAACTTTTAACCTTGCTCCCCGGTGACCATGTTCTTGTGGCTGGACAGGGACCCATCGGACTTTTATTTACGAAACTACTTCAGTTGCACCAAATCCGGGTTCTTGCGACTGATCCACTGGAGGAACGCCGTAAAATTGCCAAACAATTTGGAGCCTTATCGGTTCACGATCCCCTGAGCGGGAGCCTTCCGGAAGTCATCCATCGGATGACCCGTGGGCGTGGAGTCGATGCCGCGATCATCGCCGTTCCTTCCGATGAAGCCGTCCATCAGGCGCAGCAATGGGTGAGGGGCGGCGGACAAATCTGTTTGTTCGCTCATACTCGAGCCGGAACTACGACCCCATTGGATCTTTCGATAACTTGTGTGCAGGAGAAACAATTGATCGGGAGTTACTCCTCAGATTTTACGTTACAAAAGGAAGTGGCTCAATGGGTTTTCTCGCGGGCATTGGACGTGCGAAAACTAATCACCCACAGATTTCCTCTCGAAAAGACATCCGAAGCCGTTCAATTGGCAGCGTGTCCCTCGCCTTCGGCACTCAAGGTGTTGGTCACCCAAGCCGATGCTGAAGCGGAAATAAATCAGGACCCATTGAAGCCCACTCGTTGTTGACGACCTATCGAAAAACCCTATGGCCAGCGATTACCAAACACTTTTACAAGCAACAATTCAACACCTCGAGGATATGCAACGGGAAGGCACTAAATATGTGGCCGTGGATCCGAAATTATTGACCGCACTCGTCCAAAAAAGCACCCCCCGACTTGAGGTTCCTCCGCCGAGGGATTCGACGTTTAAGCGTCCACAATCCACGCCAATCCCATTGGAAGAAAACCCAATCCAATCGGTGACCCCACCCAAGTTGAGTGTTCCGATTCAAAGCAAACCTAGGGTAACATTGGAGCCGCAGTTCATACCTGAGGGCAACTTAGTTTTGCAGGGCGAGGCCAGATCTTTGGCTTTTTCCAAGCTCCGGGAAAGTGCATTACAGTGCGCGATTTGTCCGCAACTGGCCACGACAAGGAAAAGCGTGGTTTTTGGAAATGGAGATATTCATTCGCCTTTGCTTTTTGTAGGCGAGGCTCCGGGGGCGGAAGAAGACCAAGCGGGTGAACCTTTTGTCGGTCGGGCAGGGGAGTTGTTGACCCGCATCATCCACGCGATGGGGCAATCTCGTGATTCCGTTTATATCGCCAACATTCTGAAGTGCCGTCCCCACACTTCGGATCAAGCCTTCGGTAATCGCAAGCCCACGGCTGAAGAAATCCAGAATTGCCTCCCTTATCTGAAGGCGCAAATCGAATTGATCCGACCCAAAGTGATCGTGGCATTGGGGGGCACGGCGATGGAAGGGCTTTTTGGAAAATTGGAGGATGGAATTACAAAACTACGCGGGCGATGGCAACTCTTTCAGGGTATCTCGGTCATGCCCACCTATCACCCTTCCTACCTGTTGCGGAATCAAATGATCTCTGTAAAACGTGAGGTCTGGGAGGATATGATCCAGGTTTTGGAGCGACTCGGTAATTCTATCTCAGAAAAGCAGCGTAATTTTTTCAAATGATCGCCAACTCACCATGAATGAATCGCGTGTGCTCCCTCCTTTTTATCGTAGGCTGTGGTTCAAAGGCTCTTTGTTATTTGGGGTTGTCCTGTTGGTGTTTTTACTCACGGAACGCATCCGTGGGGAATACGCATTGGCGTCGTGGAAACGGGAGATGGCAACGAAAGGGGAACGGTTCGATTATCGGGAGTTGACGCGTACAAATGTGCCATTCGACCTTGAGGCACAACGAGAACACACCAAAGCCTCCACCAATTGGAGTTCTCCCATCACGGGGGCTGTGATCGATGCCCCCGTGTCCATGCGTTTACTCTCTCCTGGGTTTTGTTCCACGGTCCTCGATGATGATTCATGGACGAACGACAGCGGCAAAAGGGTGGATTGGAAAGCCTACGAGAAGGCCATTCAACCTTTTTCCAACGCTTGGACAATTGCCAACCGTGTGGTGTTGCATCAGTCCATCCGCACCCAGATTGATTTTAAGGACGGATTTGAGACACTCCTCCCGCAATTACCGAGGTTGAAACGCCACGTCATGATGGCCAATCGTATGGGGCTCGCCGATCTTAAGATGGGCAGAATTGAGGCTGCCATCGACTCCATGCGGGGTGTTTTCTCCATCGTCGAACAACAAAAGGACGAAACGATCGCGATCACGGAACTGGTTCGTATCGCTGAACTCGCCATTATTTACCGAACAATCTGGTGTGGGGTTGAGACCCGCCGTTTTTCTTCAGATCAATTGGCTGTCTTGCAAGGCGAGTTGTCTCGGATCAATCTCATGAGAGATATGGCCAACGGCTTACGCATGGAACGAGCCGTGGGGTTGGTGGAATTCAGAAAATTAAGAGATGGCAGAACGACTCTTCCCACGATGCTCGATAACTTTGGAATAGGAGAAACTCAAGGGGCAACTTATTCGGAGATAATCTCAAATTTTTTTACGAGAAATGTTTTAGGGGTAATTTGGAAATATGTTTGGCTTTCCCATGATGAATTGGCCTACATGCAATTGCTTCAACATCGCATCGACCAATGCGAAAAAACCGGTCCTGCGTGGAATCCCAATGAGGAAACATTGGCGAAACCCTTTAATAAGGGATTAACCTTGGGTGGGATTCCGCTCCGTTTCTACGATCGGTGGCGATATAGGTTAACCTCCACCTCGTTACCCGGGTTGGAAAAAATCAGTTTTAAAGCCGCCCGTATGCAAGCACAGATCAATCTGGCCATCGTGGCTTGTGGGCTACACCGTTACCAAAATGAGCACAACAATTATCCTGATCTTTTGATCAATCTAAACCCCCGATTCTTGTCGGTGATCCCAATCGATCCCCTCGATGGTCAACCCCTCCGATACAAACGAATCGGAGCCAAACAGTTTTTGCTCTACTCCGTCGGCGATGATCAAAAGGACGATGGAGGGAATGGAAATCTCCTAGTCGAACCCAAAAAAGGGCAGGTGCCGCAACCGTTCAACACTGTGGACCTTCTATGGCCCATGAGAACCAACCGGGTCGTATTCTAATTACGCATCCTCGGCCTTTATGGGATGGATTCGAGGTAGATGCACTTGAGGTAGGCGGCCTCTTTGTATGTAACGGGGTGATCGGCGGGATGTTCTGTAGTCTCCAATTCTTGCATGCGCCTTTTATCTTGGATGGCTGCTTGACGCACCGAGTCAAAAAACTCATTTGCCGAAACATGCGCCGAGCAAGAGGATGCCACGAGAATTCCATTGGGTCGGAGTCGTCTTAATCCCAACGCCGCTAGGTGTCGATAGGCTTCAATCGCACGCGAACGTTCGGTTTCACGTTTGGCCATTGACGGCGGGTCAAGGATGATCAGGTCGAATTGCCTCTGTGTTTGCGCAAGCCATTCGAAGGTGTCGGCTTGAATCATTTCATGCCGCGATGCCTTTATCGCAGTATCCCTTGCATTATGCTCGAAATTACGCTGGGCACTTTGCAACGCATGCGAACTGATATCTAAGTCAGTCACCTCAGGCGCTCCCCCTCGTGCCGCGTAAAGTGAGAATCCTCCAGAAAAACTAAACGCATTCAATACCCGGCGTCCAACAGCCAGTTTTTCCACACGCCTTCTGTTTTCTCTTTGATCTAGGAAAAAACCTGTTTTTTGACCGCGCAACACATCTGATTCAAACAAGATGTTGGATTCCTTAAAGAGAATCGGTTGCGCCGGTTCCGATCCCCAAAGCATCTGGGCTTCGTGATAGGGGCGGTCATTTTTCCATAATTCCTGAAGATTACGACTCAACCGTAACACGATCCGTTCAGGCTTGGGTAGGATGGAAATCATGACATCGACCAGCCCTGGCAACCACGGCTTCCAGATCGAACTGTAAACCTTGATAACCAGCGTCGTGTCATAACGATCAATCACGAGTCCTGGTATCCCATCGCTTTCGCCATGCAAAAGTCGTGCCCCGTTTGTCCCAGGTTCCAAAATAGAATTGCGTCGGGAAACACTATCTCGAAGTCGGGTCGCCAGAAAACTGAGGTCGATCGATTGAGGTTTGCCGCGATGCAGCACACGCAAACGAATGGGCGAGTGGGGATCGTAAAGTCCAGCCGCGAGAAACCGGTTGTTGTGATCAAACACTACCGCCACCTCACCCTCGGTTCCCGGTCGATTCTGTTCTCGGATGCTCTTTTCGTAAACCCAAGGATGCCCTGAACGCACCTGTCCCTCGGCAGAAGGGCTCAGTCGTACATGGAGGCGTTTGGCAACGGTCATCAGCCCCAGATTAGCAGAAAGCACACAGCCCCTGTGAATTAAATAACGAATGTTGATTCATATCCTGGCTCAAACTGTTTTTTCAACTTCGCCTTGCTTCGATGCCACGTTCTGCAAAGTATCCACCCTTTGCGCTTTGCACCGTAACACATTTTTAACCATGAAAGAGAAGACAAAAACCAAAGGTCTCAACGAGAAACAGGTATTAGAATTGCTCAAGACGATTCTGCCGAAAACAACCAGCGATATCAATCTTGCCGGTAAAATAATCGAAGCTTTTGAAAACGAATTTAAACTCAAAAGCCAGACCTCTGCTTTCGAAAAATTTCTGGAAAAATGTGAACTTCCTGATTTGGAACCCGCCACCATCACGGAAGTAAAAAACCAACTTGCAGGAGCCTTCGGGCCGGCGAATGTGACGGTGGATGTGAACAAAAAGGAGAAGTCTTTGGAGGTTGAATTCAAGGCAGAAAAAACGACGTTCACCGGGCAAATCAAAGTCAAACCTCTGGCTCAGGACAGCGACGAGCAGGAGATCAAATTAAAATTCATCCCCTTTCCAGTCTGCCTACCTGCCGATCTCGAACTGGTTTGGATGCTTGGCAAACATGAAAACTTGACCAATGAGGAAGCGGGGATTTCATTGGCAAAGGTCGAAGAAGAATTTTGGCTTTCTAAATCAGGTCAAAAAGCAATTCGTGACAGGGTAGAACGTAGTTTTCCAGAGTTTATAGCCCGAGTTCCAGCGGCGATGCTCAAGGAGTTAAACCTCAAGCGACATTACAAAGAGCCCGAAACGATTAAATCAATGGTTTCGATAATTAAATAATCCATATAAACACGGAATCCAACACCCCATCAAGCAGGTGAGGGTGTGAATTGATTGCGATAAACTGAAACCTTATTCTTGGCGGTCGTGTCTTGAATAAAAGGAATGTTGATCCAAAGCGATTTTGGAAAATTTCAAATCATTGTTAGTCTTGGATCGTTTACTGTGAATAATTCCGAGCCGGAAATCATCGGATCAATTCAATGGATTTCCTTCAGGACGAAAGTTTTGACGAAACTGCGCTTATTTAGCAAACTGTTGAACTCATGAGAGTTGTCTCTTTATTTGGTATTATTCTCGTCGGCACCGTGACTGTGGTGCAGGCGCAAACTAACCGTGCTCCTGCCTTCAACATGGGCACGAACAAACCAATCACGTTGCCAGCCGCCGTTCAAATGGCACTGGAGCACAACCTCAGCATTGCGATTGAGCGGTTCAACCCAAGACTCGCTGGATTCACCCTTTCCGGAACTTACGGTGCCTATGATCCTGTCCTAAGTCTAAATACAGGGTATGCATTTTCAGCACGCCCCGGTGGGATTGATGCCGAAGGTCGCAATTATGTCCCTCCCGAGTCAGCGAGGAATTCATTCGGCGTCGGTTTGAGTGGCAATATTCCAACGGGCACTGGAATGAGCTACGATATATTTGCCAACACTTCGGGCACAGATTCCACAGTCTACAATTGGGCGACCAAGGACGCCGCTGGGAATTCCATCATTGTCCCTCGGTTTGTCAGCCAAGATTTTAGTGCCAGCGAAGGAATCAGTATCACCCAGCCCTTATTAAAGGATTTTCAGATCGACGGAGCCCGATATCAAATTCAGATCAGCAAAAAGGATCTCCGTATTTCTGAATGGCGTTTGCGTCAGCAGATCATGCAGACCATCACTGAAGTCGAACAAGCCTATTACCGGCTGATTTTCTCCCGAGAAAATGTCAAAGTGCAGGATACTGCCTACAAACTGGCTCAACAACTTCTTCGTGAGACCAAGAAAAAAGTAGAGGTGGGTTCCCTCGCGCAATTGGATGAAAAACAGGCCGAGTCGGAAGTCGCAGCCACTGAAGCGAATCTGATCGAAGCACAACGCAGTTATGCCCAACAAGCGAATGCGTTGAAAGCGTTGGTGACCGATGACTTCGCCTCATTGCTGGAGCAGAATCTCGATCCTGTGGAAAACTTGGTTGCTCTGCCCGTGGTCACGAGCCTAAGCGATAGCTGGCAACGAGGCCTGACGATGCGTCCGGAAATCCAGGAACAGAAACTCAATCTTGAAAAACAAGATTTTACCTTGAAATACCAAAAAAACCAAACGTGGCCCTCATTAGATTTGGTCGCCAGTTATGGGCAAAACGCCAACAATTTATCCTATAGTTCCGTTCTTGAAGATTTGGGTCGCGACAAAGGTCCCAACTATGGGTTGATCGGGCGCCTGAGTTTTCCCATTGGTAATACTTCGGCGAAAAACCGATACCAATCCTCCAAAGCTGCGAAACAGCAACTTCTATTGGGATACAAGAAACAGGAACAAACCATCATGGTGCAGATCGATGATGCCATTAAATCTATCCGCACAACATTCGAGCAGGTTCAAGCTGCCCGCGCCGCCCGCGCTTACGCTCAGGACGCTTTGTTTGCTGAACAGAAGAAACTCGAAAACGGTAAAAGCACCAGCTACCTAGTTCTTCAAGTGCAACGGGATTTGACCCAGCGTCAATACGGTGAAATCCAGGCACTGGCTCAATACAATATCGCCTTATCCGATCTGGCTTTTCAAGAAGGCACGATCCTCGAGCGCCACAACCTGACGATAAACTTTAAATAGTAATTACGATTCAACCTCACAAGGCCGAGTCACATTACTTTTAATTTGGGAAGATCCTGCGAGTCCACGATCCCGACAGGGTGATGGTGTTCATTCACAACGATTAGGTCATCAATCTGTCGGTCATCGAATATTTTTAGAGCCTCGACAACGAGGGCATCTGCGGGAAGGCAGACGGGTTTTTTCGTCATGACCTCGGAAAGTTTTCGACTCAATAAATCCGGTGTGTGTGCCATTTTTCGGCGGAGATCCCCATCGGTGAAAACCCCGACTAATCGTCCTCCTTTTCCGACAACGCTCAAGCTTCCAGAGCGGCATTCCGTCATCACTAACAATGCTTCTTGAACTCTGAGACTTTGGAGAGCGACTGGATTACGCGTTCCAGTCCTCATGATATCTTTGACCGTCAATAATAACGACCTGCCGATGGATCCGGAGGGGTGATGTTTGGCAAAATCTTTTTTGGTGAAACCCCGCGCTTGGAGTATCGCCATTGCGAGTGCATCTCCCATCGCCATCATGGCCGTTGTGCTGGCCGTTGGAGCTAGGTTAAAGGGGCACGCTTCCTTGGAAACACTCACATCCAAAATGAGATCACTCTGCTTTCCAAGGAAGGAATTCGCCTTCGCCGTGAACGCGATTATGGAAACAGAAAATCTTTTTAGTGCGGGTAGTAATTGAACCAGTTCTTCCGTTTCACCGGAATAACTTAATGCCAGAATCACGTCACCATCAATCAGGATCCCGAGGTCGCCATGCAACGCATCCACACTATCCAAAACTAAAGCAGGGGATCCTGTGCTTGTCAGTGTCGCCGCGATTTTCTTGGCAATATTTCCAGACTTTCCTATCCCTAGAACAACGATCTTTCCCCGCTCCCTCAGGCAGGCGACGATCATTTCTACTGCACTGGAAAAAGAATCGTCAAGCCGTTCTGCGACTGATCTCAGTGCTTCGATCTCTATCTGGAACACTTCGCGAGCTCGATCAAGATGATTCATAAATCCAAGTTTCTCACCGAGCTTTCATCCGTCAAGCCATCCTGAAAAGGAGCCTTTCAGACGATGACTCAGTTCGCTCGTGAAAGAGTTAGGCGAGCCCCTTCTTAACCACGTGGCCGTGGACATCCGTGAGCCGGAACCGTCGCCCTTGATAGGTCAAGGTAAGTCGTTCGTGGTCGATCCCGAGTAAATGCAACACCGTCGCTTGGAGGTCGTGGACATGGACCGCATCGGCCGTGATGTTGTATCCATAGTCATCCGTCTCACCTATTACCGTCCCGCCTTTCACCCCGCCTCCTGCCATCCAAAGGCTGAAGCACCGGGGATGATGGTCGCGCCCATAATTTTCCTTGGTGAGTCCCCCTTGAGAGTAGCAGGTGCGTCCAAATTCTCCCCCCCAGATCACTAAGGTGTCATCGAGCATCCCTCGTTGTTTCAAGTCGGTGATCAATGCTGCGCTTGCTTGATCCGTTTCTTTCGCTTGATTGCGGATCGCCTTGGGCAAATCGCCATGCTGATCCCACCCTTGATGATAAAGTTGAATAAACCGAACGCCTTGTTCGGCAAGGCGGCGTGCCAAAAGACAATTCGCAGCGAATGTGCCCGGTTTCCGGCTGTCCGATCCATAAAGGTCGAATGTCGCCTCGGTCTCCTGACTTAGGTCCGTCACTTCTGGAACACTCGTTTGCATGCGATAGGCCATTTCATACTGTGAAATACGCGACTCGATCTCTGGATCCAGTTCCTTGGAAAATTGTTCCCGGTTTAATTCATTGAGTTTATCAAGCAACGCGCGGCGACCCGTTCCGCAAGGCCCATCGGGATTCGCCATATACAGAATCGGTTCCTTCCCCGCACGCAATTGGATGCCTTGATACCGAGAGTCCAGATAACCTGAACCCCACAGGCGGGAATAGAGGGGTTGATCCCCTTTATTAGGAGTCACCAGAACCACAAACCCGGGTAGGTTTTGGTTCACCGATCCCAGTCCATAATGAACCCAGGATCCCATTGATGGTCGGCCAGCAATCTGGGAACCCGTTTGGAAAAACGTAATCGCAGGATCATGATTGATGGCTTCCGTGAACATGGAACGCACAATACAAAGCTGATCTGCAATTTTTGCGGTATGGGGCAATATTTCACTAAACCACGCTCCTCCAGAACCGTGCTGACTAAACTTGAATGCAGAACCAGCCAGCGGGATGGAGGATTGTTGCGCAGTCATCCCCGTCAACCTTTGCTGCCCTCGCACCGAGTCAGGTAATTGTTCGCCATGGTGCTTTTGCAGGAGCGGCTTGTAATCATAAAGATCCAAGTGCGAAGGACCGCCGCTTTGGAAAAGGTAGATCACCCGCTTCGCTTTGGGGGCAAAATGAGGAAGGCTTGGAAGGCCTCCCGCGGGTTGGTTTGCGATGCCTAACCCTGATGTGGGTCGGGTCAGCAAACTAGCCAAAGCGGCCGCACCCAGACCTTGGGCACTTCGAGAAAAAAAGTGACGGCGCGTAATTCCAAAAGGACTGGAGAATGGGGGACGATTCATCATGGTATTCCTCCTCAACTAGCGTTTCCACACCGTCGCATCAAGGTTCATAATGGCTTGCGTCACACTCGTTGCCGCCGCCAATTCCACCTCGTTAACAGGAGCCTCGCTTTTTTTGGCACCCACACCCACCAGGCGTGTGGCTCGTTCGGGTTCCAGGGCAAATCGTTTCCGCTGATCTTCCCAAAGTTCAGCGAGCAACCGCACCTCGCGTTCCGTGGGCTTTCGGCCGGTCAGGCGCCGAAATGCGAATTCAATCCTTGCCTCCACTGTCGTTCCGCCATCTTTGAGAGTGCGTTCAGCAAGAACTCTTGCGCTTTCGACAAACTGAACATCGTTCAGTAATACTAATGCTTGTTGCGGAGTTCCAGTATTGCTGCGTTTGACAACACAGACCTCGCGGGAAGGCGCGTCAAACGCTTGCATGTTGGGCATGGGTGCGGTGCGTTTCCAAACTGTATAAAGACTTCGCCGATAAAGGTTGTTCCCCGTGCTTTGCTGGTAAGCGGGGCTCATCGAATTGCTCTCCCTCCACAGATCCCCCGGTTGATACGGGCTGACCGGTGCCCCTCCTCGTTCCTCCCATAAGAGGCCGCTCGCCACGAGTGCGGTGTCCCGGATCATCTCGGCGGGCAGTCGATAGGTCGGACCGCGTGCGAGCCACACGTTCTCGGGATCCTTCGTTTTTAATTCGGGTCGAAACACCGAGTCTTGGCGGTAGGTCGCGCTCAGGACAATGCGCTTCAATGCTCCCTTGGTATCCCAACCCGAACGGACGTAATCTCGTGCCAACCAGTCCAGCAATTCTGGATGCGTTGGTTGCGCCCCTTGCAATCCAAAATTCTCGGTGGTTGTGACCAATCCTTTGCCGAACATCAGTTGCCATAATCGGTTCATCCCAACGCGTGCCGTCAATGGGTGTTTGGGATCCGTCATCCATTGCGCAAGTCCGAGTCTGTTTTTCGGAAGTTTTGGTGCCATCGGCGACAGCACCGCAGGAGTCGCACGAACCACTCGTTGATCCTCTGTCCGTGGCGCATCGTAACTTCCACGAGCGAGTATATAGGTGGGTCTGTCCTGAAGGCTTTCTTCCATCACGCTCGTTTCCTTCACTCCATCGCGAGCCTGATAATAGGCTCGTAACGCATCGGACCTCGCGAGATTGGCACTGGCCACGTTTGTTGACACAGCGGTAAGATAATACGGACGCAACGCTTTCTCATTGTTTCGGGCTAGTTCTTCCGTCAGCGTTTTTCCGTCAAAAAGATGTGCAAATTCCACAGGTGCCAAGGGACGCGAAAACACTCGCAGGTCGTCTAATTTTCCTTGTTTCAGACCAAACGATCGAAACCGGGTTCCAAAGCTCAGTCCGCTCCCACCATTTTGAGGACTTTTGAACAAATGATCCCGCACCGTCACTAAACGGGCAGGTTGGCCATTGATAAAAAGAGCCATTCCTGCCGCATTGCCTGATCCATCATAACTCACCCCAATTTGCACCCATTTCCCAAGTGGCAACGCCTCGATACTGCGAACCGCCAGCGCGTTACCAGGCCAAAATCTTTTGATGACAAAGAATAAGTTGCCTTGCTCCAGCGAAAGCTCTGTCCCATGGAACCCGACATCAGTCCCTTCGGTGCGATGGAAAATCACCGCGTTTGTCAGACCCACAGGAAGCTCCAACCAGAAGGTGACACTGTATCGATCCCAAGGTTGAAAACTCCCTCCGGCTTCAGGAAAACTCAACTCGTTGTCTCCCGTAAACTGCACAGATTTTCCGAATTTGCCGTCAACCCATGTATTCGGGGTCAGCCCAGAGCTAAAGTTTTTGGAGTTAACTAAATTAGGAAATTGATTGGTCTTGAGATCATCCAGTGAAAAATGAGCAATCAACCCAGGTATCATTGGGTCGCCTGCCTTACGCTTGAGCCAATCTTGAAAAGCTCCTTCGGCCTCTACCCCCGCCTGATTGGCGAGGTCTGATTTTACCCGCAACAATTCGGAAGTTTGATCCATCGCGTTCTCCTGCTCAGGGCTTGGCAGCAGCACAGAAGGGGTTGGGACGCGGGCTGTATCATTGTAGAGTCCTGCCTCGTCGATGTTATTAAAAAAAGAGGACAGACTGTAATAATCCCGCATCGTAAGGGGATCGTATTTGTGATCATGACACCGAGTGCACTCAAATGTCAGTCCCAGAAAAGTCGTTCCAAAGGTGTGAATTCGATCCGAGATATATTCCTGCCGCCATTCCTCCTCGATGCTGCCGCCCTCGTTAGTCTGCCGATGAAGTCGGTTGAAAGCCGTTGCCAATCGCTGCTGACGATTGGGTTGAGGCAACAGGTCGCCGGCGATCTGTTCGGTCAAAAATTTATCGAAAGGCATGTTGTCATTCCATGCGGTGACGACCCAATCTCGGTAAGGCCACGTTGGAGACATTTGGTCGCTTTGATAACCGTAGCTATCCGCATAACGAGCTGCGTCCAACCAAGGCACCGCCATGCGCTCACCGTAGCGTTTAGAGGCCAGTAACCGGTCAACCACTTTTTCATAGGCCATCAAGGAAGTGTCCTTAAGAAATTCCTCCGCTTCGTCAGGAGTCGGCGGCAGACCCGTCAAATCATAACTTACCCGGCGCATCCATCGCTCGCGGGTGGCTTCGGGTGAAGGTTTGAGCGAGTGCTTCTCAAGTTGATCAAGCACGAAAGAATCAATTTCGTTCCGCACCCATTTCGTTTTCTTTACCGAGGGGAGGGGGATCCTCTCGGGCACCGATAAAAACGCCCAATGAGGTTGATACTGGGCTCCCGCTGCAATCCAACGTTGGATCAATTTCTTTTCGGCCTCGGTCAGACCTAGTTTGGATTCTAGAGGAGGCATCACCTCATCGGCATCGGTGGAGTTGATACGTTTCCAGACCTCACTTTTTTCTAGCTTGCGCGGGACGATGGGACGCAAATGAGATTTAGGGCGTTCCGCCAAAGCCTCTTCAGCCAAGTCCAATCGAAATTCGCCTTTGCGACTGCTCTTATCTGGTCCGTGACATTTGAAGCATCGATCCGAAAGAATCGGGCGAATGTCTCGGTTGTAGTCGATCCTCTCTGCCCCACGGCAATCCGTTCTAAGAAGGATCACAGCCCCAGCAAGGATCAAACATCGGGCACTCAATTTCAGGTAGTCCTTGATCATCTCCAAAATTTCGACGGTGTATGGCTTCCTAAAATTCAGCTTTCTGAAACGTGCGAACGGGTGGAATCACCTCGTTAAACACTCTCCACGAACACAGCTGTTCCGTAGCAAAGAACTTCGGTGATCCCTGGCGCAATCTCCGTCGCGTCATAACGCAAACCGATCACGGCGTTGGCACCCAGTTGGCCCCCATGTTCGAGCATAAGTCGAAACGCTTCCTCGCGAGTCTGTTCGCATAAGGTTGTATACAGCGTGATATTTCCTCCAAAAAGGCTTTGAATGCTCGCTCCGATATTTCCGATGATCGATCTCGATCGCACCACGATTCCCCGCACAACCCCCATCGAGCGAATCACCTTGTATCCGGGTATTTCAAACGCGGTCGTGGTTAATGTGTGGGTTTTATTATTTATGCTCATGTGAGTTGAGAGGTTCTATCGTTTATATATGAGAAGGTGCTTCAGCCTAATCAATCGTTCCCACCAATGCAACTTTTGCATCACCCTAGGGTTTTCCTGCAACCACCCTCACCCCGAACTTTACATCCGCTCCGTCGTGGCAATTCCTAAAATTTCCAAACCCTGCTTCAACACCCTCCCTGCCAATTCGCATAAGGCAAGTCGGGAGGCGCGCTCCTTTTCCTCCGCCTGAATCACCGGGCATTTTTCATAAAACTGGGAGAAAAGTCCGGCAAGTTCAAAAAGGTAATTGCACAAATAATTGGGTCGATACTCCGTTGCCATCGCTTCGACACTCAAACCAAACCGCATTAAATGTTTTGCCAAAGCTAATTCACCCGGCTGGACAAGTTGCAAATTGTCCGTTGAGGCTTTCGCACCCACCTCCGCTGCTTTGCGAGCCACGCTGCGGATTCGAGTGTAGGCATACAGTAAATAAACTGCCGTATTTCCTGTGAGTGCCAGCATTTTGTCCCAATCAAATCGATAATCGCTCTGTCGATTGGGCAATAAATCCGAGTATTTTACAGCACCGATTCCCACCACCCGAGCAATCTCCCTTCGCTCCGACTCTGGCAGGTTCGGATTTTTTTCCGTCACTGTCACCAAGGCACGTTCCTCGGCCTCGTCCAACAACGCATTCAGCCCGATGTTTTCACCGGTGCGCGTTTTGAAGGGAGTTCCATCAGGCCCAAGGATCATTCCGAACCAGACATGCGATAGAACTACCGAACTGCTCGGACGCCAGCGGTGGTAAATGTGGAACAGTTGTTGAAAATGCAGTTGCTGCCGGGCGTCCGTCACATAAACAATCTCGCTGGGTTGCCATGTTTTCAACCGGTATTCCAAGGTCGCAAGATCAGTCGTCGTATAATTGGCACCCCCGTCACGCTTCAAAATAATGGAGGGGTCACTCCAATTCGTTGCCTTATCAAAAAATACAACCGTCGCCCCTTCACTCTCCTGTGCGATTCCAAGATCCAACAAATCCTTCGCTACACCTTTGAGTTTCGGATTATAAAAACTTTCCCCAAGAACATGATCAAAGGTCACCCCGAGCCGGGAATAAACTTTTTCAAACTCCTTCAACGAAAGATCGATCATCTCCCGCCAGATGGATAAATTAACAACGTCGCCGTCCTGTAACTTGACGAGTTCTTGTCTGGCGGAATTTTTGACTTCCTCATCGGCCTCGAAACTCGCATTGACCTGTTTGTAAATCCGCCCCATTTCTCCCAGTGGGTCGCTTTCAAGATTCGAGCGATCAAGATCTTTTTTCCAGCCGACGAGTAATTTGCCGAATTGTGTGCCCCAGTCCCCGATGTGATTGTCCGTGATGACCTGATGCCCTAGCAATCGCAGCACACGGACGAGAGCGTCCCCCAAAATCGTTGATCGGATATGCCCGACATGCATCGGTTTCGCGACATTGGGCGAACTGAAATCAACAACCAGCGTTCGCGGCTTTGGGCACTTTTCAAAAAACAGATGCTCCCCTCGCGCAGCCGCTCGCAGCACTCCCGCAACTGCCTCGTTTTTCACTCGAAAATTCAGGAATCCCGCGCCCGCTATTTCCACCTTTTCGCACCACTCCGCTACGTCCAAATCTCCCACGATTTCTTCCGCCAACTGTCGAGGATTTCGCTTTCGCTCCTTGGCTAAAGCCATCAGCGAATTCGATTGGTAATCCCCAAATTTCAGATCGGGGCAAGGGCGCACCTGCACCGTGTCGATATTGGCGTCGGGGAGGACGGAGCGCACTCGCTCCTGCAGTCGGCACTGAATGAGTTTATCTAACACAAAACATTTTGAAAAACCTCTCGACCTCGGTTGGATCGTGACCTTTGTTCAGCCGGCCTTTCCAGAGGGGCAAGGGAGCTACAACCGTGTCGGATTCTTAATGATCTTGAGCATTGCTGCCGCATCAGGAGCCTGTTCCAAGGCCGTCCGAAACTCTCGGCTGTGCAGCATTTTGGCGATCGCCGCCAAGGTGTGAAGGTGTTTTTGAAATTGACCCTGTGGCACGAGTAACATCATCACGAGGTGGACGGGTTGGTTATCGAGGGAATCAAATTTCACCCCTCCAATCGAGCGACCCAAAACCCCGGTGACTTCGTAAATGAGATCGGTGGATGCATGTGGAATGCCGATGCCAAATCCAATCCCCGTGCTCATGGAGGTCTCGCGTTTTTTTACAACCGAGGCGATCCCTTCGCGGTGTTCGGGTTTGATCTTTTCTACGGCGACAAGGTGACTGACCATTTCGTCAATCGCTTCCCATCGATTACCAGATTTCAAATCTGAAATAATCGTCTCTACACTCAATATGTCACCGAGATTCATATGAAACTTTTCAGCCGTTCATTTCGCCCCATCGTCCTTCGCTATTCAAGACTGAATTCCTGTCCTGACAAGCCTGTAAATCATTTCCAACTGCGCCTCGCAACTCCGAGTTTGATTATCGTGGTTCTCCATTCTCCAACACACCCGAGACCACCGTTCCCACACAATGGGTCGTGTATTCGAACGGATCACCATCGTAGAGTGCGAGATCAGCGTCCTTGCCAACCGCTATGGAACCCACGCGATCAGCCAACCCAAAAATCCGAGCCGGACTGATCGTGATCGAGGCGAGAGCTTCGGCGAATGTTAATCCATTGGCTGCTGCGATGGCGGCTTCGAAAAGGACAATCCGTGTTTTCGGTACGTAACTCTCAAAACCACTTTGGAGTGCGAATGGTATCCCTTCCTTTTGCAAGAGTGCTGCCGTTTCAAAGCTGATGTTTTCCATTTCTTCCGCAGACCGCGTCATTGTGGGATGCAAGATAACCGGAAACCCGCTCTTCTTGATCTCTTTCAAAACCAAAGGAGCGTCAGCCACTCCGTCGAGGATGATCTTTAATTTGAATTCTTTCGCCAGTCGCAGCACGGAAAGAATGTCCTGATGCCTTTGCACGGTGACCATCATCGGTTGTTTTCCTTCCAACGCCATGACTAAAGTCTCTAGGTGCAAGTCCCGCGCGGGTCGTTTCTCCAAATCCTTATTCTTAGATTTGTTTTGGTATTCACCCGCTTTTAATAATTCGATCCGCAGCATCGCCATCGCTTTTGAGACAGTTCCCGGTGCCTTGTCCTTGCTTGAATTCAACGATCCCGGGCCGAACGTGCAGGCCAAAGTTGTCGCCTGCTGCAACATGGCGAGGTCAAGATTTGCTGGAGCTGTTTTGACCATAAAAGTTTGCCCAGAGATCAACGCTCCCGGTCCGTGACCCGTATGCAATGTGGTCACCCCAAGGCTGCGCACAAAACTGACGAGCGGATCCAATGAATTGTAACTATCCACCGCCCTCAACTCCGGCTGGATCGGTCCCGATTTATCGAGTTGTTCCTGATCATGTTTTTGATTGAGCAACCCAGACACGCCCACCGTCGTGTGTCCATCAATCAACCCCGGAGTGACCACCTTAGCCTCCACGACTTTGTAGTCCTTGGGGACGGAAATTTTCGCCTTGGAACCGACCGCTTCGATCTGTCCTCCTTTAATCAAAACCACTCCATCATGCACAACCTCCCCCGCCATGGTGTGAATCGTCTCCGCTCGTATCGCGAGTTGCGCCTGAACCTTGGCGTTCAGAACGCCCAGCAACACTAGAACCGCCAGTTGTATTGGAAAAAATGTTCTCATGGTTGTTCTCCTTATTCGTGAAAGCAGCAAAGATGGGCTGCCCGTGGATTTCCCGATCCATAACCCCCAGTCGCCACCAAACGATCCTTGGGATCGGATCGATCAAAAACCTTTTTCCCTTCCACCCAGGTTTCCAATACCCGGGTATAAACACTCAATGGATCTCCGGATAACACGATGAAATCTGCATCCTTCCCTGGCTCAAGACTGCCAACCTTATCGTCCATGTCCATCATCACGGCATTCGTTTTCGTAACAGCCCTCAGTGCTCCCGATCGCGTCATTCCTGCGCGAACCGCCAACGCCGCCGACCGCAAAAACAACCGCGAGTCGGTCACGTAATCATCCGTATGAAAACCTACCACCACACCTGCCCTTTCCAGAACCCCTCCCGTTTTCCAGTCCATGTCCCTCGCCTCCAATTTTCCACCGGGACTATCAAGCACAATGACCGAGCACGGCACTTTCATCGCAGCGATTTCCTCGGCCACTTTATAACCTTCGCTCACATGCTGTAGCACGAGCCGGAAACCAAACTCCTTTTTCAATCGGAGTACAGTCATAATGTCATCGTGCCGGTGCGTATGATGGTGCACCACCCGTTCGCCTTTCAACACGTCCACCAATATTTCTAGCTTCAAATCGCGTGCGGGTAATTTTTCCGGATCGCCTTTTGCCCGTTCTATCTTCTCTCGGTAATCCTGTGCTGCCACGAAATTCTCTCGCACCAATGCCGCCGCTTTTCCTCGCGTTCCGGGGAATGGGGGCTCGCCTTGAGGATTCGTTCCGTTCGCCATTTTTAATCCTCCTGCGACTCGCCCGGATTTGGTAGGAATCATCAAATCATCAATCGTATTTCCGTGCCGTAATTTGAGATAAACCGTCTGTCCGCCAATCAACGTCCCTGAGCCGGGCATGATATTCACCGTGGTAATCCCACCGGCTCGCGCTCGCTGCAAACTGGCATCCCGCACATTGATCGAATCAATCGCCCTGACTTCAGGATGCACAGGGCTCGATTTGTCTGCCAATGCCACCTGTCCAATATGGGAATGAGTATCCACCAATCCAGGCATGATGATCTTGCCCGAGGCGTCCTGCACTACCGCCGATGCGGGTATCGCCACGCTGGCTTTCGTGCCGATCGCAATAATTCGTCCTTCCTGAACCAGCATCACCCCATTCTCGATTGGGTCGGAGGAGATAGGAATTATTTTGGCACCCACAAACGCGGTCATCTGATTCTGCGCCCCTGCGTTCACGAGCAGGGCAGCAGCTCCGCATAGAAAGTTTATCCATCGAAGGCGACGTGGCGAAAAGTTCGACATTCACCCACCTTGACATGAATCAGCCTCCCAGTTCAATCATTCTGTCAGGTTTACCCACCTTCGTTCGCGGCACGGAGAAAAATAAAACTTGCTTATTTTTCTTGTTGACTGTCCTACTGAACTAGGACACTGTGCAATCGTCACACATGGTTATTCTGATCAATTACAAATCCGGTCTGCCCGTTTACCTTCAGATCACGGCTCAGATCAAAGCGGCAGCAGCCAGCGGTGTCCTGTGTCCCGGCGAATTGTTGCCTTCGGTGCGTGCATTGGCCGAGGAATTGAGGATCAACCGCAACACGGTCGCCAAGGCCTACGCCGATCTGGAATCGGATGGAGTTGTCGAATTGCGTCCGGGCTCTGGTTGCTTCCTTTCGCAAACCAACGCATCCCCTTTGCGCCTGAACATACGCTCGCAACGGTTGGCAGAAAGTGTCGATCACACCATCGTTCAGGCTCACCACCTTCAAATATCGGACAATCACCTTCGTGAACTGGTTGAAGAACGTCTGCAAAAGTTTCACGAAAACCAACTCCGTCACAAGGCGGCTTCACGCGATATCTACTGAACACGAATCCTTATGAGCTCCCTAGCAATCGACATTGAAAACCTCGTCCATAGTTACGGCAGCAGCGATGCGGTCCAAGGGTTGTCCCTCAAAGTTTCACAGGGGCAATGCTACGGTTTTTTTGGACGCAATGGGGCTGGCAAAACGACCACAATCAAATGCCTACTGAACCTGTTAAGACCGACCTCCGGGCAGGTGCGTGTGTTTGATCTTGATCCGCAACGCTTCGAAACACAGGTCAAAACCCGTGTGGCTTATGTGCCCGATTACGTGAATTTTTATCCGTGGATGTCCGTGCGTGAGGCTCTCGATTATCAGGCGAGTTTTCGAAAGTCTTGGAATCACAGCACCGAGATTGGGTTATTGGATCGGTTCCAACTCAATCCCGACCAAGGCACGCACGGCCTCAGCAAAGGTCAGCGCACACAACTCGCGCTCATCGGGGCGATCTGTGCCGATCCTGATCTCCTCATTCTTGACGAACCAACCTCCGGTCTCGACCCGCTCGTTCGCAGGGAGTTCATCCAGACTGTCATTGGTGCCTTTCAGGAGGCAGCCCCGGGTCAACGCACCGTGTTCCTCTCCACTCATTTGATCAGTGAATTCGAAGGGTTGATCGATCGATTCACAATCATTGATCGCGGCCGCGAATTAGTGACTCTCGATGCGGACGAAGCTCGTACTAAACACCGACGCATCCGTGCCACCTTTGCCCAGGCCGCCCCCTCAGCGGATTTTTTTCCCAATGCAAAAAGTGTCCGATGCGATGGGCGCACCCTTGATCTCGTCTCCATTGGTGATGAGGATGCGATGGTTGCCAAGATCAACCAATTCGAACCGACAGGAATGTCGATTGAATCCCTAACGCTGGAGGAAATTTTCCTAACCACCGTCACATCAACCTGAGAGCCGATGAAATCTTTGCCCGTCCTACAACGGAATCAATTCCATCCAGCGTGGTTCCTCCTCATTTCGGTGGGTCTGCTGATTCTGACCCAAGCTTTTGAGCGTCGCGGGGATGAATTGGCGCGTGCGGTGGCACCATTGCTCCTAGTCGGAATTGGTGTCGCGGTGTGGAGGATAAGCCATCGTAATGCATGCGGATTCTCGCAACGAATTGCAAAGGAGATCAGGATTCAACTGCCGGGAGCCATGATTGTCCTTCTCGTTCCAGCCATCGCTGGGTTGATCGGTAACGATTTTCAGGGACTGGCTCAATTCGGATATGCCTTGGGTTGCGCGTTAATCGGTGCCACGGCATTCGGTTCCGAGTTTGATCATCAGACGATGGGGAACCTATTGGTGCATCCCATTTCAAGAACCCGTATCTGGGGGGAAAAACTCGGTGTCGCGGGGGCATTCCTTTTTTGTGCATGGCTTGGATTCCAAAGTTCTGAATCCATCCAAGGCAGCCTCACCGCAATAACGCTCTGGATCATCCTGCCGCCCTTATTGGGATGGTGTACCGCTCCCATCCTAAGCCTCCTGACTCGCGGCACATTTGCCGGAACCATCCT
>CAMBHS010000037.1 GCA_945867235.1 Akkermansia muciniphila
TCAGACGGCCCGTAAATTTCCGGCACCGGCAAGGATTCGCCTAACGCTTGCAATTTTTTCCGGCGTTTAGCGGTCATTTGCATGTGCAACTTGGGGGATCCCGTGGGGTGTCCCAACTCGTCATGTTCCAAACCTGTGGCGATGGGATATTTCCCACTGAGAATACGGGTTCCAGGAACCACCCGTGGTACCACACCATTCACCGTGCTCAAATCATAGGGCTTATGTTCGGCGACATCGGCAAAATCCGGACCGATATTCTGGCAAATCTTTTCAAAATCTGGTTCTTCAAATGCTTCGATACGTGTCGCAATGGATTGATCGGTCAGGATGAAAACCGGCACATTGTATCCGCGAGCTATGTTGACCGCTTCAATCGCGGTATAAAAAGCATCCTCAACATCTGAAGGGGAAATCACGACTCGCGGGGAATCGCCATGTCCTCCAAAAACGGCGATATTGAGGTCGGACTGCTCCACATTGGTAGGCATCCCTGTCGAGGGACCTCCGCGTTGGACATTGACGACGATTAACGGCACCTCCGCCATCACGGCCCAGCCGATAGCTTCTGTTTTCAATGAAATTCCAGGTCCTGAGGAACCCGTCACGGAAACACGTCCCGCATACCCAGCTCCAATCGCCATGGATACCGAGGCAATTTCGTCCTCGCACTGCACAAACGACCCCCCATATTTGGGCAACTCACGTCTCAGCAATTCCATGATGTCTGACCACGGAGTGATCGGGTATCCGGCTCCAAATCGAACTCCTGCGGCAATCAACCCATAGGCCAAAGCTTCGTTGCCGTTCATGACAACCTGGTGGGCTGTTTTTTTCTGGGACTCAATAAATTCGAACGTTTCTAGCACGTTTCCCAATGAATGGCTGTAGCCTGCATTGAACGCTGCCAACGCCGTATTGACCACGCTCTCATCTTTCCCTCTGAACCGTTCCGTGACGAGTTTGGTTAATTTGGCCACGTTTAAACCAAACATCTTGGCCACGAGCCCCAGAGTGTAGATGTTTTTTCCCTTGTCCTTGGTCGTGCCGCCGATGGACTCAATGGTTAACGCAGATATTGCTACCGGCAGATGATGATAATCTTTTTCCCACGCTTCGTCGGGGGTGACGTGCGAAGAATCATAAAGCACAATGCCACCCTTTTTTAGGCTGTGGATATGTTCCACATAAGAATGTTGGTAAAAAGCGATCAACATGTCCGCCTCATCACCTGCACTCAGAACTTCTCCCGAGCCGATGCGAACCTGGAAAATCGATGGCCCCCCCGAAATAGTGGACGGGATCGTCATGAAAGTCATGACCTCTTGCTCGGAACGCCCAGCCAGACGGGCGAGAAATCCCCCGATAGCCTGAATCCCGTCTTGGGAATTACCCGCAATGCGGATTACTGCCTCGGAAATACGCGAACGCACAGCGGTTCCGTTGGTGGACGGATTAACGGTGGATGAATCGGTCATGGTCTCTGTCAAATAGTTTCAAACTCTCGGAGCTATGGTCAACAGATAACCCTCAAATAGTTCAAATGGTTGGGCATTTTGGCATGAATAGCCTGCTTGTCAAAATGAAATGTCCACAAAAATCAAGGTGAATCATCAACGGTTCACAAGGGTTGTGATGATGAATATCACTACTGTAAGTCGGGAGTGTTCCCATTTTTGTACAGAAAAACCGGGCTTCCAAATCAGAGGGTGTCTTGGAAGCCCGGGGAATTTTCAGAAACAGTACTACAGTAGGCTATTGGGGAACTCCGAGAGCGGCAGTACAAGTCCGCAGGCGGAAATCAATATATAAAAAGAACAAACTCACACCTACAATCCTGTGAGATGTGCTAACTAAACCACCAAAACCAACAACCGTCAAGCGATGAATTTCAAAAATTTGCTGGCATTTTCGTAACAGCCTCTCCTACAGGCGTTAATGGAGACAGAAAAAAGTTTTAAATTACAACTTGAAACGAAACGAAGTCCGAGCTTGTGTTGTATTATTTCCGTTTATACCGTTTTCAAGCATTCATGACAAAAACATCTCGAATATTTGTCGCCGGACACCGTGGTTTGGTGGGAAGTGCCGTCGTCAGGGAATTGGTTGCCCAAGGTTATAGGAACATTATAACCCAAACGCGAACGGAGCTTAACCTATTAGATGGAGTTGCAGTTCGCGCCTTTTTTGAAGGGCAGCGTCCGGAGTATGTGTTCGTTTCGGCCGCCAAAGTCGGTGGCATCCTCGCGAATGAAACAAAACCCGCGACATTCCTCTTCGAGAACCTCCAAATTCAGAACCATCTCATTGATTCGTCCTATCAGGTCGGAGTAACCAAGCTGCTTTTTCTGGGAAGTTCGTGCATTTACCCAAAGCTGGCGCCTCAGCCATTGCGTGAGGAATCCCTGTTAACGGGTGCGCTCGAACCGACCAACGAGTGGTATGCAATCGCCAAGATCACTGGCATCAAGTTGTGCCAAGCTTACCGTCGTCAATTCGGGTGTGACTTTATCAGTGCGATGCCAACCAACATGTATGGATCCAATGATAATTTTGATCTCCAATCCTCCCATGTTTTACCTGCCTTGATCCGCAAATTCCACGAAGCAAAAATTGCCCAATCTTCTGAAGTCGTTTGTTGGGGGACCGGGCAACCTCGCCGAGAATTCATGTATTCCGATGATCTGGCGAGCGCGATGGTGTTTCTCATGCAAAACTACAGCGAGGAAATTTTTATCAATGTCGGATCGGGTGATGAAGTGACCATCCTCCAACTGGCTCACATGGTGAAAGAAGTCGTTGGGTTTCGGGGAAACATTGTGTGGGATCATACGAAACCAGATGGAACACCCCGAAAATTGATGGATTCATCACGATTAACCGCGTTGGGTTGGAAGCCAAAGATCGATCTTCGAACGGGCTTGAAGCTTGCCTACGAATCGTTTTTGAATTCGCCCGTGACCTGCCGGAATTAACGCTTTTAATCGTAAATCTGAATCGTCTCACGATGTTCCTAATTGCGGAATCTTTCGGCTGAGGCTATATCCTTGTTCATGATTTCCACACGGTTTTTTCCCTGTAAAAAGAGATCCTTTCAAAACTTCCGACCTCTTCTTCGACGGTTTTTCATGGGTGTCGTAACCGTTGGTTTATTATCCGCTGCTGCAACCGCAGCACCCTTACCAACCAAACGAATTGACGCAAAAAGGGATGACATATTTTTGCAGGAGGTCGGGGAAAAAGTGCCACATGCCTTCCCGCTCAGGGCAATCGGAGCCCTACGCGGAGAAGTGTTTGCAGGAGATGCCAAAGGGTTAATCCGTCTCCAAGGCACTGAATTACAGGAGGTTCCGGAGATTAGAGAACCGGTCAATCGTATCGTGGTCGCGCAGGGCAATCTCTGGGTGATATCGGAGAATGCGGTGTGGCTCCGGGACGGGAGCCGGTGGAAAAAGTTGGGCAAGCAGGGAATTGTTGATGTGACTCAACATAAAGACCGTGTGGTGGCGACGGACGGGAAGAAAATATTTCAATTCGATGGGGGAGGCTGGAAAGCGTTGGGAACTAATGAATGTCCTTTCCCCATCGCGCGCCTTGTTTCCCATCAAGGCGGTATTTACGTGCAAGGCTTGGGTCGTTTGACGGTGTTTAGTTTCCACACCTTTGGCGGTCGCGATATTTACGGATTTCCAGCCGATTTGGGGTGGGACTGGGGGTTGCTCCCGTCCCCTCGAGTTCTGGATATGGTGAGTGCGGAGCCTCGATTATGGTTAGCGACAGACCGTGGGCTGGGAGAACTCCGAGGCATGTCGATGACAACGGTGGACGGGAAGGATGGATTGCCCTACGAAGATGCCACATGTTTGGCAAAGGGCTTTGCCAATGATCTTTGGATCGGCACGAAGCGAGGCGTCATCCGGAATGTTTCCGGAGAATTTCATTATTTTGCCGGAAAAAGGTGGCTGAACGACGATCAGGTGAATGCAGTTGCTGTCGATGGCCAGACTATTTATGCAGCCACTGAGCAGGGTTTGGGAATTATTCATTATATCCCAATGACTCTTGAGACCAAAGCTGCCTTTTACGAAAAACAAATGGTCGAATGGGGACAAAAAAGACTGGGGTTGGTGCAAAAACTCGAGTGGGATGCCCCATTGGGCGAGTATGTACGGGAGGCAGGGGACAATGATGGAGGGTATAGCGGTGATTATTTGGCAGCACAGTCTTACCGTTACGCTGTGACTCAAGATCCTGTTGCCCGCCACGAGGCATTGAACACTTTCCAGGCAATGCGTTGGTTGGAGCGGATGACAGGAATATCCGGGTTTCCGGCACGTGGTGTTTGGGTGAAAGGTGAGCGTGGCCACAAGGCAACCGGAGGTTCAGGCGGGTATCCAGCCGAATGGCATGACACACAGGACGGCAAATTCGAGTGGAAAGGTGATACATCCAGCGATGAACTTTGCTCCCATTTTTATGCGGTCGGATTGTTTTTGGAACTCGCAGCGCAAGGGAGTGAGAAGTCTCAGGCTAAAAACCATCTCGCTCGCATCGCGTCGCACCTGATTCGCCATCGATGGCGTTTGATGGATATCGACGGAAAGCCGACCCGATGGGGGCGGTGGGATCCAGAATACTTTCAGAGTGAGGAAGGAATGTTTGACAGCGGTTTGCAGAGCCTGGAAATACTCTCCTTCCTCAAAACGGCGGAATGGGCCACGGGCGATGCACAATTTGGAGCGGCCTACCAAACATTGGTGGACATGGATTATCCTCAAAAAACATTGCGTCAACGCAAAGTTTTTCCTCCCGATAGTGTGGCAAATTTTGAGGATCAACTCGCTTTTTGGAGCTATTGGAATTTGCTTCGACTCGAAACGCACGAAGAACGGCTCGCTCTTTACCGACGGAGTTTCGAGAGAACTTTCGAGGTGCTTCGTGTTGAACAGCAGCCATGGTTTAATTTTGTTTATGGCAGCTTGACGGGGCAGGAGTGTGAAGTGCCGCAAGCCGTCCGCCATTTGCAGGAATGGCCGTTGGATTTAGTAACTTGGTCCTATCAGAATTCCCATCGCACTGATCTATACACCCCTCCCGGTTACGTTTCCTTCAAGCCCGGTATTCGTCCGTTTTCGCCAAGAGAACGTGAGCCCATGCGATGGGATGGATGGACGCTTCAACCGGATGGCGGTTCCAATGGGAACGATGTCGTCGAACCATCAGGTTGGCTATTGGCCTATTGGATGGCACGTTACCATGGAATGATTGAAGCCCCAGTCGGTCACGCGGCGACCATGAAAGTCCCCAACATTAAGGTTAGCACCAAATCGGGAGCGAAACCATACTCGGAACCCGAACGACCCGAGTTGCCCGATTAGTTGCATTTCCGTAGGTTGAGACCCTCCAGAGCGTTAACCGGTAACACGCACACGCCCTGTTCTATGGTCATCAAGAAGCTTCACGTCCGCATCCACCATGAGTTCTGTGAGTTCCTTGAATTTGACTTTCGGCTCCCAGTTAAGTTGTCTTTTCGCCTTCGACGCATCTCCTATCAGGAGTTCCACTTCCGCCGGACGAAAATAGCGCGGGTCGATTTCGACATATTTTTGCCAATCTAATCCGACGCGGTCGAACGCGATTTCCAAAAACTCGCGAATGGAGTGCGTTTCATTGGTGGCGATCACATAATCATCCGGCTTATCCTGTTGAAGCATGAGCCACATAGCCTCGACATATTCTTTGGCGTAGCCCCAATCGCGTTTTGAGTCCAAATTGCCGAGGAACAATTTCTCCTGAAGCCCAGCTTTTATGTGAGCCACCGCACGTGTGATCTTGCGTGTGACAAATGTTTCACCTCGGCGTGGTGATTCGTGATTAAAAAGAATCCCATTGCTGGCGTGCATATTATAGGACTCCCGATAATTCACGGTGATCCAATGCGAATACACTTTCGCCGCGCCGTAAGGGCTACGGGGATAGAAAGGGGTGGTTTCCTTTTGAGGCACCTCCTGAACTAAACCGAACATTTCAGACGATGACGCTTGGTAAAAACGAGGATTTAATCCGCTTTGCCTGATGGATTCCAATAAGCGAACGGTGCCGGTGGCTGTGATGTCGGTTGTGTATTCAGGCGCATCAAAACTGACACGCACGTGACTTTGAGCCGCCAAGTTGTAAACCTCGTCTGGTTTTATTTTGGTAATCAACCGTGCAAGGCCGCTGGCATCACTCAGGTCGCCATACTCAAGAAAAAGCCGTCGGCTTAAATCATGAGGCCCCGAATAAATCGCATCGAGCCGACCCGTGTTGAATGTGCTCGCTCGGCGAATAATCCCATAAACTTGGTAGCCTTTTTCCAATAATAATTCCGCAAGGTAGGATCCATCCTGACCTGTGATTCCTGTAATCAGTGCAATTTTCCTCATAATTTCAATGCGTTTTTGTCAAATCGGAGTAATATTCGCTTCAGCCGCAAGCAATCATCGGCGTCATAGGTTTTTATAAGATCAAAATACTAAACGTCAAATCCTTGTTTGATTTCGACATGGTTTATTCCGCAAAGTCTTCAACGAGACCCAAGAATGGTAGTTAACGGAAAAATAGGTTCGTATTTTTAAATAAAAAGTTTGACTTCGGTGAGGAGTAGTGGAATCATCGGCTCTAGAAGTTGGTGTTAGAATAATAAACGCGGTTGCGACAACCCATTCTAAGAGGAAAAATGAAACCAAAGTTTGCATTGAAACAATCCATAGGCTTATTTGCTGCGGCATTCAGTTTTGTGGCTACATCCCAAGCATTGGCTAGTGTTGTCTATGACAATACTGCGAATTATCTGGGCAACTTCACCGACCTAGGAAACGGATCGGTGGGCGATCAAATAACGTTGGGTGGCACTGACCGAACGCTGACAGAATTCAAGTTTGAGTATTATATGTCATTTGCCGTGAGCGGCAACGAAACAGGGGCTCTCAAGTTCTATTCCAATGATGGTTCCAATGGAAAACCTGGGACTCTCCTCTACGACAGTGGTTCGTTTGGTCTAACCTCTGGTTTTCACACCGTGACCGCTTCTGGTCTGTCTACTCCAGTGGGTGATAATTTCACTTGGGCGGTGAGCTTTTCAGGGCTTTCAGGTTCCGAAAAAGCCGGATTGCTGCATTACAATGCTCCTACTGTGGGCTCCAGCGTTGATGATTTCTGGGTCAACACATCGGGAACCTGGGAGTTGATGTCAACGCCCGGTCTCGTAGACAATTTCGGGGCTCAAGTTACTGCCGTACCCGAGCCGACCTCTTTAGCTCTGCTTGGTTCTGGACTTTTGGGTCTCGGCATCGCCGCTTATCGCCGCCGCCAAAAATAATTTGGTTATTTCCAAGAGGCGCAAGTGTTACACTTGCGCCTTTTTCGTTTTTTAGGGACAGGCATTCAACCTAGTTCCCTGCAAGAATTCATCGGCAATTGATTAGAATGTAAATTGCCATTTGCAGCCATCCCTGTAGGCAAGTTAAGCTTCCATCTAAGTAATGAACACTGGAACGAAAAAGCCGATTTATTTAATGGCCAATGGCGATTTACGCCTTTCAGCCAATCAAAAATGTTGGCCCGCACAGAGCGAGATGGAAGCCGTGTTAACACGGGCGATCGAGTCGCAGGGTAGGGAGGTATTGCGTGCGCATGGGTATGACACGACCAAGCTTCATGGGTTTATCGATTCGCAAAAAATGGGGATGGAAATCTTCAGAAAGCTCGATCCTGATGCGCCGTTAATCGTTGCGGAGGCGGTCTGGCAGTATAGCCACCACTTACTCCACGGTTTGCTCACTCATCGAGGTCCAATTCTTACGATTGCTAATTGGAGTGGAACTTGGCCTGGGTTAGTTGGAATGCTGAACCTAAATGGCTCTATGACGAAGGCGGGAATCGCCTACAGCACCCTCTGGAGCCAACGCTTTACTGACATTTTTTTTATTCAAGGGTTACGTCGATGGTTGGAGGAAGGAATCGTGGAGCATGATCAATCTCACGTTCGTGATCTTTCGCTTCTTAAACTTCCTCGCGCAGATATTCAACAAGGCCAAAAAGTGGCAAGGCAACTTCGCCAGCAGAAGGCCATCATGGGCGTATTTGATGAAGGATGCATGGGAATGTTCAACGCCATTATCCCAGATGAATTATTGCACCCAACTGGTTTGTTTAAGGAGCGATTGAGTCAATCATCCTTATTTGCACAGATGCAGTTGGTGTCGGATGCCGAGGCGAGTGAAGTTTTGCTCTGGTTGCGACGAAAGGGGATGTCTTTCAAAACAGGTCCCAATGAGGAAACCGACCTGACTGAAAACCAACTCCTGCAACAGTGCAAAATGTATATCGCTACGGTGCGAATTGCCGACGAATTTGGCTGTGCCACTGTCGGTATTCAATACCAACAAGGGTTAAAGGATCTCGCACCAGCCAGCGATTTAGTCGAAGGCCTATTGAATAATGTGGATCGTCCCCCGGTGAAATGTGCGCTTAACGAAAGAGTATTGTTTGAAGACGAGGCCTTACCGCACTTCAATGAAGTTGATGAATGCGCAGGTCTGGACGGACTTTTGACTTACCGACTTTGGCGCGAGTTAGGATTTCCACCTGAAAACACCTTGCACGATCTACGCTGGGGTCAGCACCACAAGGGGGACGGTGTGGATGATTATGTTTGGGTGTTCCTGATCTCAGGAGCAGCCCCGCCTGCACATTTCATTGGTGGTTACAAGGGAACCTCGAGTGAGCGGCAGCCCGCGATGTATTTCCGATTAGGAGGCGGCACCGTCAAGGGCGTTTCCAAACCCGGACATATTGTTTGGAGCCGCGTATTTGTGATGAATGGAAAACTGCACTGTGATTTAGGAGTCGCCCAAGTAGTTGCGTTGTCATCGAAGGAAACCAACAGACGCTGGAAGGAAACAACTCCCCAGTGGCCCATCATGCACGCGGTGCTGAAAGGGATATCGCGAGACCAGATGATGGCGCGCCACAAATCAAATCATATTCAAGTCGTTTACACCCCGAACGAAAAACAGGCTCATCGCGGTTGTCGAATCAAAGCTGCCGCCATGAAGGAATTAGGACTTGAGGTTCACCTTTGTGGAACTGTGAATTTAGAATGAGTATTACCAAACTCCAATCCCCCATTGATCAGGAGCGTCTGACCAGACTTGTCCAACTTTCCCGTGACATAGGTCAAGCAAATCGAAATCTTTCAATTTTGGCTGAAGGTAATACTTCATGTCGTCTCGGGCTGGGTCAATTTGGAGTGAAAGCAAGTGGTTCGTGTCTTGCCACTCTCACTGCCTCAGATATTACCGTTTGCGATACCCAACATATTTTATCCATGTTGGACACCGAACATCTCAATGACTCGGAAATCGAGCAAAAGCTGATGCAGGCTCGTGTCGAAGGTTTAGGTCGGCGTCCAAGTTGCGAAGCTGTTTTTCACGCATGGCTTTTAGGGCTCGAAGGAGTTGAGTTTGTGGGGCATTGTCATCCCACGAGTGCGAACCAAATACTTTGTTCTCCGCGTGCTCAAGATTTTGCCGACCGGCGAATTTTTCCCGACGAGGTGGTTTGTTGCGGCCCCGCTTCAGTGCTCGTTCCCTATGTAGATCCAGGCTTACCCCTAGCTCATGCGATCCGAGATCGAACGCTTCATTTTATCCGCATCCATGCGCAAGCCCCGCGTCTCATCCTTTTGCAGAATCATGGCATCATCGCTCTCGGAGCCAGTCCCGCTGCGGTATTAAGTTGTCTTTTGATGGCTTCGAAAGCAGCTGAAATTTTTGTGGGTGCCGCTTCTTTGGGGGGTCCAGTTTTCATGCCTTCGCACGAGATCCAAAGAATTGGGGCACGTCCCGACGAAGCTTATCGACAAAGGGCACTCGGACTTTGAATGGATCCTCTCCTATGAGTATTTTCACTACCGCAGGCAAGTGGGGTGATTTCGTTAAAATCTCTCATACCATTTTTGCGCTTCCATTTGCTCTAGCGGCGATGGTGGTCGCTGCTCGTGAGAATCAGGGTTGGCCGGGTTGGCGGGTTTTTCTCCTAATTCTTGGAGCGATGGTCACCGCGCGAACTTGTGCCATGACTTTCAATCGAATCGTGGATCGTCATTACGATGCCAAGAATCCCCGAACCTCCCAACGTCATATACCCATGGGGACAATTTCCTTGCTCGGTGCATGGACCCTTTTCGGCTTGAGCGCGGGTGCATTTCTAGTCACCACTTTTTTCATCAATAACCTGTGTTTTGCCCTGTCCCCAGTGGCGTTAATCGCAGTCTGCTTTTATTCATTCACCAAAAGATTCACTGATTTTACTCATGTTTACCTAGGGATTGCCTTAGGACTGGCTCCATTAGGGGCTTGGTTGGCCGTCCAAGGATCGTTCGCGTTCGCGCCTATCGTGCTGGCGTTGGCTGTTGTCCTGTGGTTGATGGGCTTCGATATCATCTATTCGACACAGGATTATGAGTTTGATCGAGGCCATGGCCTGCATTCTCTGGTAGTCAGGTGGGGAGTGAACAATGCGCTTCAGTTCGCTTTTCTTGCCCACCTAGTCTCATGGGGTTTGTTAGTCTTGTTCGGATTGATCTGTGGCTTCCGCTTTTCTTATTTAATCGGTCTGGTGATCATTCTCGGAAGCCTCGTCGTCGAACACTGGTTGGCTCGACGTCGTAGTTTGAAATGGATTAATATCGCGTTTTTCCGTTTGAATGCCTTAATAAGTATCGTCTTTTTGATCTCGACCGTGGTGTCCGTACTTTTTCCGGGGTTACGTCGAACATGGAAATGGTAGGTCGCCAAAATCATGCATGTAGCACTCCATCATAGCTCATTACGTGAGCTTTACGACAAGTTGTCTAACGGAGTCCGATTGACCGAAAATGATGCCTTGCGCATGTGGCAATCGAATGATCTGCATGCCGTCGCAGCTTTGGGGGATTTCGCACGCCAACGCAAGGTTGGAAATCGCACCAGCTATATCGTCAATCGTTACATCAACTATTCCAATTACTGCATCCTCAGTTGCCAGTTTTGCGCGTTCAGCCGTAAGAAGCGCAGTGCCGATGGTTTTCAACTCAGCGTCGATGACATGGTTAAGAAAGCACAGGAGGCACTCGCGTTGGGAATCACGGAATTGCATATCGTGGGCGGGTTACACCCGAACCTGCCTTTCGATTATTACCTCGGATTCCTAAAAGCCCTCAAGGCTCTCGATGGAAAGTTGCAATTAAAGTGTTTCACCGCGATCGAAATTCTTCATCTTGCCTGGTTGTCCAAACAAACCGTCGGCGATACGTTGGCACAACTTCATGAAGCTGGATTGAACGCCCTCACCGGTGGTGGTGCGGAAATTTTTCAACCCGAGGTTCGATCCCGAATCGCGAAGGGTAAAGAATCCGCTGCCGAATTTTTAGATGTTCACCGAACGTGGCACAACATGGGGCAAAAGAGTACCTGCACAATGCTTTATGGTCACGTCGAAAGCTTGGAGGATCGTGTCGATCATTTGCGGCAATTGCGGGATTTGCAGGATGAAACTCATGGTTTCGTCGGATTTATTCCGTTGCCCTATCAGCCTGATAACAACCAATTGGAAGTTAAGCATTCGCCTACAGGATTCGATTCACTAAAGACAATTGCCGTCAGCCGAGCTTACTTGGACAACTTCGACCACATCACGGCGTATTGGGTTGGATTGGGAATGAAATTGGCACAAGTAGCACTGAGCCATGGAGCTGACGATCTTCACGGCACGATTATTGAAGAACATATTTTTCACATGGCCGGAGCCAACTCACCTCAATTACAATCCGAGGCAGAGATGATTAAAGCCATCCGTGAAACGGGACAATTGGCGGTGCAGCGAGATACCTTTTACCAGCCTATTCGGGTTCATTCCGAAAGTTCCACTGTCCCTCCTGAGTCCAGAGTAACTCCAAATGGATTGCTGGAACAAAACCTAGCCACGGCATGAGGAGCGAGTGAATTATTGTCAGAAATTTTTCAAATACCTCTCACACATTTCGGTGAAGGACAGGCGTTGAACCCCGTTCCTTCCGTCGATTGAAACCATTAATCCAACCTATACGCATCGGCTCAGTTCCATACCTGAATGCTGTGCCGCTTACCCGTGGTCTCGAGGGGAAGATCGAGTTCCTGCCTCCTTCCCTACTTGCTGAAAAATTGCGTGACGGAAAACTAGATGCCGCCTTGGTGAGTGTCACAGAAGTTTTATTTCACCCGGGTTATGTCATTCTCGACGGAATAGCTGTCGCCAGTTGCGGTAAGGTTCAGAGTGTATTTCTAGCGCATCGGCAACCTCTTGAGGCCATAGAAACCATCTGGTGCGATACGGCTTCTTTGACGAGTGTCAACTTGCTCAGCATTCTACTTGCCGAACGTGGATTGCATCCCACATTTGTGCCGTTGCCCAATTATACCTCAGCGCACCATTACGACGCCGTGTTGTTGATTGGAAATCCAGCGATTGATTTTCTTTATTCCAATCCGGTGCACACACTCTGGGACTTAGGCACAGCTTGGTTCGAATTAACCCACTTGCCATTCGTGTTTGCAGTTTGGGCTCTCCGGCAAGAAATAGATCATTCACTTTTGCGGAAGCAACTCAAGGCAGCACGGGACTCCGGACTCGCAGCACTCGATCAGATTATCCAAGAACGCGACGAGTATGATATTGAGTTTCGAAAGGCTTACCTAGGTCACCATATTCATTACTCCATGGGGAATTTTGAAAAACGCGGACTATTAGAATTCGTCAATCTTCTGCGTAAGCACAATTCAGAAAAGATTTACGATCCCATTTTTGTTGCGTAGTGATCTTCTCGACCTATGATCAGCCGTCATGGATTTTGGAGGGCGACCCAATTCATCGCTTCTGAGAGATCGTGGAAGTGCCCCTCCAACTGAGCCTGGTAGGCGAGATGTAATATTTTTCCCATTTCACGACCGGGGCTCCATCCACTTTCCAATAAGTGTCTTCCCATCAAAATCGGGACAGGCGGCGCGTGCCGCACTGACAATTGCACAGCCATTCGTTGCAATTCAATGACCGTGGACGGGCAGAATGCAGGGAGTGGTGGCCTCCCCGAGGCATCTGCGGTCATGATCAAACAAAGCCCTTCAATATTGTCCGGGTGCAATCGATGAGCCAACCGTCGCACCGCTCTTTCCGTCCAATGATTTCCCGATACCATATGATTCGCAACAAGAGGCAACACTCGCTCACGCACCGCTGCGGGCATGTTAATTCGTTCGAGAAATATTGCCGCCGATGAAACCCCGACAGTTTCGTGACCTGGAGAAATGATGCGTTGGCGACCCTCGCGACAGACCTCTACGGTGGTTGCTGGTTTTCCAAAATCATGGGCAAGGACGGCACACATATAGGTCATGCGATCCTCCATCGATGCTTTTTTCCAGCCGTCCAATTGCACCAAAGCATCGCAGCAATGACCTGTGTGAGTGAAAACATCACCTTCCGGATGCCATTCCATATCTTGAGGAGTTCCCAATAGCGTGGAGATTTCTGGATAATGCTGAATCCACCCACTGTCCCTTAGCCACTCCAAACCACGCGATGGTTTCGTCGATTTTGCGGCCCATTTTTCCCATTCCGATGCAATGCGCTCCAGTGGAAGTTCTGTGTAGTCTTGGATCATCGATCGGCAGAGTTCCAACGTCTCGGGTGCCCCAGTGAGATTGAATCGCGCGGCAAATTGCATGCCGCGTAAAACTCTCAACGGGTCTTCCGTGAAGGCCGAACTCGTGTGGCGCAAGATGCCCGCACGGAGGTCTGCCCTGCCTCCAAAAAAATCCAGCAATTCATGCCGGTATGGATCATACATCAATGAATTGATGGTGAAATCTCTTCGTGAAGCCGCTTCCATGGGCGTAATGGACGGGTCAAAATCGATCGTGAATCCTTTATGTCCCCCACCTTTTTTAGAATCTCGGCGAGCGATACAAAAATCGTAAGTTTCATTCTCACCTACTGTTAATTTCACTACACCGAACGAGTGTCCCACAAGGTCGGTTCTGCCCCAAGGCTTCAAAGCCTCAAGGAGTTGGGTATAGGTCAGCCCAAAAACCTCCAGATCGAAATCTTTGGCAGGTAATCCTAGCAAGGTATCTCGGACACATCCACCCACAAGGTAGACTTGAGTGACCGCAAGAGTCTGGCTGAGGATGTGGTCTAATGCCGACGGGATTTCGATCTCGAAGGCCACGGAATCATTACTTATGAATGCGGGTTCCGATTTTTTTCAGTGCCCCCACTTGTTCCCCTTTGGCTTTGGAGGAAAGCGGATTGCCCTTCAGGTAAACATTCAAAAATGGAGCAAACCGTTGGCTTTTGTCCGATTTAGCAAGATCTACCAGAGGCTTCAAATCCTTGATTTGGTTGTTTTCAAGGAAGAGATTATACATGTTGCTTAATCCAATAAGCGGTGCCAAATCTGAGATTTGGTTGCCAGAAAGTGAAAGGCTGAACAGCGAACGAAGTTGATGAATTCCATCTATCGATTGCACTTTATTATGGTCTGCATACAGCGTGGCCAGACGTGGAAGTTGCAGCACGGGCTTGAGTTCCACCAACTGATTCGCTGAGAGATACAGCGATGCTAAATTCGTCAGAACGGTTAAGGCACTCACATCTTTCACCCGGTTCCTGCTCAGTTCGATATACTGTAATGCTGGGATTTGCCCGAGTGGTGCTACCGATTCGATCTGGTTATCCGAAACATTAAGGTATTGAAGCCGGTTCATTCCTTTCAATGCAGAAAGGTCAGAAACCTTATTACTCGCCAAATCCAGAGAAGCTAAGGCCACACATTTTTCTAGACCGGCGAGATTTGTAATGCCGTAACCGGAAGCCTGAACCGTCGAAAGATTGGAAACATCCGCTTCCGTCAATGGTTTGTCATTATCGCGCTTTTCAAAAACGTGCTTTCGAACCGCTGCCTCCAGTTTTTTGTCGCTGAATATCGGTTTTTCCTGAGGTTTGTCGTCTGCCCCAGACGCACTCCTGACCCAGACAAAGATTCCAAGGAGAATACAACGGATCATGGTAAAAAAGTTCATGCAGTTTCTCGGTAGTATTTTGATTTCACATCTTCATGCTTTATTCAAAAAAAGGCGAGAACGAGATTTAGCCATGGGACAATATAAATCTGAATCGGCTGTGTTGCGAATGAGGCAAGCAAACGGGTTAGCTGGATATTTTTCTCCTTTTTTGGATCACTTTCGTGGTTTCCAATGGGGCCACATGGCACCCCGACCGGGCTTGCAATGGGTAATAACGGAAATACTGCCACCTTCAGCATTCATGATAAAGAGTTGGCGAACCCCAGTGCGATCAGATCCAAATACTAACCAACCTCCATCGGGGGAAAATTGGGGATGATAATTGTGGTGGCTCCCTGGTGTGCTAGTTAATTGTTCAACCTTCCCGAGGATCGACACTCGCATAATTTCGATGCTTTCCCTTATTTTTGCAGAGTAGTAAACCCACTTTCCATCCGGAGACCAGATCGGCACATCGCTGCTCCCGCCATGAAAATCGGGCACATCAAAAATTGTCATCACCCCTCGGTAGCCACCACGATCCGCTATTTTTCGCAGTTCTTTCCCGTTTCGACGCACGATGTGTGGATGACAATTGTAATGCTCGCCTGAAACAAATAATAGCCACTCTCCGTCGGGCGACCATTGGGGAACGAAATTAAAGGGTTGGTTAGTTTCGACCCGCCTCGCGTTGGTTCCATCCGCATCCGCGATAAAAATTTGGTAATTTTTGTGATAGGCAATCTGTTTCCCATCTGGGGAGGCATGAAACCCGTATGAAAATTCCTTAGAATCAGCCGTGAGATCCTTTTTATTTCTCCCGTCGAGATCCATGCTAAAGGGATGAGAATCTCCTTGGATCAAAGCCTGAAATCCGAGTCGATTGGGGTCGTTCGGCCAAAAAAATACCCCAGTGTTGTAAAAGCTCACGCGTTCAACGGCAGTGACTGGATTCGTTTTACCAGTCGTCAGATTAACTAGGACTGTGTCATACAACCATCCCGTTGCATTGAAGCGGAAAGTTTTATGATCTTCTTCCCACTTGGCATTCTCAGGACTTTCCCATCCGCATCCGATGATCGCCTGCCGACCATCAGGAGACCACCCGGCAAACTGTGTCCAAGTATTCGGTTTACGAGTATGCCTTTCGCCTAATCGACGGTGACCACTTCCATCCGTTCGCACAAGAGTTGCTCGCATGGTGATCACGTTGGCCTGCCGTCCGCCTGCACGGTCTGTCCGAAATTCAGTAAAACCAATCCATCCGCGAGGAGGCCGGATTTTATCTTGAGTTCCAACCGCATGCATTTCCCGTGATCCAAAAATCAATGCCCCACCCAATAACAAACCTCCTCTCCGCAAAAAATCACGTCGTGAAAGTGTGTGGATTGCTCGATTCATATCGGGAAGTCTTGTGATCAGGTAATATCGAATGATAAAGAAGTTTCGTATCTTGACAAAGGTTTAGCGTCAGGCGTTTTTCTCCGTTAAAAACGAGGTCAATCTTACGGATCCTTTTGATGAGGGAACACCGGGAGAGATTATCGCCTTGGCGCAATTTGAAAACTCATCGAAGCTGCAAGTCTTGAATTCTAAACAAGTCATCGCATTCGGCGAAATTATTTGGGATATCCTGCCCTCAGGGCGAGTGATGGGCGGGGCTCCGGCAAATTTCGCCATTCGTATGCAATCACTGGGGCACCGGGTCACCTTGGTAAGTCGCGTTGGCCAGGATGGCTTAGGCGCAGAAGCCCTCCTTCAACTGAAAACGCGAGGCGTGGATATCGGAAGTGTTGCCGTTGATGAAAAGTTCCCTACAGGAACAGCCCAAGTGCAGATTCAACCCGATGGGTCTCCGGTGTTTTCAATCATACCGAATGTCGCTTACGACTACATAACCCGGACTCCTGAATTAAGCGAAGCCGTTCGTGCCGCCGATTTTTTTTGTTTCGGTTCCTTGGTGCAAAGGAGCGACATCAGCCGCGCAACATTGAGAGCGTTATTAGCCGACACCACTGGAATTAGGGTTCTTGATCTTAACCTTCGTCCCGCCTGTTTTACCCCAGAATGCGTCCCCGAATCACTGGCATTTGCGGACATTCTAAAACTCAATCTGCAAGAAGCTCATTATATAAAAGCGGTTCTAGGTTGGCCGCAGTTAGATGAAATGCAAATGGCTCAAGAATTGGTGCGAAAATTCGAGTTGGAGGTTTGCCTGATTACCTTAGGAGGGCAGGGCGTAATCGCGGCTCAACAAGGTTTAGATCCTGTTAATGTGCCTGGTTTTTCGGTCGAAGTAATTGATACCTGCGGGTCAGGAGATGGATTTACGGCTGCATTTTTGGATGCTTATTCGAGAGGCGAATCCTTGTATGATGCTTGCCGAAAAGGAAATGCAATGGGTGCACTTGTTGCCGCCACTCCGGGGGCGACCACCCCGATCTCCTCACAGCAACTTCAAGATTTACTGCTAGCCTCAGACCCAAGTTAATTCCGGCAACTCCGTTATTCTTTATAACTCACGGGTGAAGTTCGCCCGTGCCCCGGGTTCCAACGGATCGTCCCAACCTCTTGATGTTTGGGAACAGCAGGTTCGGTGCTCAAATAATTGTACAAACCGGCTGGGTTCGCAAAATGTGATTGTAGAAAAGGAAACGGTAACACCGTCAAAGCATCGGGCGAGGCAGCCAGCCAACTGGTCTGAGCTGTGGCATGGGGTAGAGTCTCATTTTGCATCATTTGAGAAACCTGAAAACCCAATACCAAAAGACTGGAAACCACTAATCCATAAAGACAAACCAGCATCGGCTTTGCATCAAAACGATCCACAAACCACTGCCACCATCCTGATTCCTGACGAAGTTCCTCCTGCTGGATTCGCAGTAATATCCGGTTGGGAAGATGGCTTAAATAACCAGGAGGGGGCTGTTCATGGCGCTTCAACTTGAGCAGTCTTTGCAACTCATCAAACTCCTCTGGAGGTCTATTGCTCATGTTCCCAAATACTCAGCCAAATAACTCTTCATCTGTTGACGAGCGTAAAACAACCGTGAACGTACCGTCCCCGTGTTGCAATCCATGATTTTACCAATTTCCTCGTGCGTGAGCCCTTGGACATCATGCAACGTCATCACCAGTCGATGAGTTTCTGACAATTTACGCATTCCAGCGTTCAACTTTTCTTGAAGCTCCGCCAAATTAGCTTCATGGTGCGGAGTTTTTTCACAAATCAGGGCGATTAAATCGGGATCATGCTCTGCATTGAAATCCAGATCATTCAGGCTCATTTGCACCCGGTTTTTGCGTTGCTTGAGGAAATTAAGGGTTTTGTTGACCGCGATGCGATAAATCCATGTAAAAAAACTGGAATCTCCCTTGAAGTTCCCTAGAGCTTGGTAGGCTTTGATAAATGTTTCCTGAACCAGATCATTCGCATCCTCATGATTGGATGTCATATGATACAGAGTGGCATAAATCCGTCCTTGATGCCGTCGGATAAGATCATCATAGGCACAGATGTCACCGCCTTGGGCTTTGCGCACCAATAAGATATCAGATTCCTGATTGACAGGAACCTCAGTCAGAATAACCGCAGCGGTCGTCGTTTGCATCATAGGGTTTTCCTAGAACGAACTTCGCTAACCTGTTTTCATACACCCAAATCCTTGGACTTGAATTTACTTTATCGCTGAAAAATCGGTTCCCTAACTCCCCCTAATGCGGATGATTGTTGGGATAAAAATTCACACAGTCCACGCAACAACCCAGTCGCTGTAGCATTTGAGGGCAAGACCTGTAAATGAGCCAATCCCTGATCCAAGTATTTTTTTATCAAACATTGTGCACTGTTTAAGACACCGTGGCGGTGTAAAAGTTCAATTGTTTCTGGTAAAAAATCATTGCTCCAGTTTTCTAAGCGTTCCAAAAGTTGCTCTTTTTCGAATCGGGTTCCTTTCCCTAACGCTGCCAAAATAGGCCAAGTAGGCTTGCCCCCAGCCAGATCATTCCCCAGAGACTTGCCAGTCATCACTTCATTGCCGAACAAATCCAAACAATCATCGTATATTTGGTAAGCAGTTCCTAAGGCCATTCCAAAGTTCCGCAACGCGGATCGTTGACTCGGGCTGGCTCCCGCAAGGTGTGCCCCCATTTCGCAGGAAAGTGCGAAAAGTTCACCGGTTTTCATACCGAGCACGAGTAGGTATTCTTCATCGCTGATGCTGAAATTATGCCGTTGTTGGGTTTGGATGATTTCCCCTGTGCAGACAGTATTGGTGGACGAGGCCACAGCCCTACAAATCTCAGGCGTCGTAAAACTCGCCGCGAGCCGGAGAGCCTGAGCAAAAAGACAATCACCAACCAATACCGATAATCCATTCCCCCACTTGGCCGCCAGAGTAGGGCGGGATCGTCGAAGATCCGCCTCATCCATGACGTCGTCATGCACAAGGGTAGCCAAATGCACCATTTCGATCACAACAGCAACCTCTACCAAGGCATCGGAAACAGGTGCAAATACGCGACCACTCAAAGCTACCAACGCAGGCCGGATCTGTTTACCTTGGCTCGACAACGCGTATGCAGCGTATTCGCGGATTGAGGGATGAAATTCAGCGACCTGTTTGGAGAGCGCCAAAATGACGCGACTCAGGAATGGCTCCACTGGACCCATAATGCCGCTCCAAGCTTCAACCGAATTATACGGCGGAAAGTTTGAGGCGGAGTTGGTATTTGAATTCCGAATATCAGCCAACATGCCAAAACAAAGTAAAGCCAGTTCATCATCGAGTCAAACGCGGTTTCGAGGTCACGGAAACTCTCCAAGTATTATTAGGTCCCACAAAATTTATCCATTGGCTCTTTCTAAATCGCAAAACTTGCCTTGAAATAACTACGACAAACTGGTTGCATGAGATCATTGTGGTCATAAGATTCGACACGCCTAACAACAAATCTGACCTTGAAAAGTTCCCGCATCATGAATTCGGAATCAATTGCAATTCATTCTCCATGAACATCCTGCGACGAGCCACCTCCTTGGGAGCATTGTTAAGCCTTTCGGTTTGTGGCAACTCCCACGCCATGGAGGCCAGTGATCTCTTGGTTTACGATATAGGCCCTCTCACGCTGCGTCCGCTATTGGAGTTGAATGAGACCTTTAACAACAACATTTTGTTTCGTGACAAAGATATCGTTGGAGATTTTGTAACCACAGTAACCCCAGGGTTGAAACTTCAACTGGGTCAGTTGGGGGGGAATTTAATTACCATTAGCTACCTCCACGATGAATTGCTTTACGCAGAAGCAGATTACCTGAATGCAGGGCAAGATCGGGTTCTTTCGGGGTTGCGATACCAAGGGGGACGTTTTTCTGTAGATGGACGGGATCAAGTAGATTTCTTATCGACTATTCTTGGCGGGGGATATAGCTCACTTTCCGGAGTTCTCGTCGATCGCCTCGTTCTTTCAGATCGTTATACGGTGGGTTACCAGGTCACGGAAAAAACCAAAACCTATCTTGCAGGCAATTTCAGCATGACGGATTGGGGAAAAAATGGGCAGTCGTTATTCGATTCGACGACTTACGGAGGGACGGCGGGTTTTTCTTTGAAAGCATTGTCCCAAACCAGTTTCTTCGGCGAGTTGTATTACGGTCAAACTTCTCTTGAGGCGAATAATGCACGCAAAGAGACTCTAGAAGCAGAATTCATTGGCGGGTTTTTAGGTGTTCGTGGTGAGTTTACAGATAAAATTACAGGATCCGCGAAGATTGGGTATGAAACCCGAACCTTTGGTATCGAAGATACAGGGGCACCGGTGGTCGAGATGGATGTTTCCTACTACCTAACGGAACGATCCGTAGCGACTCTGAGTTACCAGCGTAGCCAAGAGGTTTCCATGGAATTGCCCCCCGCAGTTTACACGATGGATTCTGCTAATTTTAACTATTCCCAGAAAATTGGATCTGCTGAGAAATTACGGGCCCAGTTTAATCTGAGTTACATGATCAATTCCTTTGAACCCAACAAGCCCTACCCATTAAGGAATGATCAATATTTCCGTGCGGGGGTTATCCTTTCCTACAGTTATAAGCCTTGGTTCACCACATCTCTGGGTTACGATTTCAATAAATTCGGAAGCGATTACGAGTCATTAATTGACTACGACCAGAATCGGATTAGTCTGGGGATGAAAATAGGTTTTTGATTCATGAAAACTAGAGTTTGGACGAAGTTTTTCGGTGTCGGTTTGGGCCTCTTGCAACTTGGGATTTTACAGACATCTTCTTACGGGGAGGTGAATGCTGATTACAAAATTAGCCCACTGGACAATATTATTATAGATGTGGTCGGTGAAAAAGATTTGAATCGCGAGGTTCGAGTCAGCAGCGGCGGCACGATCACATTTGCATGGCTGACGAACGTCCAGGTCAACGGAAAAACAGCTTCGGAGGTGGAACTTATTTTGCGGGAACTTTTGGATCGTGATTACCTTGTCGATCCGACGGTCATGGTTTCCGTCAAAGATTATCGAAGTCGGGAAGCAACCGTTTTGGGATCTGTAACCAAACCCGGTGCCGTCCCCCTCCCGGGCGAACAGAAGCTCAATATTGTGGAGGTGATCGCACGTGCCGGAGGAATGACTAAGTTTGCCAACGAAAATAAGATTAAATTTACCCGCGCTGGGAAAACTCAAACTTTAAGCTTGGAAGAGCTTAAGAAAATTATTGATCCAGAAAAGATTATTTATGTCGAGCCCGGTGATTTAATAGAAGTTTCAGAACGAGTTTTCTAATCGTCCCTCCAACATGATCCCAAATCCAGACCAACCCAGCGAAGAATTCCAGAATCCGCTTCAAGAAATCGATTTACGCCGCTATTGGCAAATTTTGCTGGAGCGCCGATGGTTAGTGATTTCTGTCTTCCTTTTAACCCTTTTATTGACGGCTATCTATTTGGCTCGGGCGACGAAAATATATTCAGCCACGGCTCGAATTCAAATCAACCGGGAATCCGAAAATATCCTTAACATGAAGGACGCGTTTTCGATGGACGGCCGTGAAATAGACTACCTTAACACCCAATACAAAAACCTTCAGAGCTATTCTATACTGCAAAAAGTGGCAATGAATCTCCACCTGAAGGACGACTCGCGTTACACGAACTCATCCGATATTGCTTTGGCACTAAATCAGGATATTACAATTACTCCTGTTCGCCTTAGCCGGTTGGTTGATGTGAAAGTGGAGCACTCGAACCCTCTAAGTGCTGCGAAGATTGCTAACGCAATTGCAACGACCTTTATTACCAATAATTTAGCTCAAAAAAGCCAGGCGTCGGTTGACGCGGTGACATGGCTGACAAACCAGGTTGAGGATTCAAGACTGAAAGTCGCGAAATCTGAAGCGGCGGTTCATGCTTACCTTACGAATTACAACGAGGT